>CAMPBM010000066.1 GCA_946637865.1 uncultured Lachnospiraceae bacterium | reverse complement strand
TTTACTAGAAGAACAAGGAAAATGTGTGATATTTAAGGATTCTTTAGAATATATACGAAACAATGAATATTTAGTTTTACAAAACCTAAAAGCAAATCCAGGAAGAATAGGAGTAATAGGTGAGAAACTGTTAAACCAGGAATTAGAAAAGGGGGAGAGGGGAGAAAAAAGTAGAATATTGGATTTCCTCGAGGATCAAGGCAAGTGTATTGTGTATTCAGATGATCCAGACTACATAATTAATAATGAAATTTTATTTAAGCAAAATCTTTTAGCTAACAATGGAAGAATAGGAGTTATCGGAGAGCAACTACTAAATCAAGAATTGGAGAAAAGAGAAAAAGGAAAAGTAAGTGTAATATTGGATTTATTTGAAAGGCATCATAGATGTTATATTTATAGTGATTCTCCAGAATATATAAAGAACAATGAATATATTATAAGTAAATATTTAGAATATGAATCAAATTATGATTTGAATTTAATAGGAGAGAAGTTGATAGAACAAGAATTACAAAAAGGTTTTTCTATTGATTCAAATACTAATGAAAGGGTATTTAATAGTAGCATCATTAGAAAAATATTAGAGCTTAATAATGAAGAGAAGGTTAAAGTTAACGAATTCCCTGAAGCTTTAAGAAACAATGCAGACTTTATGAAGTACCTATTAAATATTGATAGCAATAGTTTAAATTATGTTAACGAAGAAACTTTTCGAGAAATTTGGAAGGATGAAAATATTCGAAAACGAGTGGAAAAAGGATTTTCTTTAAATAAAGATAGCACAGAATTTGTGCAGAATAATGGAGATTTAATAAAAATATCTTTAAGAAACAAACCTCAAACCTTAAATTATGTTGGTGAAAAATATTTTGATGAATATTTGAAAGAATATAAGGATACATTTTATATTTTGAGTACTGCCGTACCACATGTAAAGAAACATCCAGAAGCTATCTATTGTACAATAAATAACAAAACAGCGCATTTTTCCTATATTGATTCAGATATAATAAATATGGAATTTTCAAAAGTTATCAATGGTGAAAAATCGGAAGTATTTGAAGAATTAATTTCTGTATTAAATGTTAAGGATGAGCCTGGTTTAATAGATACGATGAAAAATTTATATGAAAAGAATAATTCCATTTTTTCAAATATGAATATTTGTTTATTAAGAGATAGATATTTACCAATAAGACCATATCTAAATCTTATATGTGATGATACTGAAATTCAAAAAAGAATAGTAAAAATATATATAGAAAACAAAAAAAGTATAGATATATTAGGAAAAGTATTGGAAAATGTAACAAAATACAATGACGATATAAGTAATAAAGATTTATATGCAGATATTATCAGTGGAATGGCTAGTTCTGAATATAAGGAATTACAGCAAAATCTGAGTGATAAGGAATTGAAAGATGAAGAAATAGAAAAAATAGGATGGCTTTTGTGTAATCACAATTATTTTAATATAAAAACGTATGAAGATTTACAAAATATGGATTTGATAATAGATAAAGTATGTGATGAAATAATGAATGATCCAAATGGTGATTTTGAAGATTATCCATTAATTAATGGACTAGCTTCAGATTTACGAATGGTAGTTGCAGTTATGCATAAATCTGGTTATATGATGGGAATAGACGAAGCAATGAACATGGTAGAAATGTTTTTACCTATGTTTAATGGGATAGATGAATCTACCTTAACAGAGGAAGAACTTGCAATTTATACAGAATTAAAGAATATTGATTATATGGTTAATCTTGATGATGATAGGTTAGAGGAGTTTCTGAAAGAAACATATAAGATGTTGTCAAACGAAAAAGGACTAAAAACTTATAAAGCAGAAAGTTACCAAACAGGGATTTTATGCAACCTAGCATTAAAAATGTATAATGAAAAGTGTTATGACTGTTCTAAAAATAAAATTATAGAAAATGTAGTGCTTGGAGGCGAAAAAATTCCAGTATATAATGCTGGAACGGATTTTTCAATGTTAATTCATGCTGTTGGTGCATATTCGGAGTATGATAAAACAGAATCTTATAAAAAAAGTTGGAGTAGAGCTGAAACTAAGTCACATGGATTTAGTACAAGTTACATAGGAAATAATATGATTGGAACTGCTAAAGTTGAAAATGTAGTATATGGATTTTGTAATATAGAAAATGGAGGTTTTATAGCCTCGGCACCTTGGGACATAGCATCAAATACAAAACACGATGATAGCATACCGGTTCAAGTTTTGGATACATTTAATAAACTGTCTAAAGGAACGAGAGTAAAAGTACTTAATCCAGAAGAACAGTTGAATAATACAAGACATACGCATAATGAAATTATATTAGAGAGATATATTATAGAAGAAGATGGTAGCTTGAAAAAAAGACAACCAAATTATGTTGTATATTTTTGCGATAATTATGATAAGAAAAGTGTTAAAAGTGACGAACTGTGGCAAGAATCTGTAAAGGCAGCAAAAGAATTTGGAGTTCCAATTGTTGTAGTTGAAAGAGAAAAGTGTGCTAAAAAAGAAGCAAAATTAATCGATGAAATGATTGGTAATGCTAAAGAAAATAATAGTATGATAGATGCTTTAAATGCATTGAATAGTATTCAAACTAATATTGCTGGGTGTAGAGAATATCACATTAATATTCAGATGAATTATTTTCCGAATTCAAAGACAAACGAAATATTAAATCTTGTTAAAGAAATTTTGAATAATGATATTAACTCAGGTGATTATGAAAAATTCATTAATGATTATGAATTAGTAAATAAATTTGAAGAAAATGAAAAAAATAAGTGGAAAATAACAGGCTTAGTAAAAAGAACACAATTTGAAGGATATGACCATGAATTATTTACACATGAATTAGAAGACATTATGGAATTGTACACTAATAATCAAAAAAGCAAATCAAATATAGAAAATGTTCAGAAAAATGAAAAACTAGATGTTGTAAGTATTTTAGAAGAAGATGATGAAAAAATAAAAAAATTGAGGTACTCAGAACCAATTAATAACTGTATTGATAGCAACAGACAAATTACAAATAATGAAGTAATTAGTATTATAAAAAAACATAATATAGAAAGCGAAATAATTGATATAATGGATGAAAAATTATATGACGAAAGAAAAGCACACTCAATTCATCATATACAAGATGTAACTATTTTTGGAGCAATTCTTGGTGATAAACTGGGCTTGTCAGAAAAAGACATGACTCTGTTAATGGAAGCTTGTAAATATCACGATTGTGGAAGAACAGATGATGACAATAGTGAACATGCAGAAAGGAGTCAAGAGATTGCTGATGAAAGGTTAAGGGATAAGTATTCTGCAGAAGATTTGGGAATTATAAGAACTGCAATAATGTATCACGAATATGTAGATAGAGATAAAACTCAGGCAGATAGATATTTTAAAAGTATATGCGAAGAATTTGGACTACAATCAGAAAATGTAAATAGAGCACGTTTTATAGCAGATATTTTGAAAGATGCAGATGCATTAGATAGGTGCAGGTTTGTAAATAGAGCTGAATTAAATCCTGAATATCTTAGATTCGACGTATCACGTTCTTTAGTAGAAGTTGCCAAAAAAATAAATGAAGGATATGCAAAACAAATATGTGAGCAAAAAGGTTATTTAAAGAATGCAAAAATAAGAGGAGATGTTGAAAAAAATGGATATCTAAAAACAGAAAGGATGATAAGAAAATATATAAGTAGAAGAAGAACAGCTCCAAAAGAAAAAAATGATATTTTGGTAAGGGCAATTGGGAAAAGGCAGGAAGATGCTTGTAATGAAGAAAGAGATTTTTAAAATAATATTTAAGGAGAAAAAAATGGAAAATGAATTAGAGAAAAACAAAAAAAGTAATAAAAAATTTAAAATTATTATATTAACAGTAACAATCATTACAATAATAAGCTCAACAATTACGGGAATTTTTTTAGTAGCAAATCACTTTAATAAATCTAAAGATGCTGAAAAACAAGAAGAAATTGTAAATACAAAAGGTACAACAAAAACTCTGATGATATACATGTGTGGTTCTGACTTAGAGAGTGATGGCGGAATAGCAACATTAAATTTACATGACTTGATAGACTCCAAAGTAGATTACGATAATATGAATATTATTCTATGCGCTGGAGGTTCAAGTGAGTGGCACAATAACATTATTTCAGAAAAAGAGACATCATATTTTAAAGTTACAGATGATGGTTTAGAAAGAGTAAAAAAACTATCTAAGTCAGATATGGCAAGTAATAAAACTCTAACTAATTTTATAGACTATACATACGATAATTATGAGTCAGATGAATACTATTTAATGTTCTGGAATCACGGTTGTGCCTTGTATGGATTAGAATCAGATGAATTAAGCAAAAATACAATGTCACTAAAAGAATTAAATACTGGTTTAAAAAATACAAAATTAAATAAGGATAAAGAAAAATTTGGATTAATAATACTCAATAACTGCTTAATGGGAAGCTTAGAGGTAGCAAATATTATGTCTAGTTATGGAAATTACCTAGTTGCATCTGAGGATGTAATGTATGGTGGTCAAGGCATAACAACCTTTGAATTTCTAGAAGGAATAAAGAAAAAAGACGATGCAGTAAAAATTGGAAAGAACTATATTGATACATATACAAAAACAATGAAAAAGAATTGTCCAGGCACATATATAACATTTTCTTTAATAGATTTAAGCAAAATAAAAAATGTTGTGAATGAGTTAGATGATTATATTGGAGAAATCAAATTAAATGATGCAAGTTTCAAAAAAATATCAAAAATAAGAGGAGGCTTATATGAATATCAAAAATCTACAGATTACTATGATATGGTAGACTTGCATCAAATGATAACAAAATTAAAGCAGGTTAATAGTGATAATAAAGAACTATTAAAAGCTATTGAAGAAGCTGTTATATATAAGTCTGTAACGGATCCATATTCTAATGGAATTTCAACATATTTTCCTGAATCTAACGATTGGACAAAGGTGTATGATACAATAGATTATTCTGATACATATCAAAAGTTTACTCAAGATTATATTGCTATAGGTACAGGAAAGAAAAAGAAGAGTATGTCAATGAATATTGATGTTATAAAAACAAATGCTGGTTTTTCTATGGAATTAACAGATGAACAGAAGGAAGACTACAAAAAATCAAGGTTCATTTTATTTGAGGATAATGGTGATGGAACATATAATACGGTACTTAGTTCAGGGGACACTAAAATAGATGAAAAAGGTGTTGTAACTGCTAATATTGACAATAAATTACTCTCAGTTATTGATAAATCAAATGGAAAGGCATTTCCAATAGGTTACATATCTGAGGTTGATAGAACAGATGATTATGTTATGTACGATGTTGGAGCCATAATGGTAGAACCTTATGGTGAGGATTATATAACTCCAATGACACCTGTATTTATAAATATAAAGGTATATAATGATGGAAAGGTTGAAAGATTAGTTACACGCAAATGTGATTCGGATTCAGGCGTAGAGGGTAAAAAAGCTACAAATGGTGCAATTGTGGATATAAAAGATTCAGAAAAATATAAATCAATATATTTCATAAAATCTGCTAGAAAGATAAATGTAGATGAAAATGGCAATTATGATGATTTAGGAGAGTTATCTTCTTCACAGGGAATTTCAATTGATGTTACTAGTGAATTTACATTTGAAAAAACTAATTTGGATCCTGATAAGAAATATGTAGGAGTTTTTGTTGTAACAGATGTTTATGGCAATACATATTCGTCTAAGTTAATTGATGTAAAGTAGAGGAGTATTTGTTGGATACATAGTTGCAGTAATAGACTATGAATCGTAACAACTGTGCAGGTCAGCTGTCCAAAATTTTTTTTCAGTAGGTATTGCACAAATTTACATAATATGTTATAATACACGTATTGTTGGGAGAGTCCCATCACACTCTAACATGAGTGTACAACCTACTAATATATTATATGGAGGAATGTTTGTATGCAAAACTTTGCAGAAATACTGGACAACATTAAATCCGAGCTCGAGGAACTCGAAAGGATTAACAAGGAGCTCATGCAAACTGATCAAATCGCAGAACTTGAAAGTTTGATTCAGCAGTTGCGTGAAGAAAATGCGGAGCTGAGAAAAAGACTTGAAATGCCTATAAGGAATAACAACGATTTGCTTTCAGCAACAGTCGCATTTTCGAGTTTTTGCCTCAGAGATGGTCTTGATTCCATGAGGACCAGAGCATATAATGCTCTGTATAGAAGCGGAATTACTCACCTTGGCAACCTCAGAGGTAAACACATTGAAGACCTTATGAGAATAAGAAATGCAGGCTCATCAGTAGTAGCTGTGTTATATTTACTCCTAGAGCATTATGACATAAAGATTAAAGTTCCAGAGGAGCCTCGTAAGGAAGTAAAGGAGGTTTTGAAGAAGGCTGAAATATACCGCCAGAGCATAACCTTCAAGGTATAATTTGAGCACAGAAAAAATTTATGCAAGCAATTGCTTGCATAAATTTTTTGTTTTATAAGGAAAGTAATCCGCCATCGTAGTTTTTTTAAATTTTTTTCTGCTTCTTATTTTAAAATTAGCATTAAATATGTTATAATATTCATAATTATTACTAATTTTAATATATGACAAACCAGTCTAGATATTAAAACAATATATAATAATGGAGGAAAAAATGAATATTTTAGAAATAGAAAATGTAAAAACATACACAGAATCAAAACCATTATATCTTTTAAAATGGATAGCAGAGCATAAACTAGCAAGATTTGAAGAAACAGCAAAGGAAAAATTTGCAGAAGAAATAATGGAAAATTTTGCAAAAGAAAATAAAATAGAATATACTATAATACTTAGTTCAATAGTAAATTCACAAGATACAAGTAGCAAAGTATCAATTATAAAAGAACTTGAGAAAATTACTCCAGAAACAATGATGAAAATTTCAAGAAGCTCAATTGTAGGATACCAAGTATTAGCAAAATTCAGAAAACTTAATGAAGACGAGTTAAAAAACGTAACCAGTGAGCTAATTAACTTTTTAAATAATAAAGAATTCGATTTTAATAGCTATCTTATAGACAAAAAAACTGAAATTACTACTATAGAGGATAATATATACAACAGTATATTAAATGACAAATATGAAGTATATGAAGAAAAAAATTTAAAAAACAATGTTGTTAAAGCGATGTGCATTTACGACACAGGAATTATAATTTATGCGGATATAGGTAGAAAAGATGGCTTTTTTTATGTAGTAGAAGATACTGAGAAAAATTTACTAAAAGATTATATGTTAGAATGCAAAGTCCCACAACTTAATATCGTTTCAGAAATATTAAAATCAAGAAAGAAAATTATTCCGGAAACATTTATAGAAATAGTAAACAAAGGGGGATTATACAATGAACAACTTGCACAGTGCTTTATGTTTGCAGAAAAACATGGAATAACTGATCCTAGGGCAAATTTTGAATTAGCTAAATTTTACGTTAAAGATCCTATACAAAGGAATCCAGACAAAGCGGTTGGTATACTTGAAAAAGTTGCAAAAGAAGGAATAGCAGATGCCTATATTGAACTAGCAAAATTTTATTTAAATAGAGAAAATCTAGAGTTGGCAATAGAAAATTATGAAAATGCACAAAACAATGGGTATGATGTTGCAAATGAAATACAAAAGTTAAAAACTAAATTATATGAAAATAATACGGAAGTTGAAAGGTTACAGCCACTTAGAGACATTATGGAAAAGTATAAAGAAAGGACTAAAAAGGATTGCTACAAAATAACCTTAGAAAAAGAGGAAATACCTGGAATATTAGATTCCAAAATTGGAGGAAATCCATATATCCCAGAAGGAGATGATATTCCTAAAGACAAAAACGGAGATTATATGGCACTAGCTATACAAATTAATTTTGCAGATGTTGAATCATCAATATATCCAAGTAGTGGAATTTTAGAAATATTTATGGATAAGTCTCTTGGCTATCCATGTGAATACAAAATAAAATTCTATAAAGAAATATCAGATAATTATAAAACAGAATTTCCTAAAATAGATGTATCAGAGTTCTTCTATAAAGGTACATCAAAAATAAAATTGGAAAAATCCGTAGCATATATGCCAGGAGCAGATTATAGAACTAAATATACAATAAAAAGCATAGTAGATGAAATAATAAATGATAGCGAACTAGTAGATAAATTAAAGCAAATTGTAAAAATAGATTATAAAGAACATAATATGGAGAAGTATTCAAAAAGTGATGAAGAATTAATATATCAATTACTTGAAGTAGGATTATATGATTATATTGAAAATGCCCCAATAATGCTAGGTGGCTATGGAGATTTTACGCAGACTGATCCACGAGTATATGAAGCAGAAAAGAAAAGGTTGACAGAGTGCCTTGTGAAGATTGACGAAAATGGAGACGAAGAATTCTGCATTGGGGATGCAGGAATAATTAGTGTTCTGATTTCTGAAGAAGATTTAAGAAACAAAAATTTTGAGAATGCGGTTTTGGATTGGGACTGTCTTTAAAAATTTAAAAATCTGGGACGGAGAAAATTTTAAATTTTCTCCGTCCCAGATTTTAATTATGCGTTTCCACGATGAAAAAATAAGCGGATTTCTCGGTTTCTGCGTAATAGAAATTTTTCCAAATTTCAGCTACAATCAACAAATCCCCAGATTTCATTATTTCAGGTTCCGTAGTCATAATATTCCAAAAAGGCGAATAGCCGTAGAATTCATAATGGCAACCTGTTCTTGGTATTTCGTGTATCTTCGCATAATATGTGTATTTACTATACGAAGGCTTGGCAGGGATAGGTTCGCTCGTGGACAGGTAATGAACTAGAATTGTTTTACTGTCAATACTAACAAAGACATGATTGGTATGAGTACCTGTATCATAAAGTCTTTGTATAGCTCCGTAGCCTGCGATGTCCTCTCCTATTTGTGGGTAGTGACTAAGATTAATCACTGGAATTGTGGTTATTTTTCTCATGAAGTCCTCCTATAAACAATAGGTTATTGGCGAGATTGAAAATTGTCTAACCGAAACAATAATCAATCAGAACATGCGAATGAGAATGCATATTTGTTTTTTTGAATACTAATTGCTAAAAAACTACGAATGCAAAAAAATATGTTCTGGAGCGAATTATATCAAATGAATGGTTCAATGTCAATTATTAGTGTAATTTTTTTTATGCTACAAGGGGACGTGGTTACAGACAATCACAATTTAATATTGCCACGATAAACAAAAACAGCCAAATTT
>CAMPBM010000065.1 GCA_946637865.1 uncultured Lachnospiraceae bacterium | reverse complement strand
ACTCCACTTCGTATTAATATATTTCATCAACATTATGGGCACCTGAATTGTAACTAAGAAACTAATAAGAAAAATACAAAACTATCTACTTTTTTGTAGTTTCACTGAATCATCGCCCAAATCTACATACTTTCTTACATACCTACGTTTTTTATTTTTGCCAACTCCTTCTTCGGTTAGCATATGATTTGGCATTTTTCCATTTTTTCTTAAATAATTTAAATGTTCTATTGTTTTTCTATATCTATCTCTACTTGTCGTTTTACCACATGCAATTTCTATTTCTTTATCAATTTCTTTTGGCAGTGGTACTAAAATCTGCGCACTTAATATTTCTCCTTCACCTAGCTTGAAATCATCATAGCTACAATAGACAGGAAACATAGTATTTCCTTGTGAACTTTTTAAGAAATCCAAAACTAAATCCCTACTAGTATGCAATGCTAATGGCATATTGTACCCTTTAATATCTGCTACAATTAGTATTTCCTTTTTCCCTTTTATAGGTTCTTCTACATATCCAAAATTTTCTATGTTTTTAGAGTTAGAATTAAATAGCGAAACCAATAAAGCTTGTATCCCTAGAGCCTTAACTTTATATGAATTGTATCTTGCATTTTCAAATATATTCGATATACATAAATCCTCTTTTAATGAATTTTCACTTTCTGGAAATAGTTTATCAAAATATTCTTTATATGCACTTTTGTGTTTTTTTGTAATTCCCTTTATATATCTTGAGATATTTTTTACGCTTTTATCTGATTTAGGATCATCTAAATTTGAATACAATTCAAAGAATAATTTGTGAATTGCATTCATTTTTACATTCAGATTTTTCATATCTTTCCTTGTAACCATGTATATACTTTCGTTTTCATTTTCAACTGTTTCATGCAGCAATTCACTGTGATTAACTATGTATAACCCCTTGTTCAAATCTTTAAGTATTTTATTAACTCTATTAGTCCAAAAGGCTGACATAATTATTAACTCTTCTGTATTTAATTTTTTTAAATTGTTTTCATTTAATAAATCCTTTACTTGGTCATAGGAATATGACGCATTATTCATATAAATTTTTTTGTAATTTTTGTTATTCATCTTAGTAAATTGTTCCAAAAGCCCTAGTTCGTCTAAAAATCCAACGCTTTTTGTAATATGTTTTATGCAATCTTCCTTTACCTCTCTACCTGCAGTTTGTGTACATTCTTTTACCTGTTCTTCTACCAAATCAATTTCACTTTTAAAATATAGCCTATATGCCATTTCTAAATCTTCTTTAAGCTTTTTCCTATCTTTTTCAGGTATTTTTTCATCCTGCGTTATTCTATTCAAATAAGTGGCTCTTTCTTTTGAACTTTTTGATTTTAGATTACTCATTACAAAGTCAATATTTGGGATGCTTTCTACTCCATTTTTTAATTTTCTTATATCTCTAATTACTACCTTAACAAGACTCTCCATATTTTCTTCCATATTATATGTATAGTCAAAATCTTCATCCTTCATATTAATTATGTCAATTTTTCCAGCCAAATCTTCTTTGTATACCTTATCATATATCTTTGAAAAACTTGTTTTTCCAGAGTATGCACCTCTGTTTAAGTAGTACAATATTGTTCTATTCAATACTTTAGTACTAGTTGTTGAAGCCAAATAATCTTCCACCTTATTAACTATTCTTTTATTTATATCTCCCATAGTTTGATCTGGATTTTTATTAAATTCCTTATTTATATACTCGATTAAACTATTAAGTATAATATTAAGATGTATAAGATTTCTTTCACTAACTCTATCTTCCTCTAGCTCACAACTTCTTATCAAATAATCAAAAGTCATTACTATTTCCACCTTTCTTTAACTCTAAAAATATATCCATTAAGTTATGTAATTCATACTCTACACAACATTCATCATTTGTTACCATAAAGTATTTGTTCAGATTATTCTGTTCTTCTGTAGTTAATAATGCATTTGCCTTTTTAATAAGACTCAATACATCTGTATATTTAAATTTACAATCCTTTTGCTTAAGTTTTTGGACATAATATTTTAATATTTCTTCCTTTAAAATCTCCACAGCAGAATCATAGTCTTTTGATTTTAACTTTGATTTCAATTTCCTATTCAATGTTTTTAAACCATCCATAGAATCTCCTCTTAAATAAGAAATTCTCTTAATTAAAAGAGAATTTCTTGTAATTATGTTAACATTTTAACATAATTTCATATATTAGTCAATTCATTTTTGAATAATTAGTACATCCCCAATTTCATCTGTTCTATATATTTTAGCATTTAATTTATCATATCTATTAAGAGTTTCCTGATGAGGATGTCCATAATCGTTATCTTTTCCACATGATATTACAATTATGCTTGGATTTACTTGATTTAAAAACTCTTGAGAAGAACTTGTTCTTGAGCCATGATGTCCGGCTTTTAGAACGTCCGTTTCGGGCCACGAACGTGCACTTTCATTTTCCTTCTCTGCATCACCAGTAAATAAATAGCTAACACCGTTATATTCCATCCTTATCACTATAGAGCACGCATTTAAATTTTTTGAATTGTCCTCTATAGACATTATCTCACATACTGCATTGCCCACGTTAAACTTGTCTCCAACCTTTGGTACAGTTATTTTCTTATTTTTATTTGAAATTGCATTAACTACATCTTCATAAGTCTTCGTTGTAGTCATTGTTCTAGGCATAAAAAAAGTACCAATATCAAAACTATTTATTACATTATCTAGTCCTCCAATGTGATCTTCGTGTGGATGCGTACCTACCACATAAGTCAGATTATCTATACCTATTTTCTTTATGTTATCTACTACTAAATTACCATCACCGTTATTTCCAGCATCAATCAACATTGATTGCCCTTTATTTACAATTAAAATACTATCTGCTTGTCCAACATCAAAATAGTATACTCTTAATTTATCTTCATTAATATTTATTGGCGAAATACATTCTTTTCCTGTCTGAATTAAAAGATTTTCCAATCCTTGTATACTCTCACCTTTAGATGATGTATATATTTCTTTTCCTTGAGCTAGAAGTGAGTCTAATACACTTTCTTTGCCAAATAGCGCTACTACAATAATTATCACTATTGATATAGCCGCGCTTATAACTTTATTAGTACTTTTGTTCTCATTATTATTATTCATTTGTTTTGCCCCCTATAAATTTCTTTAGTCTTCAAATAAATTTATCAATTTGTTTTTTATTCTTTCTTCTATTTCTTTTTTTATTTCTTCATCTAATATATATTTTCCATTCTTATACTTTAAAACATCACCTTCTTGTACATTTTCTGGTAGATTATCTTTTTCTATATTAAGCATTTCACGCGTATTTCTATCTTCACATACTGCAAGATTTCCCTCAAATCTGTCTATACAAAAGATTTTTTCCTGTTCTTTTCTTTCTTTTTCTGCTTTCATTAATTGTTCAATATTCAGCGTACTTCTTTCAGATTTTTTATTACGTATTTGTCTATTTTTGCATACCAATAATTGCTTAATTCCAAGTTTATAACCTGTTATTGCACGTTTTTCTAGTATATGCTTACTATCTATTGAAGTAGTCTGCTGTTTAATATCTTGAACTATATCTAAGTCGTCCATAACACTATATTCCATATTTCCTCCTTTCTTATATTTTTGCTATATTACTCCTTATATTAGCTATATTGCTCCTTATCTTTTGTATAGCCCCAATATTAGCTTATAGTCTTGTTTTAACTTTTATATTCTTATACATTGATTTATTATGCCTCATTGCATATTTTATGTTATAGTAGTAACATTTTATAATAATAATTTCCAAAGGTCAACATTATTACTTGCATTAATAAAAATAAATGATATAATCTTTTTCTGAGGAGGATAAATTATGTATTTCACACAAGATTTTAGAATAGGTTTAAGTATGCTAGCACAAAATACAGTTATAAGTACGAAAGGTTTTTTATCAATATTGCAAGATATTGCTGAAATACACTCAGCTAGTATAGGATATGGAATAACTGATATTGATAAAAACAATTTTTCATGGGCTTTATTAAATTGGAAGGTTCATATATTATCAAGGCCCAAATATGGTGATGTGATTACTGTTAAAACCTGGGCAAGACAACATACAAAATTGTACTGTTATAGAGACTTTGAAGTATTAGATGCACATGGAAGTACCATCGCTATTATAACTTCGAAGTGGATTTTGATTGATATTTCTAAAGGTAAAATAGCCAAAATTGAAGATTCACTTATAAAAAAATATAACCCAGAAAACAAATCTGTATTTAATATTATAGAGTTAGATAAACTATCAGAGCCACCGCATTATCTTAGTTCAACAAATTATAAAATTCGTAAATCTGATATCGACATTAATAACCATGTAAATAATTTATGCTATATAGATATTGCGCTTGAAGCTTTTCCAGAGGATTCAAATACTTTCAATTCTTTTAGTAACCTGGAAATTCAATATAAACATCAGATAAAAATTGATGATAAGATAACAGTATTTTATGCATTTGAAAACGGAGAAAATTATGTAGTTATAAAAGGAAGCACAGATGAAAAAGTACGCTCTATTATTAAGTTTTATTAGATTTTTCATATATTTTTAGGGTGTTTTTTAGTTAACCTTGTTTTTAAGTTGTTTTAATTTGGAGATAGATTTTTTTAGTTTATTTTGATTTGTTTTTTTGAGCATAATAGAATAAGTTATGGAGCACATAGGTGCTCCGCAACGATTTCTGTGCATAATAGAATTGTTTGTGAAGTACTTAAATATACCGCTACACTTTTTATATATTAGAACTTTGGCACATATTTTTCCTCATCTTCATCTTCAACAAATTCCTGAATGTAGCCATTTTCGAATCCTAGCAAATACATGTATTCTTGAATTGCTTTATACTCCCTCTTATGTATTTTTCTATTTATTTTTTCATCATTTAAAGCTTTATATGATGGAAAATATTGAGACATTACACTCACATATATATCCTTAGGCATGTTTTGTTTTATCCATTTTAAAATATTTTTTGTATTTTGCATATAATTTGGTAATATCAAATGCCTAATTATTATTCCTTTTCTTATTAATCCATTTTCGTCGAACTGAGGTACTCCTACTTGCTTGTACATCTCTATAATAGCTTTAGATGCATTTTCAAAGTAATTATTAACTTTTGAATACTTCGTACACAAATCGTTTGAATAGTATTTTAAGTCTGGCAAATAAACATCTATGTAACCTTTTAATAATTTTATTGTTTCTACATTTTCGTAACTACTAGTATTATAGATAATAGGTATTTTCAAGCCATCTTTTCGAGCAATCTTTATTGCTTCTATTATTTGTATTACATACATTGTTGGAGTTACTAGGTTGATATTATGAGCCCCTTTATCTTGTTGCTCTATAAATATTTGTGCTAGTTCGTTAGTAGTAATCTCATAGCCTTTTCCTAGATGGCTAATTTCATAATTTTGGCAAAATACGCAATTTAAATTGCAGTTAGAGAAAAAAATTGTACCCGAACCACTTTCACCACTTATACAGGGTTCTTCATATTTATGTAGTGACACTAGGGCAATTTTTATTTTATCACTACATTTACATCTTCCTAATTCACCATTTTTTCTATTAACCTTGCAATTATGCGGACATAATGCACACTGTGTTAACATTTCTTCTATCTCTCCTTCAGAATTATTTATTTCGTATAGTTTTAGAATCAATAAGAAAATCTGTAATTTTCTTTGGAGCACGCTGTGCTCCGCTACGAGTGTTGATTACTTTCTTTCAAAAATATAATTATCTCATTAGTTCTTCAAAAAAAATTACATAATCAGCTGCTTTTTTCACTGTTCTTCTTTATTTGTTCAAATATTCTATTAGTCTGTTCTTCGTCATAATGGAACTTTTTTTCAATTATTCTATTAGCTTTATCAAATAAATCTGGCATATAATCTAAAAGTTTATCAACACAACTACTATGACTAATTGGCAATAGTTTTACTGTACCTGATTGAATTATAACAAATGCAACAGGTGTTATGCTTGCACCAACTCCTGAGCCTCCTCCGAACGGCAATCTATACTGCACCTCTTCTTCATTTTGTTTTTTTGAATATCCTTCTCTAGTTTCATCTTTAAATTCACTTCCACCAGTCGCCATTCCAAAACCCACTTTTGAAATTGGTATTATCGTAATATTATTAGTTATTTCTATTGGCTCTCCTACTATAGTATTAACATCAATCATGCTTCTAATACTTTCCATAGCAGTTAACATTAGACCTTCTATTGGATGTTCTCTCATTACTAATTCCTCCAATCGTTTTTAACATACTAATAATATGTACCACCTTTATGCTAATTATACTATTTAATTTTAAATAGATGTAGTTTTTATTTTTGTAAATTGGATAAATTTCAAATCTATAATCATTAATATTATATTTCTTTATATAGTTTCTAACAAAATTTGGAATTATTGCAGATATTATACCAACTATATAAGATGTCAATACTACATCTTCTGTATCTACACAAACTCTTAAATTAAATTTATCTATAATTATTTTAGATGAGCCCTTTTTTACTACATCTAAGACATTAACTTTTCTTAACCTTCTTGTATTATCTTTTTTAATTGTTCCAATTATTCGATTTATGTGTCTTTTATCTGATATTTTAGTATCTTTGTCACTATCTATTTTTGTAGCATATAATTTTATTTTTCCTAAAAAATATATTCCAACCTTTCCACTATATTTCAGCATTTCATTGTGACCAGAATTTGAAAACTCGATATTTTCAATTATTAGTTTTACATCCGAGAGTATTAAAATTAATGTACTAAACATACATAACAGTACAATAGAAAAAAATAGCAACATATAACAACCTTCTTGTTTACAGATTTTTTATTACTATTTTTTCCATTTTTCTTATATCTATACTTTTTTACTAATTTTTATACTACATATTTTTGTTTTTTACAACTGTAATATCTCCGAATAGTTCTTGTTGTTGTGTTAAAACTTTACTTCTCCTTGACATCTCTAGTAATCCTGTAAAAGCTGTTACGACTTCGTTTTTATTATGTTTATCTAGTGAAAATAACGTATTAAATACAAACTTCTTGTTTCTAACTAATTCTCTATACATATCCTTCACTTTATTTCCTACTGTATATGTTTCTGTTATTGCTATTTTTTGAATGTTGCTTGCATTCTTATTTATACGTTCCTTATTTTTATTTATTATACTTCCATATAGTTGTGGAATTAAATCTTTGCTATAATCCCTGTCTATCTGCTGTTTAGGTAGCTCAATAGTGTCTGGTTGTTTAAAAATACGCTTTGAATACGTTTCATAGCTTTCTTTTAGTTTCTTACTTATTTCCTTATATTTTTTGTAATCAATTATCCTCTGCATTAGTTCTTCTTCAGTAAGTTCTTCTTCGTCATCATTTTCCTTTGGTAGAAGTGTCTTAGACTTTAAATACAACAAAGTAGATGCCATTATTAAAAATTCACTAGTTATCTCCAAATTCATTTCTTCCATTGCATTTATATAATCAATATACTGGTCAGTTATATCACTTATCTTTACCTCAAATATATTTAGTTTATTCTTTTCTATAAGGTGACATAATAAATCTAATGGACCTTCAAAATTATCTATTTTAATATCATAATTTTTTGTTTTTAATGTAATAACTTTTTCCATCACGCTGGTTTTCCTTTCTGTATATGAACTCATTAATCATCTATTAAAACTTTTCGTATATTATCTTCTTGATATCCTTTTTTTAATAAGTACATACTAATTTCCTCTTGTTCCATACAATTCCTTTTTTTATTCATAATCTTGTATGCAGATTCCTGTTCATATTTTTGTAAAATTTCGTCATTTTTTAAAATATATTCATCTATCAAATGGCTTTTAATTCCTTTTGATAACAGCTTGTACTTTACTTCTTTTATAGATAAGCTTTTTAAATTAACAAACTCGTTTATAGCTTTTTCTATATAATTATAGTCATCTATATATGAATTTTCCTTTAGTTCATCTATTATATCATCTAATATTTCTTTTTCGATATCTTTAGAAAATTTTTGTCTAACCTCCTGTTCTGTTCTTTTTTTAAACAAAACATATTTCATTACTTTAGACTTTACTTTATCATACTCTTTAAACTCTTCTATAGAATATTTCATTTATTATTCATCCTCTTCATTCGTTTCATTTTCTTCTTCTGCCTTTTCATTTTCTTCACCTAAACTTTTCTCAAAAGCCTTATTGAAGTTATCTCTAATTTTATCTTCGACCTCTTTCATTATTTCTGGGTTCTCTAACAAGAATTTCTTTACATTTTCCCTACCTTGACCAATTCTTGCTTCATTATAGCTAAACCAAGAGCCACTCTTTTCAATTATATCAAGATTTACAGCTAAATCTACTATATTACCTTCCTTTGAAATTCCTTTTCCATACATAATATCAAATTCTGCTTCCCTAAATGGAGGAGCGACCTTGTTTTTTACCACTTTTACTCTTGCTCTATTTCCTACAACTTCTCCATCCTGCTTTAAGTTTTCTACCTTTCTGATATCCATTCTTACTGAAGCATAAAATTTTAAAGCTCTTCCACCTGGCGTTGTTTCTGGATTTCCGAACATTATTCCAACTTTTTCTCTTAACTGATTTATAAATACTATTACCGTTTTTGTTTTATTTATTGCACCTGCCAACTTACGTAATGCCTGTGACATTAATCTAGCCTGCAATCCAATATGAGGATCTCCCATATCTCCATCAATTTCTGCTTTAGGTACCAATGCAGCAACTGAATCTACAACTATAATATCTAAAGCCCCACTTCTCACCAACGCCTCTGCTATCTCTAATGCTTGCTCCCCAGTATCTGGTTGTGAAACTATTAGATTATCAATATCTACACCTAAATGCTTAGCATATACTGGATCTAGAGCATGTTCTGCATCAATAAAAGCTGCTTCTCCGCCTAATTTTTGTGCTTCTGCTATCATATGCAAAGTTAACGTTGTTTTACCAGAAGATTCTGGTCCAAATACCTCTATTATTCTTCCTCTTGGTATACCTCCTATACCCAAAGCAACATCTAAGCTTAGTGCTCCAGTAGGTATAGCTTCTACATTCATAGCCGTAAAATCTCCTAGCTTCATTACTGAACCTTTTCCAAATTGTTTTTCTATTTGTCCTAAAGCAGCTTCAAGTGCTTTCTTCTTTTCTGCATTTTCCATAATAATCTCTCCTTTTCTACATAAACATTTGTTTGCATCACTTATTATAATATAACATTATACCTAGTCTTTTGTCAATAACTTTTTTAAATTTTCATATGATTTATTGTTACAGGTCAACCATTATTGTTGAGTAGTCCAATATAAGAATTATGTAAGAGCTAGCAATATATTA
>CAMPBM010000064.1 GCA_946637865.1 uncultured Lachnospiraceae bacterium | reverse complement strand
TACTTAATTCTATGGTTTGGGCGGATTATTTTATAAAAAGTGTTAAACAGTAACATAATCGTTACTATTTAACAGTAACAATAATTCATCCACTGCAAACTAAATATTGCGGTTTCTACACTTTATGTGCTATAATTATCAAAAATAAAAAAGGAGAATACTATATGAAGCTACGTTTACCCAATTATTATTCACAATTCCAATGCATCGCTAACAAATGCAAAGAGAATTGTTGCTCTGCTGGCTGGGAAATTGATATTGATGAAAAGTCTGCCAATTTCTACAATAGCATTTCTGGAGAGTTTGGAGAAAAATTACATAAAAGTATAAATTCTAATCCCCCTAAGCACTTTATTCTTGAGAGCAATAAAAAGTGTCCTTTCCTAAATAAAGAAAATCTTTGTGAGATTTATATAAAAATAGGAAAGGAGCATCTATGTGAAATATGCTCAGAGCATCCACGTTTTTATGAATGGTTTGAAGGTGTCAAAGAAGGGGGAATTGGTTTATGTTGCGAAGAAGCAGCAAGGATTATCTTATTGCAAAACACCCCCTTCAATACCTACGAAATAGATATTCCATACGAAGAATGTAATAACTATCCTTCGGAATTATATTCCTACCTTCTTGATGTTAGACACAAGATTATATTATATCTTGAAGACGCATCTTTGCCTTTAAACTCGCGCATCCGTGACATTCTTTGGTACAGTTATACAATTCAACAAAATTTGGATAGTGACCTATTAGACGATGAAGAATTATTTAATGTTACACCTACTGAAGAAGCAGATATGCAATCTATTTTAGAATTTTTCCTAACTTTGGAATCTAACAACAGCAACTGGATTCCGTATTTAACAAACTGCATAAGCAAGTATAGCAATTCTTTGGATATGATGAAAAAATTTGAAGATGCTAATACAAATATAACGAGATATTTGCAAAATATTTCAGTTTATTTCATTTGGAGATATTTCTTAAAAGGTGTTTTTGATAGAGAAATTCTTTCTACAGTTAAATTTATGGTGGTAAGTATTTCAGTAATAAAGTTTTTATTATTTTGCAAATGGATGGAAAATGGTTCTCTTAATTTTGAAGATTGCATTTTTATTGTGAAGCACTACTCCGAGGAAGTTGAGTATAGTGATGATAATTTAAGTGCTTTTGCAATGGCCTCTTATAATGAAACCTTCTTTTCAGTTGAAAGTTTGCTTGGTATATAGTTACTTAATAAATAGGTATTGTTGAAAATTTAGGGACGGAGAAATTTTAAGACTTCTCCGTCCCACATTTTGCTTATTCAATCTTAAATCACGATTTTTCAATTTTATACTATAAACCTTGTATTTTTTATCTTCCATTTCTCCAACTTTATTCCTACCCAAAATCCATAAATTCCAAGCGTAATTATAGTTAGTAGCATCCATTTTATCCAATTACCAAATAATCCCCAGGCACTTCCCGTGAATTCCAGCCTTTTCCCATTAATTACTGTATGTTTTGCCTTCCACCTGTATATCATACAAGCTGCCCACGGATAAGCAAGCCCCAATGTTATCGTTGTTATAAAACCTCCTAAAATTCTCCATCCTAAAAGTTGAAGTAATCCTCCGTCAAAATATGATTCTTCCATATCTATTTATCCTTCCTTTCTCTTGGTTCATATATTTTTATAAATATCTAATGCTTAATCCAATCCAAAATTTCTTTATTATAAAAGCTTCCATTAAACCTCCTTCCACTTATAAAGCTAATATTTGGATACATTTTCTTTAAATCTTTAAAGCTTCTACCCACACTCGTCGCGCCACTTGTTGCAAAGATGTATACCTTTTTTCCATTCAGATTATTCTCTTCGATAAAAGAATTAATAATTGTAGGTGCAGTGTAATACCAGATGGGGAAACCCATTACAATTATATCATAATCATCTGGATTTTCTAATTTGTTTAATATCAATGGCCTAAATCTCTTATTCTTCATTTCCATATAGGTTCGATTATTTTTGCTTGGCCATTTTAAATCATCTTTAGTATATTTTACTACAGGTTCAATCTCAAATGTATCTGCATGCAGTATTCCAGCGATTTTTCTTGCCAATCGCTTCGTAGCACCTGTAGCCGAAAAGTAACAAACTATAATCTTATTCATATCCACCACTCCTTCTACAAATATTTCTTATTATCAATGTTCTAAATATAAGTGCTTTAGCACATAAGTTTTCTTTGAAAGTTTATGTGCAACAGTAAGCGAAGCTTTTTATATAATAGGAAGGCTCTATAAGTTGATTTTTACTTCATGCTAAACTTTCCATTGAAAATATAATTATTTTCACTTCGAGTTGCGTAGCTACTTTAGAAGCTTCATATAGTTTCCTATTATACAAAAATAGAAACTATTAGACAGTGATGATTTAATCCACTCTCCAACAGTCTCTACTGTCTCGTTATTTTCCATTTATATATCACATATTTGGTAATTTGTCAATTATTTTTTACGTTTTTTGCAATAAGCCGGCTAGTCACCTATTTCCAACCTAATTAATTCCAAATGCTCAGCTGATTTCACATCTTTAGATAAAATTCTTCCTATCGAATGAATAACCCCCGCATGTGTAACCACAAGCACATTTTTATCTTTATAATTCTCATTTACCATATCCAAAAATTCAGCGACACGCGTGTCTATATCTGAAACATTTTCCCCGTTAGGAGGCACCTCATTATTGCTTAATTTCTTAAGTTTTTCTTCCGTAATAGTAGTACCTTGCCAATCTCCCAAATGTCTTTCCTTAAGCCTATCATCAAAATTAAGGCTTAAATAAGGCACTAAGATTTCTGCTGTTTTCTTAGTTCTTTCTAATGGTGAACAAAAACAAATATCAAAATCCTGTGGAAAACTTTTTCCTCTTTCCAGCGTTTCTTTAACTCCTAACTCACTAAGATTTATGTCCAATTGTCCCTGAAAAAGTCTCTTAATATTAAATTCTGTTCGTGCATGTCTTATAAATGTTATCATTTTATTTCCTCCCTTTCAACCCTTTCGTTTTCCTCTACCGTTCTAACCAAAACTGTTTTCATTTTATTTCTTTTTCCTCCATATATATCATCCAATAAACTGTCTCCAATTACGAGCGTTTTATCCGGACTTACATTCATTTTCTCACACGCTTTCAAAAAATTTTTCTTTAATGGCTTAAGGGCAAATCCAATATAATCTATTCCTATTTCTTTAAAATATCTTTCTATATCCTTATCCACTCCGTTGCTTAAAATTATAACTTTAATTTCTCCCTTCAAACTTTCAATCCAATCTTTATTACATTGTGGTATAGTATTCATTTCTTTCCTTAAGGTTTCATCTACATCTAAGATTATAGCTTCAATACCATATTTTTGTTTTATTCTTTGTATCTCTTTCTTATCCAATTCGTATACTTTTTCTATAGTCACATCTGGTTTTATAATTTTTGATAGTATATGGTGCACTAGTCCTATTATCTTTTGTGTAATTAATTCATCTAATGTTTTCATGTGTCCTCCATTGCTTATTAAAACGCATCTTTCTTCTTAAGGATATCATTATTTTTTACTTTTCGCAAGTAATCAACTGAAATTATTATGGCAATTGTTACAGTTTAACAGTTTCGTCTTTTGAGTAGCCCAAACCATAGAATTATGTAGCGTTCTGAAATATATTAATACGTAGTGGAGTGCGCAGTTTTGGCGCTCCCACCTTATGTCTTTTTCTCAAATCTAATCGCCAGTAAACGAACGGAGTATTAATATATTTCAGAACGCTACATAATTCTATGGTTTGGGCTACTCAGAAGACAAAACTATTAAACAGTAACCCCTCGTCGCTTTTTTCTACAAAAAATATATATTTTTTATAGAAAATATGCTATACTCATAAACAGATAAAATCAAAATGAGTCATGTAACTATGAAAGGAGGATATATATATGTTTACGAAAAATATAAACTTAGGTAAAAGAATAAGAACCTTGTGTTGTATTACATCAGTAATAATGTTTTTAATAGGAAATATTATTGAATATTTTAGTAACCAAAACGAAATTAGTAACTTACGAGGTTCAGACGTATTTGCTTATGAATTGGGGGTATTTAGGTTTCATACTCCAGAAATAGTATATGTATTTATAATATCAGCACTTATTATTTTCTTACTAGGTAATATTATAGGCAGTATATTATGCAGATGTAATAATTGTGGAAATGGTGTAATGTCGAGGTATGGTTCAATATATGATTATTGTCCTAAATGTGGGAAAAAAATTGAATAAAACAAGGGGACGTAGAAACTGTTTGCAATACGGAATCCTTCCTTTGTTGCAGACAGTTTCTACGTCCCCTTGCCTCACGTTCTCTTGTTTCGCCCTTATCTCAACCTTGTCGCACAATGCTTTCAAATCATGATTTTTTTACCCTTTTTGAAGATATTCCAATTGCGGACTGTGGACATACCAATCTGCATAATTGGCAACCAACACACTTTGAACCATCAATAGTTGGTTTTCTCTTCTCATCAAATTTTATTGCCTCGTGTCCACCATCTCTACATGAAATATAACATCTACCACATCCTATACATTTTTCATAATTAAATTTAGGAAACTCAACTGTATCTTTTTCTAATTCGTCATTATTAATTACATTAGGTTTTGAAATTCCAACGAAATCTCTAACATTATTGTAATTCTTTTCTCTCATAAAAATCTTTAATCCCAGCAGTAAATCATCAATTATTCTATAACCATATTCCATTACTGACGTTGTTACCTGAACACTCGTACAACCTAGTAACATAAATTCAACAGCATCTTTCCAAGTATAAATTCCTCCCATTCCACTATAGTATATATCATTTAAATCTTTACAATTTGCCATTTCGGCTATAAATCTAAGTGCTATTGGTTTCACTGCTTTACTGGAATACCCACCTAATGCTGATTTGCCATTTACTTGTGGTTCTGGAACGAGAGAATCCATATCTATACCAGTTATACTCTTAATTGTATTAATCGCAGCTATTCCATCTGCTCCACCTTTTTTTGCTGCTATAGCTGGTTCACGCATATCTGTAATATTTGGCGTCATTTTTGCTAAAATTGGTATATTAGTATTATTTCTAACTATTCTAGTATATTTTTCTACTAAATCCGGATTCTGTCCAACATCTGAACCAGTTCCCTTATGTTTCATATTTGGGCATGAAAAATTTAGTTCAATTAAATCGGCTCCTGCTTGAGTTACTTCTTTTGTTAAATATTCCCATTCTTTTTCATCTCTTCCCATAATTGATGCTATAATAACTTTACTAGGAAATTCTTTTTTTAACCTTTTTATCATTTTCATATTTTCTTCTACCGAATATTCTGATAATTGTTCAATATTCTTAAATCCCAAGAAGGCTCTATCCCAATCCTTCATAGCCGAAAATCTAGGAGAAGATTCATGGATTGGCATCATACAAATTGTCTTTGTTGCAATTCCAGCCCATCCAAGTTCCATGGCTCTTTTACACATTTCATATCTGCTTCCAACTATGGATGATGATAGTAAAAATGGATTTTCAAGTTTTACTCCACATACTTCTGTGCTTACATCAATATCTTCTAGGTTATCAATTCTATCTACTTCACTTAAAAGATTTTTTATAATTGTGTCAATATCTACATTTAAAGGACACTTTTCATTGCAAGTAAGATTCTTTTCAAGGCAATTTTCTTCGTCTTGAATACAGTTACGTGCTCCTTTTTTATTATCAAATTTTATAGCTCTTATAATTCTTTCAGGATTAATATTTTTATACATTCTTGAGCATGGGGCATCGTGACAACACACACATTTATGAATTTCCATCTTATTAGACAATTCTTTATTTTTATTTGATAATTCTTCATTATTAAATTCTTTAAAATCCATTATTACTTCCTTTCTTGAAAAGCACAAAATCTGATTAAAAATAACTATTAAGACTATTATTTTTTAAACTTCTCTCCTTTTCTTTTACCTTAGTTTTATATTCTTTTTCATACCTCAACTTAGTCTCGGAAATCAAATATACTGTTAGAAAAAAATCAATTACACCTTCCACACCATCTGCAACCGTTACAACTATTTCGTCGACTGCAGGTCCTACATTTAGGCTGAATTTTTACATCTTCATACATTAATGGATTTTGTAATTTTGACCTTAATGCCCTATCTCTCTTTCTCTCTTTGTGAGTCTAGGAAGTACATATAGCAATGTTCTCTACACTCTATTTTTTTACTTTAGTTTTCGGATTCGATAAGTTATAACTAATTTCAATTAATTTCATTATTTCTTCATCTGATAAGGTATCATCTAAAATAATAGAAACCCAATTTTTCTTACTTAAATGGTATGAGGGATATATTCCTTTTACACTTAAATATTTTTGAACATCATCATCTAGTTTTACATTTAATACTTCAATTTCTCCTGTTTTATCTGAAAGTATTTTACTTTTATCTATGTTCATTACTATTCCAAACCATTTATTGCTTTTTGTATTTCTAAAAACTCCATATCCTGGGACTTTATCCCATAAGAATTCTGGTACTACCTTGTATCTCTCGTTTATTAGATTCGTAATTCTATTAGTTTGTTCAAATATGAATTCTTGCTTTTCGAAGCAATTATTAGCTATGTCTTGAAGAATTTTTTTGTATTCATTCTTAATAGTATTTACAAATTCACCAATAATGTTTTCCATGCGGTAATTGGTGTACTCTTCATTTATTTCTAGGTCTATTACTCTACCTAAAACTTTTTCGTTTTTATCAATATATATTTCTGCCCTAAAGGTATTGTTCATGAAGTTTTTTGAATATTTATATATTCCATTTTCTTTTTTGAAACCATATGAAATTAGTGTATTCTTTTTTAACTTATATCTTTTAAATACTTCATCTTCTATTAACATGTTAATCCCCTTGATTATTTTAAGTATGTTTTAAAAAATTCTTCCATTTTTTCAAAAGGAATAATCTCCAAATTATCATATAAGTCGGTATGAACAGCATCAGGTATAATCATAAGTTCTTTATTATCAGTATATTTCCCGTTTTTTATCATATCCGTATAAGCATCTTTACTAAAATAGCAAGAATGAGCTTTTTCTCCATGAATAATTAAAACTGCATTTCTTATTTCTCCTGTAAATGTATGCTGTGGCGTGTTTATAAATGAAAGGCTTGAAGTCATATTCCATCCGCCATTTGAATTAAGGCTTCTCTTGTGGTAAGCTCTTCCTTTGTAGTATTCACTATAATCTTTAACATAGAATGGCATATCTTCTGGTACAGGAAGTTCCAAGCAGCCTCCACCTAACTTATAATTTCCATTTTTATAATCTTCGATTCTTTGGGCATTTAGGTTCTTCTTTAATTCATACAAAGCATCCTCATCTGTTTGGTCAAAATATCCATTATGATTTACTCTACTCATATTATACATTGTTGAACATACAGTTGCTTTTATTCTTGTATCAATGCTTGCAACATTTAAGGCTAAGCCTCCCCAACCGGCATATTCCTATTATTCCTATTTTTTCAGAATCAATATTTTCTTGAATTGATAAAAAATCTACTGCTGCTTGAAAATCCTCTGTATTTATATCAGGAGATGCAACATTTCTAGGTGTTCCTGTACTTTCTCCAGTATACGATGGATCAAATGCAATAGTTACAAAACCTCTTTCTGCCATTTTTTGTGCATATAAGCCACTGCATTGTTCTTTTACTGCTCCAAATGGTCCACTAACAGCTATCGCTGGAAGCTTTCCCTGTGCATCTTTTGGCTCGTATAAATCAGCAACTAGTGTTATTCCAAATCTATTATGAAAAGTTACCTTTCTATGATTTACTTTTTCGCTTTTAGGGAAGGTTTTATCCCATTCTTTAATTAAATTTAATTCTTCACTCATCTTTTTACCTCGTATAATGAACATATAAACATTATACGAACTCCTTTCTTTAATTTTTTTACTTTTTTGTTATAATGTTTTTATAGGCTCTGTGGACTAGTATTTTTACCTTGTATAATATAATAACGTTTAAAATTTAATATATTATACATACCTTTCTCCATTAATTATTTTAATAATGTTGATATTTTTAGGGCTACTTTTGATATGGAATTTCTATATGTTTATCCTAAAATTATCTATTTTCTTCAATCACATTGTATTGGATTATCTACGTTTTTTCAATATATTTTTAAAAATTAAGTAGATAAAATTTTATATACTTTTATTGTTATTTCATGTTATAATGTATCTAACAGGAGGATTTTGAAATGAATAATAATATTGGCAAACGTGATATTTTAATATTCCCAAGATTTAAAAATCTTGAAATAATTCAACAAATCAGAAAAAAATATGATAGATTAGCTGATTTAGTTGACCCACATATTACTTTAGTTTTTCCTTTCAGTGATAGCATAAGTGACGATGAGTTAATAAATAAATTGTGTGTGTTACTGAAAAACTATGTACCTTTTGCTATAACATTTAGAGAAATTTCATTGTCTGATGATAATTATATTTTTTTGAATTGTATTAATGGTTCTAATGAGCTTTTGAAATTGCATGATGAAATATATAAGAATATTATTCCTAATCATTTAAATACCTCTATAAAATACACTCCTCATATCACTTTAGGGCAAGCTGAAAGTATTGATGATTTGAAGGATTTTGATTATGAATTTAGCACTA
Source organism: uncultured Lachnospiraceae bacterium (assembly GCA_946637865.1). GTDB lineage: Bacteria > Bacillota > Clostridia > TANB77 > CAG-508 > CAG-492. Next base: position 877 of record CAMPBM010000064.1, on the reverse strand, counting down.
TTGTTGATGAGATTAGTATTGAATTGATTGGTGAGGATGAAGAATCTATTATTATTAAGAATATAAAATTAGGAGGTTATTAAATGTTGCATGTATATAATATAAAAGATAAGCCTGAATATATAGAGGAAGTCGCTGTGCTTACGCAAAGAGAATGGGGAGATAAAAGTTTATCTGAAGATGAATTTAGAATTAGAGTTAATAAAAAGATACATAAGATTTATAGTCTTTTGGATAACCCATATTACTGTAAATTAATTTTATTGCATAATGATGTGTTGGTTGGGTTTATTTCAATATTTGAGTATGATGGAAATGAGAGGTTGGACTTAAAACCTTGGTACGCTACTATGTTTGTGAAGGAAGAATTTAGAGGAAATGGATATTCTAGAATTTTGAATGATGCTATTTTAGATGAAGCTAGGAGACGTGGATTTTCTAGGTTATATTTAAAAAGTGATTTAATTAATTACTATGAAAAATTTGGTGCTAAATATATTGAGGATTTGAGTAATGGTGAAAAATTGTATTATATAGAGTTATAAAAATGGAGATTTTTCATTAATATCACCTAGTTTAGTATATATTTATTAAAAGCATAAAAACACATATATATGCGGATATATGTGTTTTTATTGTTTTTTTATTTATTTTTTATTTCTTAAAATTACAACTATTAATCCTGATGTAGCAATTATAAGAACTATACCATAAATAATGATATAATCGCCTGTATTTGGTGATTGTAATGTGTTTGTTTTCAATACTACAGTTTCTGTGTTTTTTGCTAATCTAATTTCATCCTTTTCATTATTAGTTTCACAGGGTAATTTCATCGATTGTTACAAATTTGTAACAATTCTATCAAATACCCATC
>CAMPBM010000063.1 GCA_946637865.1 uncultured Lachnospiraceae bacterium | reverse complement strand
CTTACATAATTTTAATTTTTGACTACTCTACTTTAATAGCCACCTGAACTGTAACGTCCCCAAATGTTTCATTAAATTATTTAATAAAGTACTTGTTAAAAAGAAGTTTGTATGCTAAAATTGTCTTAGTCTAGAATAAAATGTCGAAGGAAAAAGGAGAGAATGTTTTTATGAATAGCAGAAATATGCGAAATAGTAACGAAAATGCAAGAAGAAAAATTTCGGGGAAAAAGGTTGCCATGTTTTTTGGAAGATGCTTGGCAACTATTTCTGTCACGATTTTAATGATATTTCTTACACTTGTAATCATGATTTTTTTAATATGCCATGGACCATCTGAAAAGGCCACCGAATTGTTTACAACAACTTTTTTGGAAACTGGTCAGATGAAATTTATTGTTTCAATGTTTTTATCAGATGATAAGGTTAAAGAGATTGTTGCAAATAATTCTATGTCTGAAATGACAGCAGAAGTTGATACAGATTTGATAACAGTAGCTGAAAATATCGATAATACTGATAGTTCAAAAGATATAGAGTTAGTGCAAATACCAGGAAATACTTTTCATGCAAAAATGTTAATTATTAAAGACCCTTCAAGGGTAAAAATTGCAACTACATATCCTTGGGGAGAGTATGGACAAGAGTTAGATCAGTTAGTAAAAAATTCTGGATCAATTGCTGGTATTAATGGAGGTTTATATGTTTCAGATAGTAACAAAGGTGGACGTCCATTAGGTTTAGTAGTATGTAACGGACAAATTCAGTACAATAATCCAACAGGCTATGCAGGATTGTATTTAATTGGATTTGATACAAGTAACATATTAAGGATTATAAGCTTAGAAGGAATGAATGCAAGTCAGGTGGAAAAACTGGTGAAGGATGAAAATATCCGTGACGCAGTTGTTTTCCAAGAAGAAAGTAGCGATAAAAATAACCACTTTGTAAAACTTGTTGTAAATGGAGAGGGAAGACAGATGAATGGAAGTGGTAGTGGTGCAAATCCTAGAACTGTAATAGGTCAAAGAAAAGATGGCGCGGTATTGTTATTAGTAACAGATGGAAGAGGTGCAGCTGGCCACTTAGGTGCAACAGCCTCTGATTTAATAGATATCATGTTAGAGTACGGTGCAGTTAATGCTGCAAACTTGGATGGAGGTAGTTCATCTAGTATGTATTACAATGATCAATATGAAATGACAAGCGTTACATTGTACTATTCAAATTCATCATGGAGATTACCAACTGCATTTGTTGTAAAATAAATGTGAATAATAAATATAAATAATAAATCGTGAATAATAAGTATTGTAAATAAATATAAAAACAGAGGAGTTTAAAATGGGAGTAAAAAAGGACAAAAAGAAGTCAAAGTTTGGAAAGAGTTTGAAAAAATACATAATAGTATTAAGCATGTTCTGCATATTGTTTTTAATATATGTAATGAATACGTTATATCAATATGAAGCCTCATTCACAGAAAATTATATGGCAGATTATGTAACTAAATTAACATCTTTAGCAAATAAAGGAAAGATAGAAAAAGTTTGTAAAGTAGACGGAATTACAATTAACAGCCTAGATAACAATAAAGATAACTATAAGACAGCTATGGAACAGACAATAAAAACTTCAGATGTTTCATACAAGTTAACTAGTGCAAAGAATGCACCAGAACCAGTATATGGTATTTATGCCAATAACGAAAAAATAATGGATGTTACATTAGCTGTAGATAAGCAACATAAGAGATTAGGATTGTTCTCATATCCTACTTGGAAGGTAAAAAGTTGCACACTAGGTAGTGGAAGAGGAATGTATTATTATGATGTATTGGTACCAAGTAATTATTCTGTTCAAGTTAATGGTACTAAGCTTGATAAGAGTTATATTTCAGAATCAATTGATGATGAGGGATATAATATATTATCAAAACAAGTAAGTTTATCTCAATTGGTAAACTATAAACTGGATAACTTTGTTTCACAACCTAATATTGTGGTTTTAAATGAGGCAGGACAACAGGTTGAAAGTTCTATTAAAGATCATAAAATTGAAGTAGGTAGCGTACACAAAACAGCAGAAAAATACGAAGATATTAGAGAACTTTTAGCAGCTGATATAGACGTATTAGACATAGCAGAAAAGTGGAGTCTATTTTTAACAGATGATTTACAAGGAAATAGGCATGGATTTAATAATATTAGTAAATATTTGATAAATGGAACAAGCCTATATGATATGGCTTATAGTTGGGCAACAAGCATAGATATCACTTTTACTAGTCAACATACATTAAAAAATCCTACTTTTACAAATACGAAAGTATCAGATTTTGAAGTTTATGGAAAAGATGCTTTTTCATGTACGGTATATTTAGAGAAAAATATGAGAATTGCTAATGGAAAAGATAAGGTTGATGTAATGCACGATAAGCTATATTTTGTATATAATGATACTACAAATGATGGGAAAGACAACCCAACCTGGAAGTTAGTAGAAATGAAATCTGTAGCTAATAAATAAAGGGGAGAATGGATATGATAGATGATGTATGCTTAATTATACCTGTATATAATCCAGATGAAGAGTTATTTATTAAATTTTTAGAACAAGCTATACATAAATTTTCAAATATAATTGTAGTAAATGATGGAAGTAAACAAGAATGTGATTCTATTTTTAAAAGAATAGAATCACATTATAATCAAGTGAAAATGTTAAAACATAGTGTAAATTTGGGAAAGGGAAGGGCTTTAAAAACAGCTTTCAACTGTTATTTAAATGAATATCCAAACTGTGTAGGAATTGTGCAAGCTGATTGTGATGGACAACACGATATAGAAGATGTTGTTAATTGTGCAAAAGCTTTGAAAGAAAATCAAGAAAAATTAGTTATAGGTGTTAGGGATTTTTCTTCGAAGGAGGTTCCAAGCAGAAGTAGATTTGGAAATAACATAACGAGAGTTGTTTTTAAGTTATTTATAGGTATAAGTATAAAAGATACTCAAACAGGATTAAGAGCAATTGGAAATGATTTGCTTAGGAAATTTCTAAGTACTAATGGTGAGAGGTATGAATATGAAACTAATATGCTTATAGAGTGTAAAGAAAAAAATGTCGCTATACAAGAAGTTCCAATTAAAACAATTTATATTGATAAGAATCAAACAAGTAAGTTTAATCCAGTAAAAGATTCTTTAGCAATTTATAAATTATTTGGAAAATACATTTTTTCTTCTATAAGTGCATTCGCTATTGATATAATACTTTTTAATATATTTGTTAAACTTATAAATCAGTCTAATGTTGATAGTAATATTATAGAAGGTAGAATATTGTATGCAACTATTATAGCAAGGATTATATCCTCTTTATACAATTTTAAATTAAATAGCAAAATGGTATTTAAAAATCTAAGCAAAGCCACCTTTATAAAATACGTAATTTTGGTTATTATTCAAATGTTTGTATCTGCTATAGTAGTAAATTTCTTAAGTAGTTGTTGGAACATTAATGTTACAGCTATAAAAATTATGGTTGATGTGGTAATATTTATGGTAAATTTTGTAGTACAAAGAGAAATAGTTTTCAAATAATAGGTAAGTAATACATTACCTTTGTAGTGGAGCACTAAGGTGCTCCATAAAAAAATAAATATAGAAAGGAGTATATAGTATATTTTAAGGGTAAAATATACTATGTGAAAGAAAATGAAAAAATATATAAGATTTATTTTAGCAGGAGCACTAGTAGCAGTAGCTATTTATATTATGGTATTAATAAAAAATGGAGGAATAGTTAATTTTGATAATGAAGTATATAAGATAGTTACATCAAACATGAACGATGTATTAACTAATATTTTTAAAGTATTTACTTTCTTAGGCAGTACAGTTTTTATAGTTGGTGCATGTCTTGCAATTTTAGTCTTCATGAAGAATAAGAAAATGGCAGGGGTTATAGTTGGAAGCGTTGCTATATCTACAGTAGTAAATCAAGCAATAAAGAACATTTTTAGAAGACCAAGACCTACAGTTTTAAGATTAGTTGAAGAAAAGTCTTTTAGCTTCCCAAGTGGACATACAATGGGAGCAACTGCTTTATATGGTATTTTAGTTTACTTTGTTATGAAGTCTAATATGAAGAGAGGATTAAAGATCACTCTTTCGGTAATACTTGCTTTACTTCCTATTTGTGTAGCTGTTAGTAGAATTTACTTAGGAGCACATTTCGCAAGTGATGTTACAGGTGGAGCTATTATTTCTACTGCGTTGTTGTTAGTTGAGGCTGTTTATATTGATAAGTATTATGATAAGATTGAAAAATAAGGTTTGTGAAAAGGTCATGAGGTAGCTCATGACCTTTTCACAGTGTGCCCAGCATGGGCAACAACTTGTTGGTGAAAGTCCCATACAGTGCCCGATAGTGGCGAACTGTTAGCGAATGACAAGGGTGTCCATCGTGAGGTGGAATCTGAAAGAAGTCAATAGCAACTAATTCAAAGTTACAGTTCAGGTGCCCATAATGTTGATGAAATATATTAATACTCCGTTCGTTTGCTGGCGCTATGATATGTGAAAAAGACGTTAGGTGGGAGCGCCAAACTGCGCACTCCACTTCGTATTAATATATTTCATCAACATTATGGGCACCTGAACTGTAACAATTCAAAAAAATTACAATTTTATGTATAATAAACAATTGAAAAAACAAGAAAAATCTTATAAAATAATATGAATGGAAAAAGAAGGAAGTAAGATGAGAAGATGAGCAATGTTATAGAGAAACTGATTGGAGAGATTTTTGCAGATTTTCAGAATGGTGGGAATCTCAATAAAGCAATTATTAAAAAAGTAAATTTATATAAAAAAACAAATAGATTTGAAATACTAGTTCAATCAACTAAAACAATCGACATAAAAGATGTTCACAATTTTGAAGTGTATTTAATTGAAAGGTTTAAGTTTGAAATAGTAATAGTAAAAATTGAATACACAGAAGGAATAAATGTAGACATAATATCTAAATGGGACGATATTATTAATTATATGTCATATAAATACCCATCTGTTAGAGCTATTTTAAAAAATTCAAAAGTAGAATTGGAAGAAAGTAATATTATAAAAGTTAATCTTCAGATGAAAGGTTCAGAAATATTATATGCTAGAGGAATAGACAACACTTTTTCTGAAATTATTTATAATATATATGGTAAGAGATATAAAATAAAATATTTCGATAATGAGTCTAAAGAACATGCTGATGAATATTTAGAAAATACTAGAAGGCTAGAGCAGGAAGCTATTAAGCGTGCTAATGATGAAGCTGTTGAACATCGTAAAGAAGCTATGGCTGAAGAGAGAAAAAGAGTTGAAGCTAGAGAGGCAGAGTTATTGGCAAGAAGGAAAGAAGGAGATAACAGAAGTAGTTCAAATAGTAATACAGATAGTAATGGAAAAGTAATTCCTCCAGTAGATAAAAGTGGTGCTAGTAATAATGTTAATGCTAGAACAGGCGAAACAGGTGGAATAGGAGTTAGTAAAGCTTCTAATTACAACGGTGGAAGCATGGCAAATGCAGAAAATCCAGACAATGCAGAGGAGCAACAGTCACCTCTTATATATGGAAGAAATGCAAACATAAAAGAGCCACTTTTGAAGATAGTAGATTTATCGGTAGATACTGGAAAGGCGTGTATAGATGGCGAAATTGTGAATTTTGGTGATACCAGAGAGTTAAAAACTGGAAAGATACTTATTCCATTTGATGTATACGATGGTAGCAGTACAATTACCTGTAAAATATTTGCCGAGGCGGATAAAAGCAAGAAAATTGTTAAAAGATTGAAGGAGGCTAAAGGGGTGAAATTGTCTGCAAATGTACAATTTGATCCGTTCGCCAAAGAATTAGGTGCAATAGCAAATGTTGTAGTAGAAACAGCTGGAATAAAGAAGAAAGTAAGACAAGATGAAAGTCCAGTCAAAAGAGTAGAATTGCATATGCACACACAGATGAGCCAAATGGATGCAATGACATCAGCAAAAGATTTAATTAAGCGTGCTATGAAGTGGGGAATGAAAGCTATAGCAATAACAGACCACGGAGTGGTTCAGGCCTTCCCAGAGGCACATAAACTTCTTGGTTATAATAATCCAGATATGAAGGTTATTTACGGAGTGGAGGCATATTTAGTGCCAGATAAAACACCAATAGTTGTAGGCTCTAGAGGTCAAGAAATAGACACTACATATTGTGTTCTTGATTTGGAAACAACAGGTTTATCATTTAGAACAGATAAGATAACTGAAGTAGGAATAATGAAAATAAAAAATGGAGAGTTAATAGATTCTTTTAGCTGTTTTGTTAATCCAGAAAGACCAATACCAGAAGAAGTTGTAAAGGTTACGAATATAACTGATGATATGGTAAAAGATGCTGAAACCATAGATATAGTATTTCCTAAAATATTAGATTTTATAGGTGATTCTGTTTTGGTTGCGCATAATGCAGATTTTGATATTCCATTTTTAAAATATCATGGAAATCTACTTGGTTATGAGTTAAATAATACATATATGGATACATTAAGGTTAGCTAAAGTATTATTTCCAGACTTCACAAAGTACAAATTAGGATTTATTGCTGAAAAATTAGGAATTAAAGTTGAAGTAGCACACAGGGCTTTAGATGATGTTGATACAACTGTAAAGGTGTTAAATATTATGATGGATATGCTTAAAGAAAAAGGAGCAAAGACAGTTGACGATATAGATATTGTAACTGACAAAGACGAATCTAAAGAAATGTATAAAAAGCTACCAACGTATCATGCAATAATTCTTGCAAAAGACTATGTAGGGTTAAAGAATTTGTATAAACTAGTATCAATTTCTCATCTGCACTACTTCTATAGGAAACCAAGAATATTAAAATCTATATACAAAAAGTATTCAGAAGGTCTAATTCTTGGTAGTGCCTGTGAAAAGGGTGAATTATATAGCGCAATTATTGCAGGAAAAAGTGATGAGGAAATTGAAAGAATAGCAAGTGATTATGATTATTTAGAGATTCAACCAATTGGAAATAATATGTTTATGGTTAGAAATGGAACGGTTCCAGATGTTTCAGCATTAGAAGACATAAATAAAAGAATAGTAAAGCTAGGAGAAAAGCTTGGAAAATTAGTAGTAGCAACATGTGACGTCCATTTTATGGATCCTCAGGATGAAGTATATAGGCGAATATTAATGGCTGGACAAGGATTTGATGATGCAGATGAACAAGCACCTTTATATTTAAGGACAACAGAAGAAATGCTAAGTGAGTTCCAATATTTAGGAGAGAAGAAGGCGTATGAGGTAGTAGTAGAGAATACAAATAAAGTTGCTGACATGTGCGAAAGAATTAGCCCAATATCACCAGAAAAATGTCCACCATACATTGATAATTGTGAACAAACAATTAAGGATATTGCATATAATAAAGCACATGAGCTATATGGTGATCCCTTACCAGAAATAGTGCAAGAAAGGCTAGATAAGGAGCTAGACTCTATTATAAAAAATGGATTCTCGGTTATGTACATTATTGCACAAAAATTGGTATGGAAATCAAACGAAGACGGTTATCTGGTTGGCTCAAGAGGTTCTGTTGGCTCATCATTTGTTGCCAATATGACAGGAATTACAGAGGTTAATTCTTTACCACCACATTACAGATGTCCAAACTGCAAACATTCGGATTTTACAGACTATGGTTACAAAAATGGCTTCGATTTGCCAGATAAAAATTGTCCAGAATGTGGTGCAAAATATGATAAAGATGGCATGGATATACCCTTCGAGACTTTCCTTGGTTTTAATGGAGATAAGGAACCAGATATAGATTTAAACTTCTCAGGAGAGTATCAAGCAAAAGCACATAAATACACTGAAGTTATTTTTGGTAAAGGAACTACATTTAAGGCAGGAACAGTTGGTACAGTAGCAGATAAAACAGCGTATGGATATGTTCAAAAGTATTTCGAAGAAAGAAGTATTCCGGTAAATAAGGCAGAGGTGGTAAGACTTTCACAAGGATGTACAGGAATAAAGAGAACAACTGGACAGCATCCAGGAGGAATTATAGTTGTTCCCAAAGGTAGAGAAATATATGAATTTACACCCATACAGCATCCTGCAGATGACCCAAATTCAGACATTATTACTACACATTTTGATTATCACTCTATAGACCAGAACTTACTAAAACTAGATATACTAGGACATGATGATCCAACGATTATAAGAATGCTTCAAGACATTACAGGAGTGGATCCACAAAAAATACCATTAGACGATAGAGAAACAATGTCAATTTTTTCTTCTACAGAAGCATTAGGATTAACACCAGAGCAAATAAAATCTCCAGTGGGAAGCTTCGGAGTTCCAGAATTTGGAACTAAATTCGTAAGGCGGAATGTTGGTGGACACGAAGCCAACTACCTTCGATGAATTAATCCGTATTTCTGGTTTATCACATGGTACAGATGTGTGGTTAAATAATGCGCAAAGCTTAATTCAAGATGGAGTTGTTACGTTAAACGAGGCTATTTGTTGTAGGGATGATATTATGATTTACTTGATAAAAAAAGGACTACCACCAAATCCTGCTTTTAAAATAATGGAAACGGTTCGTAAAGGAAAAGCTTTAAAAGACCCTGCAAAATGGGAAGAATATAAGAAGCTGATGAAGGAACATGATGTACCAGATTGGTATATTAAGTCCTGTGAAAAAATAAAGTACATGTTCCCTAAAGCACATGCTGCTGCGTATGTAACAATGGCTTTTAGAATAGCCTGGTTTAAGGTGCATATTCCTAAAGCATATTATTCGGCGTACTTCTCTATAAGAGCTAAACAGTTTGATAGTGAGATAATGTGTCATGGAAAAGATAGAGTGAAGAATAAGATGAAGGAAATTGAACTTGCGGGTAATAGTGCTTCAAATAAAGACCAGGAAATGTATCCTGTTTTGGAATTAGTTTTAGAGATGTATGAGAGAGGAATCAATTTTTTACCAATTGATTTATATAAATCACATAATTCAAAGTTCTTAATGGAAGAAGATGGAATTCGCCCTCCGTTAGATAGTATTCCAGGTCTTGGTCCAATTGATGCCGAAAATATATTCAAGGCAAGAGCAGATGGTAAGTTTATGTCTATTGATGATTTAAAGATTCGTTCAAGGATTGGAAAGGTTGCTATTGAGACATTAAAAGGTGTTGGATTGTTGGATGGTATGACGGAGAGTAATCAAATGAGCTTGTTTACGTCGTGGTCTGGGGCGATATAAGTAAGAATAGCTTGTTTATGATTGCGGTCCGGTGTATGCCCAAACCATAGAATTAAGTAGCGTGCTGAAATATATTAGTACTCCGTTCGTTTACTGGCGATTAGATTTGAGAAAAAGACATAAGGTGGGAGCGCCAAAACTGCGCACTCCACTTCGTACTAATATATTTCAGCACGCTACTTAATTCTATGGTTTGGGCACTCAAAAGACGAAACTGTTAAATAGTAGTTACAATTCACGGCTTTTGCAATAAGCCGTAAAAAATGAAAATTATGTAATCGCTAGCAATATATTAACATTCCGCAGACTTGCTGGCTCGGC
>CAMPBM010000062.1 GCA_946637865.1 uncultured Lachnospiraceae bacterium | reverse complement strand
GTTACAGTTCAAGTGGCTATTAAAGTAGAGTAGTCAAAAATTAAAATTATGTAAGAGCTGGCAATATACTAACAATGGAGCTCAAGACGCTAAAGTATTGGCGAGGTTTATCAAAATGTGTAAAAGGAATACACGACACTAGAACTGTGCACTATCCCAATATTCCTTTTGCATTTTGATTAAACCGACCAGCAAGCTTACGGAGTGTTAATATATTGTAAATGATTATCATAATTCTAATATTTGATGGCTTATTGCAAAAACCTAAGAGTCTCTATAAGAAAACAGCAGAGCAAAAATTACTCTTGTTCTGCTGTTTTCTTCTCTAATATATTTTTATAACTCTATTCCTTAGTCATCTCTTGATTTTGCTGTTGTTCTTTATTCATCTTCTCCATTGCCTTATGTAAATCGCCCAATTTTACCCAACCACGGTCTTTTTCTTTTCTATTTTCTTCTTTCTGTCCCTCAAGAATTTCTTTTGCCTCTTTTTCTGTTCTAGCACCTGGAACAAATGCAATATGCACGAACATTTCTGAGTCTTTGTCATGTCTTTGTATCTTTCCTTCTAATCCATATACATTAGAAACACTATCATTAGAAACTTCAGCTACGCGATTAATTACATATATGCCATCTTGAGGAGAGTATTTTTCACCTATTCTACCTGTCCTTCCACCAAAAACAGTTTCTTGAAATTGCATATCCTTTGGCAACTTTAACGTTTGTCCCAACTCAAATTCTTTCATAGCTTTATTTTCTCTAGCAATTTCGTTTTCTCTTTTTACTTTCTTAGTTTCATCATCTGTAACTCTATATTTATCTTTCATAGAACTATTATTCTTAGTAACATCTTTTTCTTCATCCTTGTTATTTTCTTTGTTGTTTTCTATTTCATCTAGATAACTGGTATACTTAATATCTGACTCCTTCAAGTTATCATCTTTTAACACATCTTCCATTGCAGGAGGTAGTTTCTCTTGTTTGTCTTTATGTAATCTACTCCATAATGTTCCAATACCAACTGAAACAGCTGTTAAACCTGCTAATAGGGCAGCCCCAATTCTTTTTAAAACATTTTTCTTAGGTGGAGCTTTCTTGGCTTCGTCGTCGCCTTTTGTATTATTTTCATCAACTGGCTCTATGTTTAATACCTTTGGTCCATTCTCTGGTTCTACTTTAACCGGTTCTACTTTATCTGGTTCTACTTTAACCGGTTCTACTTTAACCGGTTCTACTTTATCTGGTTCTACTTTAACTGGTTCTGCTTTAACCGGTTCTACTTTAACCGGTTCTACTTTAACTGGTTCTACTTTAACCGGTTCTACTTTAACTGGTTCTGCTTTAACCGGTTCTACTTTAACTGGTTCTGCTTTAACCGGTTCTACTTTAACCGGTTCTACTTTAACCGGTTCTACTGGTTTATTCTCTGGTTTAATTTTAGGTTCAACTGGTTTTACTACTTTTGGTTCTTCTTTTATACTATTTCCTGGACGTTTTGGGTCTTTTATTTGCTTATTGTATTTTCCTAATTTTTCTTGAATTTCAGCACGCCTTTTCTCATAACGGCTTATAGAGTTTTGTGCTGCTTTATTTGTCAATCCATTTATATTTTTCAATCTATCATCAATATCATGTAACTCATTTACCAAAGCCTCTCTCTCACTCAACAGTTGAGAAGTTGGTATTACCCTTAGTCTCCTACCCTGAAGTATTTTCATCATTTCTTGGTTGTTCTTGAGATTCCTTTCAACTTCATATTTTCTACTAGTTCTTACATTGCCAGAGTTTAAATACTTATTTGCATCGTCAATAAGTGATTGTAGTTTTTCTTCCTCAGCTAAATATTCTGTATAATCCATATGTCTCACTCTGGATGTGTATTCTTTAAGCATACTATCATTTTTCTTTTCTTGTTCTGGATTTAGGTTTCTTTTTTTCATTTCAGCAGAAACTCTGTCGAATCTTTGAGACATTTTGTCATATCTGTCAACATATTCATCATCTGAAATGTCTTGAGAATTAATTCTTCTTTCCATCGCATCTAAATTATCTCTTATCGTTTGATATGCGGAAGCTAATTCCTCATTGGTATACTCCGCTACATCCCTGTTTCGATTCCTCTCTCTAATATCTATAGAACGTTGTCTTCTATCCGCACGCTCCTTTTCAATTTTCTCTGCAGTTTCACGTTCATTCGTAAGTTCTACCCATCTTTCATATGCTCTGTCTATTAATTGCTGTCTCTCTGATTTAGAATACTCCATATCTTGCTCTAAACCTGTAATTAAATCGCCAAAATCCTCCTCTTTACGGTTCCTTAGAAATTTATCAAAATTATCTCTACTCACATGTGTATATTCAAAAGCCATAACCATCACTCCTTTTTTAATTTAAACAATTATAAACATCCTTGCTTATATTATAGCATTTTTTAAGTTTTTCGTCAAATTTTCGAAAAGTGAACTTTTTCGTTTGTGCCTATTTTTCAAAAAATTAGCAACAACAAACTTTAGAATAAAGCATAAAAAACGTACAAAAAAAAATATTTACTCAAATATTTAAATGCAGAAATTTGTTATATATTATTCGTGGATTTTTCAACTCCTTTGTGTATGTTTTTTAGCATTTAAATTATACTAAATGTATACTGTAAAATCTCGTATCGGTACATTAGTATTACAATTTTTAATCATACAATTTCATACGTTTTTGGCTAGCGTAAACCTTCAAAGCAAGCACTATCTCGGTTACCATTTAGCAGTTTTGTATTTTGAGTAGCCCAAACCATAGAATTATGTTCAAAACTTTCAAATTTAATCCACCCTCTTGGTTGAATTATGTTTGCATCTATCTTTCCATTAGCTTTCTGCTCATCTAATATTTTCTTTGCTTCTTCTTGAGTTTTAGCCCCTGAAACAAACGAGATATGGATAAAACTTTTTTTCCTTTCTTCCGTTTTATTTATTTCGCCCTCTAAACTATATTTATTAATAACCCCTTGGTCTGAAACTTCACAAAGGTGATCTATTATGTATATCCCCTCACTAGGACTTAAATAATTTCCTATAACTCCTGTGCTACCTCCATAAACACTTTCCGTGAATATAGTTCCCTCCTTTAGTCTTATAAGAGAACCTAATTTTATTGAGCTATTCCCGTTTTGAGCCTCTGTTTGTTCCTTTGTAGATTCAATTTTACATGAATCTCTCCCATCCATATATTTATTATTTATATTGTCTTTTAGATTTTTGTCTATTTTTCTTTTTATACCGTCATTTATTATTTTATTTTCATTTCCATGTTGCGTTTCGTCTTCTACTGTAACCAATCTATCAGATTTTTGTATACCTTCTCTATAACTATCTGTTTCAAAAGTATCACTACTAACACTATTTTGTCTTTTAATATTACTTCTCTCAGAGGTTATAGATGGCAACAATTTTGGTATTGAAATTAAGGATAATCCAAGAGCAACAAGAAGTGAAATCCCCTTCTTCAAAAATATACTATCCATTTTAATGTCCGCAACATATTTATTCTTTCTTACCATTTTTATCATCGTAATTCTTGTTTTTAATGGGAGTTTATTATTACGCAAAATACTCCTCACGTTATACATCATTTTATATGGCAAAGTGCTCTTGTCTGCTTTTCTTCCTTTTTCAAGTTGCTCTATGTACATATTCACCGCTTCCATGCCATTTTTATTATATAGAATTTCTATCAAATTTGGATCGCAGAATTTTATCATATTAAATTTTTTTTCAGACACATCCATTTTTCTTAAAATTCCGTCTATTCTAATCCATTGTCTAACACTTACCCTAGCATTTTTTAAACTTTCCAAATTTTCTTGTCCTTCATACTTGTAAAAATATCCTCTTTTTTGTGGTTTAGAATAGTCATATATTATACATAATTTTTTTTTACTATTATCTGTATCATTTTCTTGTTTTAATATATTAAAATTTTTGAAATAAACTTTTGTATCTTTAATATTTTCATTAGCTTCTGTCATAAATTCCTCCATATAAAGTTGTCCAATAAATTCATATATAATATTACAAATTTTGTACTCATAGTTGATTATCTATTTTAGAAATTATTTATGTAGCAATTATTATCTAATCCTCTTTTTTTAAAATTTTACTTGCACAGTCAACGAGAGTATTTTTATAACTGCCTTCCTTCATAGAATCAGCGAGTTTTTCCCCTACATTACTTGCAATATCTTTTATGGTTTTACCTGTTGCACCTTCTACCTTATCTATAACTTCTTTCACAGGTTTTACCTTTTCAATAATTCCTTCTAAAAATTCATTTTCTTCCATTTTTAATCACATTCCTTATCATATATTTTATCACTTTTAGATTTTACCCAATAGATTATTTTATATAATATTATTATCTACAAGCTCAATCTATCCCTATTATAACACTAATCTGTTTTTTATCAATACCC
Organism: uncultured Lachnospiraceae bacterium; assembly: GCA_946637865.1. GTDB lineage: Bacteria > Bacillota > Clostridia > TANB77 > CAG-508 > CAG-492. The sequence continues at coordinate 5,207 of CAMPBM010000062.1, read as the reverse complement.
TTGAAAAAAAGAAGCTCGATTGGTTACGGTTTAACAGTTAAGTCTTCTGAATAGCCCAAGTCATAGAATCGTAGCACATTCTGATATATATAAATATGTATACTGAAAAACTTAAACTTTCCTTCGGAGCATGCTTGTATCCCACCACAATAAGATGTTAATCACATTTTTATTACGTAAACCAAGGAAGGTTGTAGCATTGCCACAACCTTCCTTGGTTCAGATATTCTTTTCTAAAACTTTATCAATTACCTTAAGAAACGCTTTCTTTCTTGGACCGATTTGATCCTTCTCATCCATCGAGAGTTGAGCAAGAGTTTTATCAGAATTACTTGGTTTGAAGTATTGGTCAAATCCAAATTCCTTCTCACCTGCGCACTTACACATATCTCCGTCTAACGATTCAACTGCAACCACTGTCCACATCTCACCAGATTTGTCTGAAGGTAATTTTGGATTTGCATAAGCAATTGCAGAAACCCAATGTGCTCTAGTGCTCTGGTTACCACTTTTTTCCATAAGCTCTAAAAGAACTGGATATAGTTCCGAAGGATTATCTACATTTACGTCAGAGCCTGGAGCTAGTTGCTTAATGCAACGTTTTGTTTGTACCCCTGGGTAACCCTCCAAGGCATCAATCTCAAGACCTGAATCCTCAGCAATTACTGGCATGTTAAGTTTTTTTGCCCAATACATTGCCTTTATCAAAGCATTCTCGCTAAATGTATTGCCGTTTTCCTCTGCCTGTGGTACACCATTTGCCTCAGGAATATCCTTTAAGCAGATTACCTCGACATCTTCTGGAGCCATACGTAACAGTTCTGTTGCCTTTTTGGGATTCATGCTCGCACATATGATTTTCATTTGTTTTTCCTCCTCAGAATATTTATTATTTTTTGTAAAAATATTCTATCAAATCGGTTTTTACTCAAGCTTTTGTAAAGTTTTACAATTATAAGCTATTCTAACCTTTTAATACTTTTACGCTTATTATATATCATATTTTATGTAAAATGTCAAAGCAAAAAATATGATTGTTTGGTTACTGTTTAACAGTTTGTTACATGTCAGCCTTAAGCTTTTACAATATGCCTTCCAATATAAGAATTAAGTAGTCTTATCTGTAACATTTATACAAAAAACACCTGAACACGCCAAATGTTCAAGTGTTTTTTTGCGGTTAGTTAATAAAATATTGGAGATAGAATCTCCGTTTTATTTTCGTCTGCCATGATTTTCCAGGAACCATCTACGCAAGTGATGTTTTCTGGAGCAGTTAAAAGACCTTTTTTAATTGCATCCATTCCATCTTTGGTTATGTAGATTTCATTGTTGCTTTCAAACGCTAAAGTCTTAACTGCTTCAATGATTGTATTCCAGAAGAAAATGTTTCCGTCAAACATTAAATAATGCTTGCTTAATAGGAAAAGCTTGTCTGTCTCTTGACCAGAAATCTTGGCTTTAATAGCCCAACCAAGTATTTCCTTATTATTTGAATCGCAATGTTTCGGAAGTAATGTAAAACTCACATTTCTTCTTAATTTTCTTCTTAAGACTCCCAAAAGTGCTTTGTTTATTCTAGGTTTTATTTTCATAATGTAATACCTCCAAAGTAATTTTAGAACTTGCTAAATCTTGTACCTAATAAGGCACTGACCACCAAAATATAGCTAAATTTCAATGGATACAGTATATCACAAATAAAGCCAATTGTCAAGTTATGTAAACGCAAATTGTTTTTAATTATGTAACACATAATTTGCCTGTCAAGAAAAATCTTCAATTTTAGCGATAGGACAATAACATGAATTATTTCCATGTTATTGTCCTATCTTAATAATTGTATAAATACTATATTTTTTTACTAGAACACCGTAGATTAATATCCATTAGTTGTTTATATACAACAATCCAACTACAATTTACCTCTGACTCTTGCTTTCTCTACTTTTTTTACTACCTCTCCAACAAATGTCAATACCACTGCAACAGTAACATAAATCAAAACAATCATACAATTTTGTCCTATAAAGTTTGTATCGGTAGCAATTAAGCAATCTTTAATTAATTTTATAGTATACGTCATAGGTAGTAGTGGATTCAACCATCTAAAGCCTTTATCTATAATATCTACTGGGAAGGTTCCTCCAGCTGCTGCTAATTGCAACACTAATATAATCAACGCCAAGAATTTTCCGACATCTCCAAATGTTCTAATTAAGAATTGAATTATACTTGTAAAGCACAAGCCCATTAAAGCACTTAACATATAATAAGCAAAAACGTTATCCACACTAAATCCAAGTGATACTTTTAATAAAAAGGCTGTAATTATTCCCTGAGCGACTCCAACTGCCAAATATGCAACATTTTGCTTAATTTTGTTTTCATACTTACTATCAAAAATTCCGAATCTATGTTTTTGGTCATAATATAGAACCACATAACACATTAGAGCACCTACCCATAATCCTATTGATATAAACAATGGTGTAAAGGCTATACCATATGAAGGCACATCACCATAATCCTTTTCTACTACTTCTACAGAATTTGACACATGCTCGCTTAATCCATCCAACTTCTTTATTTCTCCATTTGCGGTTTCTATACCATCGTCTACTCCGTTTTTTAAAGTTTCAACTCCATTTTTTAATTCAACGCTTCCATTATATGCACTACCTACACCTTCGCTTAATGTACCTAGTGCTGTTTTTATCTTGTCTGAATTTGTATCCAGTGCATCTAATCCATTCATCAATGTATTACTTCCATTTTGTATACTTTTTGTTCCATTTTCTAATGTTGAAATTCCATTATTTAAATTTGTTGTTCCTTCTTGAACTTGAGCTAAACCATTCTTTAATTCCGACATTCCAGCAGTTAATTGACCTAGACCAGAAGCATTGTCCTTTAGTTGTTTTGTTCCATTTGCCAAACTACTTGCTCCCTCTTTTACTGCAGGACCAAATCCAATAATTTGTTGAGCTCCACCCTTAATAGCATTGCCAGATTCATTTAAGACATCATATGCACCACTAGCTAAAATAGCTTTAGCATTTTGAGATAGTGCTATAACATGCTCATCTTGGCTAAAATCACCATACTGTGCTATTGCAGATAACAACGCTTTTGTATTAGAATTTAATTCATTTACACCATCAATATATGTAGATGTATTATTTGCTAGTGCGTCACTTCCAGCAACATAGTTTTGGATTCCTTCGTTTAAGCTATTACTTCCATCATTCAATTGATTAATTCCTGTTTGTAACTGTTCAATTCCAACATTTCCAGAACGCAATAATGTATCTGCACCTTGATTAATTTGAGCTAAAGCAGAATTTAAAGTATTTCCCCCCTGCGATAAGCTCTCTGCCCCAGTATTAATTTGGTTTATTCCATTATTCAACTGTTTACTTCCATTTGATGCACTTTCAACTCCTTTATCAAATTCACTGTAACTGTTTTTTAAAGTACCGACTCCGTTATTTAATTTGTTTAACCCTTCAGATAAGTTTTCCGTTCCATTTAAAATCTGACCAGAACCATTTGAAATTTTTTCCAAGCTTTCTGGAACTTCTTTTATGTTCTCTGAAAGCGTTGCTACTGTCTGACTAGCTACTTGATTTTTTATTTGTGCTTCAGTAGCAGTAACAACTCTAGTTATAATCTGTGAAGCTAAATAGTTCATTTTCTGATTTGGTGCATATTCTATTTTAACAGTTTTTTTATCTACCTCACCTGCGCTTTTCAAATCTTTAGTAAAATCCTTAGGAATGGTAATAACTGCATAGTATTTTTCGTTTTTCATTCCATCTTCTGCATCAGATTTACTAACATCACATATATCAACTACATCTTTTTCTTTTAAGCTATTTACTACTTTCTGTCCTTGGTTTTCTCCGTTATATCCTTCGTCTAAATTAACTATTGCAACCTTCATATCTTGTAGACTTCCATATGGATCCCAATATGATTTTAAATAAAAGAAACTATATATTATAGGAATCAATATAACCACTGCGAAGATTACAATGTTCATAATTTTTTTATCTTTCATTATTATACTTCCTTTCTGGAAAGGCACATAATTTGATTAAATATAACTAGTAAAGTATTATTTTTCAAATTTATACTCCCTTTCTAACTACTATATTTTCTTAAGTCACAAAGCTTGATTAGAAATTTTAGTTTAAACTTAAATTTGTGGCATTTTATCTGCCGTTTACCTATAATTTATACTTTCGTATTTTGCTATTCTCCTTTGAAAAAATTATTTAGCTATTCCAGATTTTAAAAATGCTATTATATTATCAGCAATAACCTCCTCATCTAATTTTTTATTGCTTTCATTCCAATCAAACATTAGTGCTATGTACATTTTATATATTAGAAAAGCTGTAATATCTACATCAAGTACCTTAATGTAACCTTTATCTATTGCTTTTTCAAGCTTTTGCTTTATGTAGTTCTGGACTTCCACATCTAATACCTTTAGGTTTTCAATTATAGTAGGATTCTTTAAAACTTCAGCTTCTACAAATATAGTTTTTAGAAATTTTTTGCTATTTATATATTTTAGTAATCGGTATATTCCTTCATGAACTGTGTCGTAGAAATCCTCTTCTTTAGCCTCGACTTCTTCTACAATTTTTTTCATATTGCCAAGTTCCTCATCTATAAAGTACTTAAATAGTTCTTCTTTACTGCTAAAATATGTATACACTGTTTTTTTCGTAACATTTGCTTCTCGTGCAATTTCGTCCATAGTAACTTTTTTGAAGCCATATTTATTAAATAGTTTTCTCGCAGACTCTATAATTTGCTTGTCTTTCAAGTGCTTTCCACCTCCTTTGTATACTGGTATACTCTTATAGTATATTAGTATACTACCTTTTTGTTTATTTGTCAACTGTTTTTAATTAGTGATAAAAATTTTTTTCCGTCTTTTTAATTCTATTGACTTTTTATCTTACATTAATTTCATTAAATACATCTGTCGAAAATTCTTCAACATCTTTATTATATATTAGCTTAAAACCACAGTTTTCCTTAATCATTTTTACCTCCATAACTCTATTATACATGAAAACGGGAAAAGATTCTAAATATAGATTCTTTTCCCGTCCCATTAACTACGGCATTATTATCCATGATAACCTCCATTCCGTCGCTTCGCTCGGCACAAAGTGCCATGAAAAATT
>CAMPBM010000061.1 GCA_946637865.1 uncultured Lachnospiraceae bacterium | reverse complement strand
TACATAATTTTAATTTTTGACTACTCTACTTTAATAGCCACCTGAACTGTAACTACTGTTTGTGTTTCAAGGCTGAGCGGATTATTTTATAAAAAATGCTAAACAGTAATATTCAAAAAGCTTTTGGGTACCCCCAAAAGCTTTTTAATTTATACACTTAACACAAATTTCTTAATTGCCAAAACTCCTGTTGAAACTATAGTCATTACAACCATTCCAATAACTACATAAGCAACCATCTTATCGTTACCCGTTTTAATCTGTAACATTACTACATCTTTATCTTCATCATCTTCTTTTGGCTCCTTACTAAAATTATTTGGAGTAGAGTCTATATCTGACCAATTATATTCATTATAATCCTGGCTTATTTCAGCATAGTTAGTCTTCTTTCCTAAGTTATTGCTTCCATTAATCCATGTTAGTACTATCGTGACTTCTGTTTTTTCGTTTGGTTGTAACACCGTATCCTTTAAGTAATCAGTTGAAACTGTTCCATCTTCATTTAATACCCATCCAAAATCCTTATTATCTTCTTGTACGAATTTCAAACCTTCAGGGATGTGATCTTTTATCTCAGTAGCTTTTCCGGCAATTACACCTTGATTCTCTACTAAAATTTGATATTTAAACTTAACAACAACATCGTTTATTTTATTTTTAGGTACGTTTATGTTAACCACATTAGATTTATCAAACAAGGTATGAGAACTATCATAAGATTTTGTTTTTCCATCTTCAGTGACAACTGCTGTTGTTACCCATTTATATAAAGCTAAATCAAAATATCCAACTCTGATTACATCGTAATCTTGATCATCATCTCTAGGTGGGTTTTCCCACGCATTTGGTGTAGAATCAATATCAATAATATAATTATTGTTACTATCACGGTTATCTATTATTTGTGCATGGTTTGTTATTAACTTATCTGCTTTTCCTTCTTTAACCTTAAACTGAACTTTTATATCTCTATAATTATCAGGTGTAAATGCTCCAACCTTTGGATCAAATGCTTTTAGTAAGTTTTTATTTTCATCTGAACCAGCAACTTTACCCATTTCAAATGATAAGTAGTCTGTTACAATTGCATCTGCTTCTGAAGCCTCGTTTGTTATTACATATAGCTTGTTGTCATATGTAAATGTTTCTTTACCAGTTACATCTTCTCCTTCACGTACCAATCTACACATTACCCATCTATACTCTGCATTAACATTTTCTGCTTTTCCATCAGGTGTGTAATTAGGTGCTATCATTTCTACACCTTCTGGTACATCATCTAATATCATACTAGCATATCCGTCCATCTCGCCTTCATTGTACACTCTTATTGTATATTCAACTATATCTTTTTGTGTAACAAGTACTGGCTCTTTACTATGTTCGTATTTTGCTGTTGTAGATTTTCCACTTACTAAGTCTTTAGTATCTGTTACTGGCTCTCTTGAAACTTCAAGTGCTTTATCATTTATTGCTGTAATGAATTTACGTAAGCTTAAATCGAATTTTTGTAATTTGTTAGGTACATTTACATTAATTACTAAGTCTGTTTGCTCTGTGCTTACACACTCGTTTTCGTTTGTAGACATTGAGCTTAGACTAGCTTTTTCTTCAACGCCATTTTCGTCTTTTACTAATGCATACGCATTTTTATTTTGATGTATTGCAGTGTATCCATCATCTGTTTCAGTAAAGCTTATTGGTACAACTACTCTATAATCAATTTCTGTATACTTATCTGGTGCCTTTGTTTCTGTAATTACAAAGTAGTATGTGCCTGCTGAAACATCAGCTGAAGATATAAGAATATCTTTTATTTCAGCAATACCATTTGTTTCTGCTTTTATTCCTATAGTGTTAATTTCATTTCCATCTTTATCTTTAAGCGTTACTAAATTGTCATTTGTAAATTGCTCTTTTGAATACACTAATATATCAAATACAGTAACTTCATTTTTCAAAATTTCATTTGTTTCTGCATCTCTTTTTGTTATTGTAAAGTTGTATGTACCTTCTTTTTCTCTGTTTGCAACTGAATCTAACTCATCACTTAAATCTATTTTTTCAGAAGAATCTTTGCTTACAGTTACTTCTACGATTTTATCAGTTTTTATACAACCTTCTGGTGCTTTTGTTTCAACAATATAATATTTACTTGATGCAGTTTCCCAATCATATGTTGTTCTTCCTTCAACATCTATCGCATCACCACCAAATTCTAATCCTATAAATGATGCTATACCATCTTCATTTGATACTGCTTGTAATGGTTTACCATCTATACCTGTTACAAAATTTTTGCCTTCCGCATCATATGCAACTTGGAATACCGCATCTTTTAAAGGTTTATCAATATCTTTATCATATTTATCATTTTTGTTTACATCTTTATATTTGAATACAGATACTGAACCTGTATGTACTTCTGGTGTTTCTGATTTTTTATTTACATCTTCTGTATTATTAATAGTATATGTTAGAGTTGCTTGGTTTTCTGCATTTTCTATAGCATCACCTAATACTACAGGTTTTCCATTTTCAATTCTGAATGTAGTATTAAATACTATTCTTAATTTTTCTCCCGTTTTAGCATTATTTATAAATTCACCTTTAAAGTCTTGTGTTATATATTCTACTACTAAATTTCCTTTTTTCTCTGTAGAATCTTCTTCATAAGAAATTTTGTAGTCTGTATCCTTTGTTAACTTTGTTACTGTTCCTGCTTCATCTACTTTTACAACTTGAACATCATCAACAGTTCCATAAAACTCTAGTTTAGTTAAATCAATTGGATCTGTTACTATATATTTTGTATAATTCTCTATTCCATCTGAAATTGTTGTTTCTACTACCCAATCATGAACTACCTTTTGTAAATCTTTTTCAGCATATGTTGTTCCTGTTTTCAAGTCTTGATAATAGTATCCTGAGTCTTGGTTTTCCACAGTTTTTACACCTTTGTGAATTTCTGTTTCTGGAATTTTTTCATTTGGCACAATTATTGTTAATGTGTTGTTTTCTACACTAGCCGTTATTGTTACCTTTTTATCTGTTCCCTGTAGTTCTACATTTTGTACTGTTATCTTTCCTTGATCATCAGCTTCTTGACCGTTTACTGTAAATTGACTTACCTCGTAATTTCCACTTTCGCTATTTATACCTTTTGTTACTGTTACCTCTATTGGATTTTTCAACTTAAAGTACCCATTTGGTTCTGTTGTTTCTGTGATTGTATACACATCTGGTGCCTCAATGTTTTCTATATCTGCACTTATTATTTGTTTCGCATTTTCTGTTCCATCTGTTGTTACATTTGAAATTACAGTTTCTGCTGTGGAATCTTTCGTTTCAAATTTTGCTCCCCCTAGGTAATTCCCATCTTTATCTACTTTGTTTATAAATACCTCATAATTTGCATATCTAGAAATATATATTGTATCAAAGTCATTATCATCTTCAACCTCACCTTTTGGATTATTATCTTTACGTCCTGGATAATACATTTCTGGGGTGTTTTCGTTTTGTACTGTTTTTATATACCATTCATCCAAATTAGAACTATCTAATTCATCTGCTACAGAATCTCTATCAGTTACTCCAGTTACAATAGTATTATTTTCATCGTAAACTTCATAAGCAGTTATGGCTGCCCTATTAGTTATTATAACAGAGTTTTCATCTGCATTTTCTATATTAGATGAATTTCTATCTACCACTTTACATACAAGACCGATCTCTTGATAATACTGTGTTTCGTCATCCTCACTACCTAAATTTGCTAAATGATTTATAGATCCAGGTTGCAATATTTTCTTGTTAACTGCTCCTGTATTTGAATCTGGTTCTGGGTCTTTTATATCAAATGTTATCACTTTTCCTTCGTTACTTGTTGTAACATTCCAAGAATCTTTGTATGCATCTTCTATATCTACAAACTCAAGTCCATCTGGTAAATAATCTGTAATTTGAGTTGCTCTACCAGCATAGTCTCCTGTATTTCCTTCGCCTTGTCCCTCGTTATATACTCTAATTTTATATGTAACTAGTTCTCCAATTGATGCATGTAGTTTATTTTTTCTATGATAATATTCTGCTGTTGTTCCATTATCAAGTGCTCTTAATGAATCTGCAGTAATTGAAGGAATCCTGTTTGAATATTCTCTTGCTTCCCCAGAAGCTGGTGTAATTTTGCTTATATATTTTCTTAATGATAAATCAAACTTTCTATCTATTGGAACAATTATTCCGTCAGCATCGTCATCATCCTCTAGAGAAATTTCTCCTTTATCTAGGCTTGTTACATTTTCATTATTGTCATTTGCTGAATTCATATTTGATTTATGTCTATTTATTAATAATCCTTTACTAATAATTTTTTGTGTTGAATCAATATCAACTTTACCAACATTTTCAGCTTCTATTACCCCATCTACAGTTTTATAACCATACCTTGTTATAGCAGCTGAATTAATAATCTTTCCCTCTGCATTATCAGATACTGTGAAAACAAGTTGGAAAGAAATTTTATCAATTTCATTTTCTTCATTAATTGCATTTATATCTTGCCAATCATCAAATGTAATTTCTAATAAACCCTTGCTACTATTGTACTCATATGATGAAATGTGTAATCCTTCATTTAATTCTTCTGTTTTGGTTCTATTCTCTTCTGTAAACTCTAATCCCTTTGGCACAAAATCTGTAACTTCTAAAACAGCTCCATCAACAATTCCTTCGTTATAAATTGTAATTGTACTTACTATAACATCTCCTGGCTCTACTTCTGCCAACTTTTTGTTCATTGTATATGTTAAAGTATGTTTTAAGTTGCTACCTTCTTTTGAAGCATTAGCTTTTACGGTTTCTATATCTTCAGCTGTAATTTCTTCCTTATCCTTAGATACCTTATCATCGCCTTCTCCTGTAAATAATTCTGTTCTTACATCGTCAACATATTTTGCATTTATCTTTTTGGCTAAAGCTAAATCTAATTTTTTCACTATAATTTTATCAAAATCATCGTCATCTTCTTGACCAACAAAATTATATTCTTCATTTAACTTATCACTTTGATTGTTACTGTAATTTTTCCACTCACTAAATTCATTATTAATTCTTGTTGTTTTTCCATTATCATCTTTTGATACTGCATTTATAGACCAGTTTTCTTCACTAGAATCTATATCTTCACCAGACTCAAAATCATACTGTGTTATTTCTGAAACATTAGTATATACCCCATCAAACAAACCTGTAACTTTACATTCAACATATATGCTTTGCGAATTATCTAATAATGCTTGTTCTCCACCTTGTTCATATTTTGACATTCTATCTGTGTTTGGATTGGTAATTGTTATTATATTACCAGCACTATTTACACTAACACCTTCAGTTATTTCTTGCATATTGTCAGGTGCGCCATAATATGCTTTTTCATATGTTAATCCCTTAGGTAAATAATCTTTTATTTCAACTGCTCTACCATCTACATTTCCTTCATTAAATGTTTGAATTCTATATAATAAAGTATCTCCTAAATTTACCTCTACCGGACTTTTTCTCATATAATACTTTGCATCATTTGCACCACTATCAAGTTCAGTAGTATCAATATCTCCTAATCTTAAAGTACTTAACTCTGTACCATTTACTTTAAAAATATATTTTTTCAATGCTATATCTGGATTTGTTCCTTCCACATTTATAGTAAATACTTTTCTCTCAGACTCATGATTTCTTTCTACGTTAACTACTACTTGAGGATGCCAATCATTGGTTATAGGAATAAATATTGTTGCCTTTGGAACTTCACTATAGTCATTCAAAAATTCTACAGAAAAACTAGCATCATCCTCTAATGTAACTCCTTCCAACTGAATATAAAATTCTTGTTCTCCTATTCTATTGGTTCCTGCATGCAAATTTACAAGCTCCCCATTTGCGTCAACAACTTTATAATTTTCTGGACTAATAGTCTGGTTGCCAAATTTTACGTTTTTCACAGTTGAAAAAAATCCATAATAATTCTTTATTGTATAAGGTCCTACTCTTCCAGTATCTTTATCATATCCCGCATTTTGACCTTGTGTTATTTGAATTTTACAATTACTTCCTTCATCATAAAATCCTTTATACTTATCCATATTGTAAGTATTAATATTAAAACCATTTACTAAATAATCAGCCAATACATAAGCAAATTTTTTAGCATCACTTCCATTTGGAAATTCATAAGTAGAATAACTAGTATCATCACTGAATCCTTTTATAGGATAAACACTATTTCCATTTAATACAGATAACCCATATGTTCCAGTTGTGTTAGTTTGAAGTGTATATTGTAACAATATATTATTTTGAAGTGTTTTTATGAAATTATCTCTTGCGTTTACAGTATAATTATAATCAAGTTTGGTACTTCTCTCATATAGTGGTAATACTACATTTCTTATATCATCAATTGATACGTTCTGTGGATAATCATGGAAAAATCTATATAATGTGTTTTGTGCATCAACTATTGGTTCTACACCATTTTCGCCTTCTCTAAGACCTGTCATATCATTATAATAGCTAGATGCATTGCTATCTCTAGTATTTAATTTATTCAATAAATTAGTTTCCACATCTTTCTGATTGCCTGTGTTTGTAGTATACATATTTTCAAGTATCCACATAAAATGTTTATAGTGTGCATCATCTCCAAAATATTGTATTATATCATCCTCGGTTAATGTATATAAATCATAGGCATTATATGCGTCAGCATGAGTTGCACCTGACTGAATACAGTATAAATCATTATACTGCCCCAAAGAATCTTCGAATAACCACTTTTGCTCAATAGTTCCCCCCCATGAACATCCTAGTCTTGCTGGATATGAAAAGACACGACTTCTCCAATTATTTATTGTTTCCAATTGTTTTTTTTGAGAAGTATCTTTTGCATCTAAAGTACCTTCTAAACCATTTTCTACGAAACTTTTACTTTCAAAAATTTTCACAGGAATAGTACTATTAATAATAAAAATTATTATTAAAGCTACAGTGGTAAAAAAGGTTAACATTTTTCCTATACCAATCCTCATTTTTTTCATAATATTTTCTCCTTTCCGAAATGGTAATCTTACTTTCTATTTTAGTTATAAATTTAAATAAGTCAAATTACGTTTTTGTTACTTTTTTGTAGTTTTTTTACGGATTCTTTAAATTTCATTATTATTACATTATTATTACATTCTTTCTAGTATTCTTTGTGTTATTTTTTTCTTGTTTGATTTTTGGTGTATCCGTAGGTGTGCGGTTGTTTTGAAACATTTGGGGACGGTCTTGTTTTGTTTCATTTTTGAAACATTTAGGGACGGTCTTGCAGTTAGTTAACCATAATACTTTCAGGCGTTAGTATTGCTTCGTTTAGGGAAATATTTCCAACTCCTTCGGAGAAGAAAATATTAAAAATAAAAATTTTTGAAAATGTTAACGTAGGATTCTTACAGTTTCTTAGCAGTAACACCACTTGAGGGTGCGCAAGTTGCCCTCTGTGGAGAGGCTCAAGGGTGTAACGCTTAGGAACTGTTGAATCCGAAGATTACATTTTCAAAAATTTTTATTTTTAATATTTTCTTCTCTCGGCAACCACTTCCAAAAATTTCCCCAAACGAAGCAATACTGACGCCTGAAAGTATTATGGTTAACTAACTGCAAGACCGTCCCTAAATGTTTCAAAAGTGAAACAAAACAAGACCGTCCCCAAATGTTTCAAAAAAAAACGTCCCAAATTTTCCCCTTAAAAAAATTGAAGATGAGGTCATCCTCATCTTCACAAAATCTATTTACTCAATACAAATTTCTTAATAGCCACAACTCCACTTGAAACTATACACAATGCAACTATGCCAATAATTATATAAATAACCGTATTATCTGCACCCGTTCTTACTTGTAACATAACAACGTCCTTATCCTCATCGTCTTCTTTTGGTTCTTTATAGAAATTATTTGGAGTAGAGTCTATATCTGTCCAACCATGCCTATTATAATCTTCACTTATTTCAGCATAATTAATTTTCTTACCAAAATTATTATTTCCATTTATCCAAGTTAAAACTATAGTAACTTCAGCAGTTTCATTTGGTTGTAAAACTGTATCTTTTAGGTATTTTGTTGTTACTGTTCCATCTTCATTTAATACCCAACCGAAATCTGTATTATCTTCTGGAATAAATTTTAATCCTTCTGGAATATGATCTTTTACTTCCAAAACATTTCCTGCAATTGTTCCTTGATTTTCTACACGAATTTGATATTTAAACTTAACACTTACATCTTTAACTTTATTCTTTGGTATACTAACGTTAACTACATTTGATTTATCACTTTGAGTATGTTTACTATCATATTCTTTTGTCTTTCCATCTTCTGCTACAACAGTTGTTGTAACCCATTTATATAGTGCTAAATCAAAGTATCCTACTCTAATTACATCGTAGTCTTGGTCGTCATCTCTTGGTGGTTCTTCCCACTCATTTGGAGTTGAATCAATATCTATTATTGATTCACCATTCTTATAACTGTGTTGTACTATCTGTGCATGATTTGTTACAAGTTTGTTTGACTTTCCTTCTTTTACCTTAAATTGTACTTTTATATCTCTGTAATTGTCTGGTGTAAATGTTCCAACTTTTGGATTGAATGCCTTTAGCAAGTTCTTGTTTTCTGCTGAGCCAGCATCTTTACCCATTTCTAATGATAGGTAATCTGTAACAATAGCATCTGCTTCTGAAGCATTATCTGTTATTACATATAATTTTTTATCGTATGTGAATGTTTCCTTATTAGCTACATCTTCTCCTTCACGAACTCTTCTGCACATTACCCATCTATATTCAGCATTCATATTATTAGCTTTTCCGTCTGATGTGTACTCTGGAGCTACCATTTCAACGCCTTCTGGAACATCGTCTAATATCATGTTGGCATATCCATCTAATTCACCTTCGTTATAAACTCTTATTGTGTATTCAACTATATCTTTTTGAGTTACAAGTACAGGGTCTTTAGTATGTCTATAATCTGCCGTTGTAGCATTTTTACTTATTAAGTCCTCAGTATTAACTACTGGTTCTCTTGAAACATCAAGTTTTTTATCATTTACAGCTGTAATGAACTTACGCAAGCTTAAGTCAAATTTCATATGTCTATTAGGTACATTAACATTAATTGTTAAATCAGTTTGCTCTGTACTTACACATTCATTTTCCTTTGTAGACATTGACCTTAATTCTCTCTTCTGTTCGATACCATTTTCATCTTTTGCCAATGCATACGCATCTTCATTTAGATGTGTAGCTATATATCCATCATCTGTTTCAGTGAATTTAATTGGTACTACTACCTTATAATCAATTTCAGTGTACTGGTCTGGTGCTTTTGTTTCTTCAATTACAAAGTAATATGTTCCTGCACTTATATCTTCTGAAGATATAGAAATATCTTTTATTTCAGCAATACCATTTGTTTTTGCTACAATTCGTTTAGTATTAATTTCATTTCCTTCTTTATCTATAAGTGTTACTAAATTATCTTTTGTAAATAGTTCTTTTGAATATACTGATAAATCAAAAGTTGTTGTTTCATTTTCTAATACTTTATTTGTCTCTGCATCTCTTTTTGTTATTGTAAAGTTATATGTACCATTTTTCTCTTTATTTGCAAATGAATCTAAATCGTCAGATAAATCTACTTTTTCTGAAGAATCTTT
>CAMPBM010000060.1 GCA_946637865.1 uncultured Lachnospiraceae bacterium | reverse complement strand
ATTTTTCTGCTCTTACATAATTCTTATATTGGACTACTCAGAAAAAATGGCTGACTAGTAACAATTTCATACCATACTTAATATTCCTATAATAAATCCCAATATATTTCCCAATGAAGATATCTTTCCTTTATAAAGATTATTAGATTCTGGAAGCAACTCACCTGAAACAATATATAGCATAGCACCCGCTGAAAAAGACAAACAAAACGCAATTATATCTTTAGAAATTGAGCCTATTATTCCCCCAACTAATGCTCCTATTCCCGTGGTAACACCAGAAAGTAACACATAAAAGATAACTTTTGCAGATTTCATACCACCACTTTTCATTGGTACAGCCATTGATATTCCTTCTGGTATATCATGCAATGCAATTGCTATAGCCAATGAATATCCTAAAGTAGCAGATGCTTCAAATCCAGAGCCTATGGCTAGGCCTTCAGGAAAATTGTGTATTGCAAGCCCTATACTCACTATAATTCCTGTCTTTAATAAACTTTCTTTAGTAGTTCCATAAATATTTTTAAATCTTCTTTCAACTACATAATTGCAAAATATCATCAATAAAATACCACATATTATTCCAAATAGAACCGTAATCAGTTCTGAAACTTCTAAAGCCTCTGGAATAAGTTCGAAGCACACGATTGCTGTCATTAACCCCGATGCTAAAGATAAAACGAAACTTAAAAATATATTAGAATCCTTTCTTAGCATAACGCCTATTATGCCTCCTAAAGTAGTTCCAAAGGTACCAAATACTAAACCCAATATCGTTGTCCTTATTAAATTTTCCATAGTGCGTCACATTCCTTTCTGTATAATAGTCTTCTGTAATAGGAAATCTCTTTAATTCAAATTTTACTCTGTAACAGGATTTTCGTATTACAGCAAAAAATAAAAACTTCTCAGAAATAAATTTATAACATAATTCTATTTCTAAGAAGTTTTTTTATTCTTAATACTATCTTTGTTTAATACAACTATCTACTAAAATAAAACCTAATAATAATAAATAATACTATTATAGCAACTACGATAGCTAAATTGTCATATAACCACATTAGCACCAAACCTATAAATGGTATCTTCGTTATATACACACCTTCAATGTCTGATGTTTTTACTAGTTCACCATCTACTACTGTATTATTATCACCCTTGGTCAGATAAAAAATTTTATCATCAACCTTATTTCTTTTTACTATTCTATGTACTATTATACTACTACCATTTCTAAATGCAATAATATCACCAACATTTGCAATATTGGTATCGTTAAATATGGCTATATCTCCAATATTTATTGTAGGAATCATACTTCCAGAAATAACAACAAATGCCTTTTTACCAAACGCAGATGGTGTTTCGCCAGGTTTATTTACTGTTTGAAAAATCCATATTCCGTTACCAATTATTACTAGAACAATTATAATGTACTCTATTATACTTTTTATTTTCTTGTTTTTCTTATTATTTTTTTCACTAGATTTTTGATTTTTTCTATTGGTAGTTTCTTTAGTATTTTGTAACTCATCTTGGGTACTTACATAACTATTTTTACTTTTGTTTTCCATAATAACATTTTCCTCTAATACTTTTTCATTTTTATTGATACTCCCCTTAATTCCCTATTATATCACATCATTTCTCATTAAGAAAGGAATCAATTACATTTAGACATAATTTTATTATCTATAATTACTCTGTTACAATGTCTACTTTATTTTTATTAACATAACCTTAGTCAACATCTATATACTAATCTCTTCTTCAATACTATTTTGTGTATAGTTTCTACTAATCTTACTTATTAAAATACAAATACATATAACAATAGTTAATACATTTAAAGTCCCTAACGGGCTTTGAATAAATAAAGCAACATTTCCTAATCCTTTAATTGTATACAACACTTTACCCACTATCTTAGTATTTTCTAGTTTTCCATTTGAAAGTACGTTATCATTTTCAATATACAAGTCAACATTTCCATCTTCGTTATTAACCCTAATAACCTTTTTCATAAACATCTCATTGTCTTTTTTATAAATTATAATATTATTATTCTCAATTTTCTCCACATCTACATTCTTAGCAATTACTAAATCTCCAGAATGAATGTTAGATTCAACAGAGTCAGATGTCATCACATAAAACCTTAATGATAATAATCCTAATCTGTTTTTATTTACGATTGAATTTACTCCTATTGCTAAATAAACAAACAAAATACAACATAATAACACGATACTTACTTCTCTTATTCTTCTGTTTTTCATCCAATCCTCCTACTTTACCTTAGTAAACATATACATTAACGTTGAATAAATGATTAAATTTTCATACTTAAACCAACCTTTTGTCTCTCCATATCTATTTTTATTACTTTAACCTTTACGATATCTCCAACAGAAACAACATCTGATGGATTCTTTACAAATTTATCACTTAATTCTGAAATATGCACAAGTCCATCATGCTTTACTCCTATATCAACAAAAGCTCCAAAATCTATTACATTTCTTACAGTTCCAGTTAATATCATTCCCTCTTTTAAATCTTCAAATTTAAGAACATCACTACGTAAAATTGGCTTTGGCATATCATCTCTTGGATCTCTTCCAGGTTTTGAAAGCTCCTCTATAATGTCTTTCAAAGTTAGTTCACCGACTTCTAATTCCTTTGATGTATCTTTAATATTAACACCACTTAATTTTACCTTAATTTCCTTTAATTTATCTTTATCAACCAAATCCGACTTATCATATCCTATTTTCTGTAATAGTTTCTCTGCTACACTATAACTTTCAGGATGTACGGCTGTAATCTCCAAAGGATTATTTCCATCAAAAATTCTTATAAATCCTGCACATTGCTCAAATGCAACTTTACCCAATTTAGGAACTTTTAATAGTTCATTACGTTCTTTTAATTTACCATTCTCGTCTCTATATTTAACTATGTTATTTGCAATTGTTTTATTAATTCCTGAAACATAAGATAGAAGTGATGGTGTTGCAGTATTAACATCTACTCCTACTTTATTAACAGCATCTTCAACAACTCCAGTAAGACTCTCTGTTAATCTTTTTTGGTTTACATCATGCTGGTATTGTCCTACGCCTATAGCCTTTGGTTCTATTTTTACAAGCTCTGCTAATGGGTCTTGTAACCTTCTAGCTATTGATATTGCTCCCCTAAGTGAAACATTTATATCAGGATACTCCTCTGTAGCAAGCTTAGATGCTGAATATACTGACGCACCAGCTTCACTTACAATTGCATAATATATTTCTCTATCTAACTCTGAAATCATATTAGACACAAAAGTTTCGGATTCGCGAGATGCAGTTCCATTGCCTATTGCTATCATATTAACCTCGTATTTATTTATCAGTTTTATAAGCTCCCTTTTAGCACCCTCAACATCATTCTGAGGTTCTGTTGGATACACTGTAGTAGTTGTAAGAAGTTTTCCAGTTTCATCTATTACTGCAATTTTACATCCAGTTCTGTATGCTGGGTCAAATCCCATTACAGTTAGGTTTTTCAATGGTGCTCCTAATAATAGTTGCTTTGCATTCTGTCCAAAAACTTTAATAGCCTGTTCTTCGGCTTTTTCTGTCAAATCTGATCTAATTTCTCTCTCAATTGATGGTTCTATTAATCTTTTATAACTATCTAAAATAGTATCTTCTAGCATAACTATAAATTGATTTTGTGTTGATGTATAGTTCTTTGAAAATGCATTTTTATCTTTAATTATGTCTCCCTGCATATAAAATAATATTTGATCCTCTGGTTTTTCAATTTTAACTTTTAAAAAACCTTCCTTTTCTCCTCTGTTTATTGCTAGAATTCTATGACTTGGTATACTACTTACCTTCTCTGTAAAATCATAATACATTTCATAACTAGACTTTACATCTGTATCACCCTTACTAATAATTACTCCATCTCTATAACATAACCTTTTTATTTCTTTTCTATATTTAGCGTTATCTGAAATATTCTCAGCAATTATATCTTTTGCACCATTAATAGCATCTTCTACTGTTTCAACTCCCTTTTCTGAGTCAACAAATTGTTTTGCTATTTCATTAATATCCTGTAGTTCTTCCTGCTTAAATATAAGGTCTGCTAATGGCTCTAATCCTTTTTCCTTTGCAATAGTTGCCCTAGTTCTTTTCTTTTGTTTATATGGTCTATAAATATCCTCAACCTCTGCTAGTATTTTTGCATTCTCAAGAGCAGATACAATTTCCTCAGTCAGTTTTCCTTGTTCTTCTATTGATTTCTTTACTTCTTCCTTTCTAGCTTCCAGATTACGTAAATAACTTAATCTATCTCCTAAATCACGCAATTGCTCGTCACTTAATCCTCCCGTAACCTCTTTCCTATAACGTGCTATGAATGGTATTGTATTCCCTTCATCAATTAATCTAACAGTATTATCTACCTGTGAAAACTTAACCCCTAATTCATTCGCTATGATTTGAACAATTCTACTCATTTTTACTAACATTCCTTTCCCTTATGACTCATATTTATTTTTAAGTAATTAACTTAATAATTTTTTTAATCTTTTCTAACTTGATTACAATTTAATAATTCATAAACTGCTATTCTATTTGTATCATATCATTTTTGCTAAAAAAAAACAAGGGATTTATATTACTATAACCCCCTTGTTTTTGCATTAAACTCAATACAGAATCCAGCTAAATACATATTTTAAATCAATTTCAACATAAATTAAATACAATATATATGTCACAAGATAAACATTATATTAAGATTAACGTTAATAATTATATAAAAATGTTTTTTAAAATACCTTTATTAAATTGCATGTCTTTGTCTTATACTATAAAACTTTCTTTCTAATAGCTACAACTCCTAATGATATTATAGAAATGAATGCTATAGCAACACCCGTATATACAATTGGGCTACCTGTTTTTATTGTAAGAATTACTGGTGCATCATCTATATCATCTTCACCTTTAACTTTATTATTAGGTGTAGAATCAATATCATGTGTTCCAAATTCATTATAGTCTTCACTAATCTCAGCCACATTTGTCTTTGTACCTAAATTATTTGCTCCGTTAACCCAGGTTAATACTACTTTAACATCAGCATATTCATCTTTCTTTAATAATGTATTTTCTAATGCTCTAGTTACTATCTTTCCATCTACTTCTTTCCAATCTGGGTTATCTGCTTTAACAAATTTTAATCCAGCAGGAATGTAGTCTGAAACCTCTTTAGCGTAACCAGCAACTTCACCTTGGTTGAAAACTCTGATTGTATATTCAAACTTGACTTCAATATTGTTAAGGTTCTTATCCTTTAAATCAACTTTTACTATTGGTTCTGGATCATCCCATGGTCCATGTTTAGTTTCTGTAACTTTTTGGTAACCATTTTCATAGATAATAGCCTTTGTTACCCATTTTCTTAAAGCTAAATCGAAGAATCTAACTTTTACATTATCTATATCTTGATCGTCATCACCTTTGTTCCATTGATTTGGAGTTGAATCTCTATCTATTACTATCATACCTTTGTAATTTGTATGTTTTGTAATTTGAGCATGATTTGTAATAACTCTAGATGATGTAGAAGGTTCAACTACTTTAAATGCAATTTGAACATCTTTATATTCTAATTTTTTAGTTTCTGCATTAAATGCTTTAATTAAGTTTTGTTCACCATTTTCTTTTGATAAATACTCTGTTACTGTAAAGCTAGCTTCTGAAGCCTTATCTGTAACTACGTATTTTTTACCATCATATACTAAAACATTTTTGTCATTCTCGTTTGCTGAACTATCTTCTTTGTACATTACCCATTTATAATTTTTATTTATTTCATTGTCTGGTAAGAATTCTAATCCTTGTGGAATATCATCCATAATCTTAGCAGCATATCCATCTATTCCACCCTCATTGTAAACACGAATTGTATATGTTACAACATCATTTGTATTTACATCGATTGCATCCTTAGTATGAGTATATGTAGCTGTTCTAGCTTCTCCAGTTGCTAATTTTGAAACATCTACTTGTGGCTCTCTGCTTTCCTTAGTCTTTTCTCCATTAACTGCAACTATAAATTTACGCAATGATAAATCAAATTCCTTTAATATTATATGCTCAACATCTTGATCATCATCATTATCTATCCATACATTTGGAGTTGAATCTCTATCTGTAACACTATCTCCATTTGCATTTGTGTGAGCTGTTACTTGTGCATAATTTGTAATTACTCTAGAAGATGTAGATGGCTCTATTACTTTGAATGTAACTTCAAGATCTCTATAATCTAATTTCTTAGTTTCAGGATTGAACGCTTTAATTAAATTTATATCTCCATTTTCCTTAGCTAAGTATGATGTAACTATTACATCTGCATCTTTTGCATTTTCTGTTACAACATATGTTTTGTTGTTATATGTAATAGTATTTTCTGATGTAGCAGTTGTTCCTGCTGGAGCCTCCTTATACATTACCCATTTATATTCTCTATTAAGTTCATTACTTGGTAAGAATTCTAATCCTTCTGGAATGTCATCCATAACTTTTGTTGCATATCCATCTACTTCGCCTTCGTTATATACACGAATTGTATATGTTACAACATCTGAATTTTTTACTGTTACAGGTTCCTTAG
Source organism: uncultured Lachnospiraceae bacterium (assembly GCA_946637865.1). GTDB lineage: Bacteria > Bacillota > Clostridia > TANB77 > CAG-508 > CAG-492. Next base: position 3,096 of record CAMPBM010000060.1, on the reverse strand, counting down.
TATGAGTATATGTAGCTGTTGTTGATTCACCACTTGCTAATTTTGTAACATCTACTACAGGATCTCTACTTGGCTCTACTCTTGAAGCATTGACTTCAGTAATAAATTTACGTAATGATAAATCAAATTCCTTTTTAACTTCTTCTTTTACAATTCTAACTGTTTCAAAATCATCGTCGTCTTGAGCTCCGGCATAATACCTTCCAGCTTTTCCTGTTTCATCAACATTTTGTTTTTGATGCCAGTTAATTAGCTCTAATTCGTTCTTTATTGTATTTTGAACAGAATCAATATCAACATTATTTATTTCCTTAGCTTCATTCCAAATTATATTTCCTTTATCGTCTTTAGACTCATAACCATAGTTTGTAATTTCAGCACGGCTTGTTATATATTTGTTTTCTGTACTTTCTACTTTACAAATAATTTTTATTTCTTGATAATATTCGTTAGTTACGTTAATTTTTGTATTTTCACCTGCGCCTGTTGCTTGTTTAATAAAATCTCTTAAGCTTTTAATAACTGTATTACCATTATATTTTATAACTACTACATTACTTCCAGCTTTTGAAGTTGTTGTGTAAAGTTTTTTACTTTCTTCAGATAATCCTACAAAAGATAACCCTTCTGGTAAATAATCAGTTATTTCTTTTGCATAACCTAATTCCTCACCTTCGTTATATACTCTTATTGTATATTCTACCTCATTACCAACTTTAACAGCTACACTATTTTTTCTATGGTAGTATTCAGCAGTTCCATTTAGGTTTAATTTTATTATTGATTGAGCAGTTATTTCTGGCTCTCTTGTATACTCCACTACTTTACCATCAACTTTTGATATATATTTACGTAATGCTAAGTCAAACTTCTTAGGTTGTTCCTCTATCTTTTTGTTAGGTACATATATTTCTACAGTTGAACCGTTTACCTTATATGTTGCCCTTTGAGTATTTGGATTTGTTAGAATTCCTTCTGCTTTTCTTGCTGAAGCAGTTGTAAATATAACTCCACTATCTTTTAATACAAATTTATTATTTTCTTTAATCATCTTAACACTCAATGTTATTACATCGTCTAATTTGTAGTAATTATCTGGAGCATCTTTTTCAACAATTACATACTTACCTTCAGTTTTCTCATCTTTTACAACAACATTTGATGCAACATCAATAACACCATCCACTGTTTTTACATCTTTATCATTAATTGTAAAAGTAGCAGTTTCTTTTACTATTTTACCTTTTTCATCTACCTTATATAGTTTTACACTATATTTTCCTTCCGGTTCCTCAGGTTCTTCAGGTGGTGGAGGTGGAGTTTCTTTATTAGGAACTCTAATAGTTATTTCAGAATTATTAATATCAAGTTCTGCTCCGTTAACAAATCCCTCTGAAGTTGTAGCTTCTTTGTCAACTACAAAATTCTTTCCATCTCTCTTAAAATGTACATTTACTTTCATAGTACCATCAAATTTAGTAAATCCTTCTGGTGCTTTTGTTTCAATTATCTCATATGTATCTACTTGTTCTGCTTTTTCAATATTTTTTCCTTCTGCAATATTTAAAATACCTTTAGCTGTTTGACTTTCAGTACCATTTATTTTAAAAGTTGCTTCAGAAGATTCGATTACAGTTGTTCCATCTTCTTTTACTTTCTTCAATATTAGAGTATATTTTCCTTCTGGTTGTTCTATGTTGATTGCAACACTATCAGATAATGTTGTTGGTGTACTTTTCTCTTTTCTGTCAACTGTCATTAGATGTTGGAATCCTACACCTGGATATACAGTTGCACTTGATGTCATTCCATCTGATTGCCATATATCATATATTTTAAATTCAACATTTGTAATGTTATCTCTATATGCTTCTAGGTTTAGATAAAAAGCTCCATCCTGTTGTTCAACAATCTCTTTACCAGCCTCAACTTTTGAACCATCTTTCTTAGTTACTGTTATTTTAATTGGATATTGGTTTAATACACTTGCTGTATTTTGAGTTCCATTTGCAGTAATTGTATATGGACCAACTCTGTAATTTTCTTCATTAAATTTAACAGCTTCTTTATTTAGCTCATATTTTGAATCAGTAGGATATGTTGAAACTGTATGCTCGTTAGCTAAGAATTTCAAAGCATAATATGTATATTTTAATGCTCTTTGTTGTGCATCTGTTAATGATGTATTTCCGAAAAATGTGGTTTCCTTATCATATTCCATTAATACCTCAGCATACACATTATTTGTATAGTTCCATAATACAATTTGGTTAACCTCATTTAATGCATCATATGCATATTGACCATTTCCCATCTTCACTGATTTTAATGCAATTATGTCTTGAGCAGTAACTCCAGATATTGGTACTTGTGATCTTACTCTATCTGAAGTAAGTATGTTTGCCAAGTTTGATAAGTGTTCATCTGTATCACTTCCTGGTATATACATATTATTTACTAACCATGTAGCTGCAGCAAAGTTGCTAAAATAGCTACTTGAATTTGCCATATCTTGCCCAACTGTATAATAAGTATCTTGTGAATTCAAGGTTTGACCTTCTTGTATACAATATATGTTTGGGTGTGAGCCGGCTATTTTCCAACATGTAATTCCGTTAACTGTAACGCCTGATTGATATGCGCCAGCAACTAATGTTGTAGTTTGATTTCCAGCCTTGTTCTTTGGCATAAGAACAATTCCTAGAGTTGTAGCTGTAATTAATAATACAACCATTGCAACTCTAAATTTCATGCTTTTTAATAATAAAGACATCTTAAATTTAAACATTATTTTACATCCTCCTTAATTAATGACTATTGTATTTTTTAATAAATTTTATACCTAAGAAAAATTAAAAACATACATGCGAACTTGTATGTTTATTAACACTTTCTCTTCTGTATAAAACGTATTTATTACTAAATACCTGTTAATTATACCACAAATTTTGCCAAAAATCAATCTTTTTTCCTATATTATTTTACAAAAAAGCTTGATGGTTACAGTTCAGCTGGCTATTAAAGTAGAGTAGTCAAAAATCAAAATTATGTAAGAGCTAGCAATATATTAACAATGGAGCTCAAGACGCTAAAGTA
>CAMPBM010000059.1 GCA_946637865.1 uncultured Lachnospiraceae bacterium | reverse complement strand
GCCGAGCCAGCAAGTCTGCGGAATGTTAATATATTGCTAGCGATTACATAATTTTAATTTTTGACGGCTACCTGCAAAAGTAACCCACCTGAACTGTAACAACAGTAACCATTAAAAAAATATTTATTATAAAAATACTTGTGTAATAGCCAATAATGTGATATAAATAGGGTGAGAAACCATAAAAAGAGGGGAGCTTTTTTAATGGAAGAAATTATAAAAATAAAACCAAAAAGAACAATATTAATAGTTGACGATGAAAAGCCAATTGTTGATATTTTAGTATATAATTTGCAAAAAGAAGGCTATGATACTTTAGAGGCAAGGGATGGTGAAGAAGCAGTAAGGGTAGCACTAGAGAAAAAACCAGATTTAATATTACTGGACATTATGTTGCCTAAAATGGATGGATTGGCTGTATGCAAAAGAATACGACACAGTTTAAATGTACCTATATTGATGTTATCTGCAAAGGATGAAGAAATAGATAAAATATTGGGCTTAGAATTAGGGGCTGATGACTATGTTACAAAGCCTTTTAGTGTAAGAGAATTGATGGCTAGGGTAAAGGCAAATTTGAGAAAGTTAGATATAGCAACTGAAAATGCAATAGAACAATCAGAGCTAGAAAATCACGAGGATAATTCCAATAAAATAGAGGTTGGGGATTTATCGCTTGATTTAGATAAATTTGAAGTTAAAGTTAGAGGAAGAGTTATAGATTTAACTTTAAGGGAATTTGAGGTTCTAAAGTATCTTGCTAAACAGCCGGGTCAGGTTATAACCAGGGAAATATTGTTGGAAAAAGTATGGGGATATGAGTATTACGGAGACATAAGAACGGTTGATGTTACAGTTAGAAGGATAAGAGAAAAAATTGAGTTAGATACATCTAATCCTAAAATACTTGTAACTAAAAGAGGAGTAGGATATTATATTTCAACCAATAAAGAAAGGTAGAACTTTTTATATAATATGAATAAAGAAAAATTGTAAAGAGGTTGTAAAATGCAAAAATCAACACAAAATAAATTAATTATAATTTGCATAGCATTAGGAATAATTTTTATTACTTTGATTGGAAATATTTATATAAGAGAAATATCAAATTTATCAGATATGTCACAAATAAAAAGTATTACAAATAGATATCTTGTCATATCTGCAATTGCGTTTATTTCTACAACAATAATATCAAGTGAAGTATTAAAAAAAATGATAAACAAATCCATGGTCAGTATAGTTAAAGATGCTGGGAAAATTGTTACCGGTGAGGGAACTAATGTAAGGTTATTACAAGAAGGAACCAAATCAAGAAACGAGCTTATGAATGCTTTTGATGATGCTACATTAGAGATAAGAGAACATCTAAGAGATGTAGATAAGCAAAAAAAACAGATAGAAACAATATTGTTGTATATGACGGATGGTATAGTGGCATTTAATCTAGAAGGTGAGGTTACGCATAAAAATTTAGCAGCTGAAAAACTATTGAATCTATCAAAAGAAGATGACAGTTTTGAAAAAATTTTTTCAAGGTTAGATGTAGAAATCAATTTGGAAAAAATAATTTACTTAGAGGATTGGACATCATCTGACAAGAAAGCTAGAATTGGAGATAAGTTTATTAACTTGTTGTTTGTACCATACAAAGATAATGACCAAAGGCCAGCAGGTGTAATAGCTGTCATACAAGATATAACAGAGCATGTTAAGCTAGACAATATGAGAAAAGAATTTGTTGCTGATGTATCACATGAGTTAAAGACACCTATAACGTCTATAATGGGGTATGCAGACACTCTATTAGAGGGAGAGTATGATGATGCTACAAAAACTAAATTCTTAAATGTTATAGCTTCGGAAGCAAGGAGAATGGCTAAACTAGTTACAGATTTGTTAGCGTTATCAAGATATGATACTAATAGGAATAAAATAGAAAAAACAGAATTTGATTTAGGAGAATTAGTAAAGAAGTGTCAAGAAAAACTGCAAATAGAAATTGACAAAAAACATCATAAAGTTGAGAATTTGGTTACGGCAAATGTTCCACTAGTTTATGCAGACAAATCTGGAATAGAGAGGGTTGTTTTAAATATCTTATCAAATAGTGTAAAATATACTAAAGAAAATGGCATAATTAAAATTTATGTAGGATTTGTGTATAACGATGCATATATTAAAATTATAGATAATGGAATAGGAATACCAGAGGAAGACTTAGATAGAATCTTTGAAAGATTCTATAGAGTTGATAAAGCACGTAGCAGGGAGCTTGGAGGAACTGGGCTTCGGATTGTCAATTGCTAAGGAAATTCTAAATCAAAATGGTGGAAGCATAGACATTAAGAGTGAGGTGGAAAAAGGAACAGAAGTTGTTATTAGAATACCTACGAAAAAGTAAAATATATAATACTTGAATAATGGAAATTCTTAAGATATAATATTATATAATATTTTTTTCAAATAAAAAACATAAAAATATAGAAATAGGAAGGAAGTTTTTATAATAATGGAAGAAAAAAGCATAGGTAAGGAAATTTTGGAGTGGGTATATTGTATAGTTATTGCAATAGTTATCGTTATTTTAATAAAATCTTTTATTGGTGTACCTACAGTAGTTAAGCAAAGTTCTATGTATCCAACGCTAGTACAAAATGAAAGATTATGGTTAAATAAGTGGGGAGCAACATTTAATAAAATGCCAAAAAGAGGTGATATAATTACATTTGAAGCACCAACTAAGAGAGAAATAGATGAGAATCATGCAGATTACGAGCATCCGGTGGCAGTTTATGAATACACTCCAAATAATGTTTTTTCTAAGTTCACATATTATACACTTGAAATTGGAAAAGTTAGTTATATAAAGAGGGTAATTGGACTTCCTGGAGATCATGTACAAATAAAAAATGGTGATGTATATGTTAATGATGAAAAATTAGAAGAAAAATATTTACAGGATTTTGTAAAAACATACGACCTAGGTGGAAAGTATGTAGATATTGTTGTTCCAAATGATACAGTATATGTTTTGGGTGATAATAGAGGTGAATCTGTTGATAGTAGAAGATTTGGTTGTATTCCAATAGAAAAGATAGAAAGCAAGGCAGTTTTTAGATTTTGGCCGATTAATAAAATGGGTGGAATATACAAAGATGTTAGATAGAAAGCATTGGTGGTGAACTAATGAATTTTAAAGATATAATTGGAAATAGTAGAATTAAGGATATATTAAAAAAATCTTTAGATAATAATAAGGTGTTACATAGTTATATGTTCGTAGGAGATCAGGGAATTGGGAAAAAACTTATGGCACGTGAGTTCGCTAAGATGATTTTATGTAAAAATTCAAATTCTTATGGATGTGATGAGTGTAAATCTTGTTTAGAGTTTAATAGTGATAATAACCCAGATTATGTATACATGGAGCCTGATGGAAAGGTTATAAAAATAGAGCAAATTAGAGAAATGCAAATGAAAATATATGAGAAACCTGTTAACTCTGAAAAAAAAGTATATATAATCGATGATGCAGATTTAATGACTAAGGAAGCTCAAAATTGTCTACTGAAAACTTTGGAAGAACCACCTGCTTACATAGTTATAATCCTAATTGTTAGCAATGAAAACAAGATGCTAACTACAATTAAATCAAGATGTATGAAGCTTAATTTTGAAAATCTAGAGGATAAAGAAATAAAGAAATATTTGATAGAAACTTGTAACATTAAGAATCCTAGTGAAGATTTTCTGAAATTATGTAATGGAAGCATTGGAAAGTGCATAAAGGTAAAAGATAAATTAGAGGATTATCAAGTATTAGAAAATATTTTCTCAAATTTAAATAAGAGTATTACAAATTTGGCGAATTCTTCTGAAATGTTATATAAAAACAAGGAAAATATTATTGAATATTTAGATTATATAAATGTTATTTTATACCATAGAGCAAAAGAAAATAATAATATAAAATATGTAAATTCTATTAAAATAGTTGAAAAAACAAAAGAACGTTTATCAAATAATAGCAATTATGATATGTGTATAGATTATCTACTTTTTAATATATGGGAGGAAATAAATGAAAAAAATAGTAGGTGTTAGATTTAAAAAACCTGGAAAGATATATTTTTTTGATCCAGAAGATTTTGAAGTTGATATGGGCGATAGGGTTATAGTAGAAACATCAATGGGAGAAGAAATTGGTGAGGTAGTAGTAAATAAAAGGGAATTACCAGATGAAAAAATCACTAATCCACTAAAAAAAGTAATAAGGGTTGCAACGGAAGACGACCTTAAAAGTATGGAATTTTATAAAAGTAAAGAACCTGAAGCGTTGAAAATTTGTGATGAAAAAATAAAAAAACATAAGTTGGATATGAATTTAACCGATGTTGAGTATAAATTCGATGGAAGCAAAATTTTATTTTACTTTACCGCTGACGGAAGAATTGATTTTAGGGAATTAGTTAAAGAACTTGCAAGTATCTTTAGAACAAGAATAGAGCTAAGGCAAATAGGCGTGAGAGACGAAGTTCGTAGGATTGGTGGAAACGGTGTATGTGGTAGAGAATTATGTTGTTGTTCATTTCTTGGAAACTTTGAAACAGTTTCGATAAAAATGGCTAAGGAGCAAAATATTTCACTAAATCCATCAAAAATATCTGGAAATTGTGGTAGATTAATGTGCTGTCTTAAATATGAACAAGAAGTCTATGAAGAAAAACTGGCTAGACTACCTAGGATAGGAGCAATAGTTAAAACAGCTGATGGCGAAGGTGTTGTAGATAATGTTGAAATTTTAAAGGAGCAGTTGAAGGTTAAGTTTAAAGATGGTGATGACTACTTTTACAAAAAATTTGATGCAAAAGATGTTAAAATTATAAAAAATGGTGTTAACAATAATAAATATAATCCAGAAGAGGCAGAACATCTAAAAGAATTACGTGAATTAGAAAAGTTAGAAAAGATGGATAATAAAAACAATAGCGAAGATATATAGGTTATTCATAGATTAAAGCTAGATATGATATAATGTAATATACGCTATAATACGTGTAATATTGAAAGGTGGTGAAGAATATGGCATATAAAATAACAGAAGCATGTATATCATGTGGAGCTTGTGCCGGAGAATGTCCAGTTCAATGCATTTCACAAGGAGACGAAAGATATGTAATTGATAATACAGCATGTATTAGTTGTGGAACATGTGCAGGAGTTTGTCCAGTAGGAGCACCAACAGAAGAATAGTTAAAATTATCAATAAGTAGACTTTCCAAGTCTACTTTAATTTTATATAATAGGGAAAGCAATCCCCACCACCACCGCAATGCTGTCACTCTAAGATGCAACAGGGGATATGCAACAGTGGAACATAAGAATTGTCTTTAACAGTGGTGGTCCTGTTAAAGACAATTCCTACGTTCCGCTGTTGCGTTCCATCGTCGCACTAAAGTGCTACAAAGTACATTCAAGGAGGAATAAAAATGTTTGATATAGAAACAGAACTAAAAAAACTACCAAACAAGCCGGGAGTATACATTATGCATGATAAAAATGATAAAATAATTTACGTAGGTAAAGCTATATCATTAAAAAATCGAGTTAGACAATATTTTAGAAAAAACAATAAAACAAAAAGAATCGAAAATATGGTTTCGTTAGTTGATCACTTTGAATACATTGTAACCGACAATGAAGCAGAGGCCTTAATTTTAGAGTGCAATTTAATAAAGAAGAACATGCCTAAGTTTAACGTGTTGTTAAAGGACGATAAAACATATCCGTATATAAAAGTTAATATTCAAGCAGAATATCCAGATGTATATGTAACTAGAAGAATTATAAATGACGGTGCTAGATATTTTGGACCATACGCTAATAGTGGATCAGCAAAAGAAATGGTAGAATTTATAAAGGAAAAATTTAAAATTAGACAGTGTAAAAGTTTTAAATATAAGGACAGACCCTGCTTAAATTATCAGATAAAAAAATGTTTTGCACCATGTATGGGCTATATAAGTAAAGATGAATATAGAAAGCAAATAAATGAAATACTACATATATTAGATGGAAAAACAGATAAACTTTTGAAGGATTTAGAAAATGAAATGAAGGAAGAATCTAATAAAATGAATTTCGAAAAAGCGGCATATATACGAGATAAAATTCTAGCAATTCAAAGAATTTCAGCTAAACAAAAAGTATCTAATATAAACGAAAATGATATTGATGTTATAGGAATTGCAAGAAATAATTTTGAAATTTGCCTGGAAGTTTTTTTTATAAGAAATAGCAAGATGATAGGCAGGGAGCATTATTTTTATAAAGAACTGCTAGATGAGTCAAATTCAGGTATTGCATTAGATTTTATAAAACAGTATTATATTGGAAAAGAATTTTTACCAAGCAAAATTATGGTAAAATATGAGATTGAAGATAAAGAGTTAATTGAATTACTTTTAACTGGACAAGCAAATAAAAAGGTAGAAATAAAAAATCCACAGAAAGGGGAAAAGCTTAGGCTAGTTGAAATGGCAGAAAATAACGCTAGAATCACACTCGAAAATAAAGAAAGAGACAATTATAGTATAGTAAATGAAATAAAAGACGTTTTAGGATTAGAAAAGATACCTAGAAAAATAGAAACTTTTGATATTTCAAATATATCGGGTCAGTTTATGGTAGCTGGAATGAGCGTTATGCTGGATGGCATTATAAGAAAAAATATGGCTAGAAGATTTAAAATAAAAACAGTGTTTGACCAAGATGATCCTAGGTGTATGAATGAAGTTATAACTAGAAGATTAAAACATTCCATAGAAAACCCTGAAGGAGGATTTGGAAAGTTGCCAGATATTATTTTTGTAGATGGAGGAATAACACAAATTCATGCAGCAGAAAAGGCAATTAGAGATTTAGGACTTAATATACTTGTTTTTGGTATGGTAAAAAATGACAAGCACCAAACTAGGGCATTAATTAACAATCAAAAGCATGAGTATGATATTTCAGAAAAACTTAAAAATGCTATAACACTATTTCAAGATTCTGTGCATGATACTGCAATTGGATATCATAGGAAACTAAGAGATGCATCTATCACAAAATCAGCATTAGATGATATTAAGGGGATTGGAACAATGAAAAAGGCAATGTTGCTTAAAAAATTTGGAAGTATTGAAAAGATAGCAAATGCTGATATAAAGGATATTGCTGAAATTAAAGGAATTAACTTGGAATTGGCAAAAAGCATAAAAGAAAAATTGAACTTGTAGGTATATGCTATGTATGTCCCAAAATAAATGGCATAAATACGTACAATTTCAATTTCTTATAATAATATATTTAAAGTCTATCAGGTTTCTTAAATAATTGTCCAAAAAATGATAATTTTTTATTAGATAAATCTTGAATTGGATCTGCAGAGTCTGTATCAATCACACATTTATCATCGGATGTATTACTTGTTCTTAGAACGGATTTTGTTGTAGGAGTACTTGGAGTATTTAACTCATTTGTAGAGTATTTTAAAGTCGCATTTGTAGGTGTCCTTAGTGCTAAAGTATTAAGTTTATTTAAATCCCACACTTCCATTCCAAATTCATTAATACTATGCATTATGCTATCAGCATATGGTACCGAAAAATGATTTATTATTACAACATTATGTATGTGCGAATTTTTTGCAATTTCGTGTATTGCTTGAATATTGGATATATTAAATTTCGTCGATATATTAGATATAGCAAAAATATAATTTTCTCCATTTGTATCAGCTGTTATAAGTTTATAGTAAGAATTCGAAGATAATATACGCTTATTTGTAAACTCATTATTGTCAAGAGCTTTGTACAATATATTCAAAACGAAATTATTTGAAGTAGCACCATTTGGCTGTGTTTTTGATACATCGCGTGTAACTGAAAATATAATTATAAAAATAAATATAAAGAATACTACACCAAACATATAATTACCTCCTTTGTGAATATTATAACATTTATTTTTTTATTTGGCAACTGGCTGGCAAGGAAATGCTTCACCTTGCGTTACAGTTTACAGTTTTTTTACTACCCTACAGCTATAGGCTGTGACCTGTAACAATGTAACCGTACTAAAACAATGACTTTCTAAACAAATGATTGACTTTCTATATATAATTTGTTAATATATGTGTTGAGCTTACTACAAAAGTGACTTTTTTATAAATTTAGTATGGAAAGGAGAAAAATTATATGAAAAAACACAAAGTAATGTATAGTATTTTTTTTATAGTGTTAATATTAGCACTAATAACACTATTTAACCCAAAGGCTGCATATGCACAGGCAGAGGATTACACTCAAAATTACGAAGGAGGATATAGTGTATCATTTTCAAATTATAAGAAAAATAGTACGGATAACAATAAACTTGGCACAGTAGATGTTAAAGTAGTATTTAGCAAAAAAATCGCAAATAATGCAACAATTCCAGAGGGATGGACGAAAGTAGATGACAATACCTTAAGTATAACAGAGTCACAAGCTGCATATAGATATTTTACAATAGATATGGCTGATGGTACAAAAGGTGTAGTATTTGTAGTTACGCCATTTAATCTAGTAAAAGGTGAGAAAATTCTAAATGTTTCTCTAGCAACTTTTGGCTTAAGTTCAGAAGGTAAAACATTGGACATAAAAAGTAGTGATTCAAATATATTAAAAGTAACGGAAAATTCAGGTAGTTTTTCAATTGAAGCTATTGGTGTTGGCAGTGCTACTCTAACAGGAACTATCACATCTACTTCAGATGAATTTAATGGTGGAACTATGAGTGTTAAAGGCTTCGTAGATGAAAATCTAGATAGCATGAATTGTTGGAATATAAGTTTAAATCCAAATAAAATAAATGTAAAGGTAGGAGAAACAGCTGAAATTAAAGTAAATGCAACATTGAAAGAGGAATATAGTGGATATCAAGTTTCAGCACCAAAATTCAATGTAGCATGTGAAATAGCAGATACAGCTATAGCTAAGTATGTTGCTCAAGATGGTGAAGACACAAAAGAAAGTGCTCATATACAAGGGTTAAAAAAAGGTTCTACTACAATGAAAGTTACTGTTAGTTCAAAATCTGGTGATACTTTTGTATTTAAGAATATTCCAATAAGTGTTTCAGATGACTCGGCACAAGAGGAAAACAAAATAATTCCAGAGTGGGAGATAACACTTAATAAAGAAAAACTAGATATGAAGGTTGGAGACAAAGATGAAATTATAGTCAATGCACAGTTAAAAGAAGGTTATAGTACAGTACAAGAAGTTGAAAAAAGATTTAATGTAACTTGGAAATTAGGTGATACAACAATAGCAAAATACACAGCTGAAGATGGTGAAGAAATGACATCTAAGGGTAAAGCTGGAAGTGCAAAAATAGAAGCTTTAAAAAGTGGAAATACCACAATGACTATAATTGTAAGCTTAAAAGAAGATAGTAGTAAATCTGTAAGTTTTGATGTTCCAATAAATGTAAGTTCAACAGACAATAAAGATAATGTTCCTGTAACAGATGAAAAATCTAATAATAATACAGATAGTAAAACAAATGGAACATCTACAGAAAATAAAAATGATAATATAAAACAGAATGGAAAACAGAATGGAACTGTTGCTAATTCACAAATTCCATCTGCTGGTTCAAATAATGTTATTATATTCTTTATTATTGCAGGTATTGTTTCTGCAGTAGTTGCTGTTAAGAAAATGAAAAAATAAAGGATAATGGAAACTATGTTATTATAAAAATAGGACAGATAGGTTGTAAAATGCTTATCTGTCTTTTTTGGGGATAGGGGTCAGCCTTGAAACATTTGGGGACGGTCTTACATTTAGATAAGCATAATGCATTCAAACACCAATATTGCAATATTTGGGAAATTTTGGGTTGG
>CAMPBM010000058.1 GCA_946637865.1 uncultured Lachnospiraceae bacterium | reverse complement strand
ATTAGGAGGTAAAAATGATAGAATTTGAAAAGCCAAATATTAAATGCTTAGAGATCGACAATGATAATAATTATGCTAAGTTTGTATGTGAACCATTGGAAAGAGGTTATGGTATAACAATAGGAAATTCTTTAAGAAGAATATTACTTTCTTCACTACCAGGAAGTGCTATTACTGGAGTAAAAATTGAAGGTGTATTACATGAATTTTCTACAATACCAAATGTAGTAGAGGATGTACCAGAGATAATTGTTAATCTAAAAAATGTAAGATTAAAATTGGATAAAAATGAAGAAAAAATTCTAAGAATTAACTTTAAAGGAGAGGGAGAAGTTACTGCAGGTGATATTATTACAGATGGAACAGTTGAAGTTTTGAATCCAGATTTACATATTGCTACTGTTTCAGAAGGTGGTTCATTAGTAATGGAATTAACAGCTGAAATGGGAAGAGGATACAATACTGCTGAAAAGAACAAAAAAGATAATCAACCTTTAGGTGTACTTCCAATAGATTCTATCTACACACCAGTTAAAAAAGTTAATTATTCAGTTGAGAACACAAGGGTTGGACAAATGGTAGATTATGATAAATTAACAATCGAAGTTTGGACAGACGGAAGTTTAAAACCATATGAAGCTTTAAGTTTAGCAGCAAAAGTTATGACTGGACATTTAGATTTGTTTATAGATTTATCTGAAACAACAAAAAATACTCAAGTTATGATAGAAAAAGAAGAATTCAAGAAGGAAAAAGTATTGGAGATGGCTATAGAAGAATTAGAGTTATCTGTAAGATCTTTTAACTGCTTGAAGAGAGCAAATATCTCTACAGTTGAGGATTTAACTAATAAAACGGAGTCAGATATGATGAAGGTAAGAAATCTAGGTAAAAAATCATTGGATGAAGTAACAAACAAATTACATTCATTAGGGTTAGACTTCGCAAAAGAAGATGAATAGTAATGGTTAATGATATTAAAATATAAATAGAAGTGTAGTTTTTATATTTTTATATTGATTAATAATAAATATTCACTATCACAGAGAAGTATAGGTGAATATTAAATAATTAGTAAGAATTATTAAATTCAAATTTTACTTATTAATAAAAAAGAGAGGGTGAAAAAAGTGGCAATTAATAGAAAGTTAGGTAGAACTACTGATATAAGAAATGCTATGTTAAAAACTGGTTTAACAGATTTAATATTACATGAAAAAATAGAAACAACAGAAGCTAGAGCTAAAGAAATCAAAGCTATGGCTGATAGTATAATAGCACTAGCTATTAAGGAAAAGGATAATTTTGAGACTGTTGATGTTAAAGTAGTTAAAGCTAAGTTAGATAGCAATGGAAAAAAAGTTATAGAAGCAGCAAAGAGCAAAAATGGTAAAGATTACTTCAAAGTTGTTAAAGAAGAAACAACTGAGAAAAGACAAAAAGATATGCCAACAAGATTAAATGCAAGAAGAAAAATGATGAGAATGATAAACAAAGTAAAAGATAGCGAAGGAAATAATATAGATTTAACATCTAAATTATTCAACGAAATAGCTCCTAAATATGAAGGAAGAAATGGTGGTTATACACGTATAATCAAAAAGGGACCTAGAAGAGGAGATTCTGCAGAAGTTGTTATATTATCATTAATTTAATTAATAAAAAAAATCCAAAATTTATTTTGGATTTTTTTTTATTTCTTATTTTAATTTCAACATTGACTACCCAAAATGACAATGTTATAATTTTTTTATAATAGAATACTAACAAACGAACCAACGAGGAAATAAAAAAGTCTAATGTATATAGGAGGAACAAATGGATTTAGTCGAAGAAGCTAAAAACGGTAGTGCACAGGCATTTAATACCTTAATCGAGGAAAACAAATTAAAAATGTATAAAACAGCCAAGGCAATTCTAAAAAATGAAGACGATGTTTGTGATGCAATACAGGATGCACTTATGAGTGCATATACTAACATTACAAAGCTAAAAGAAAACCAATATTTTTCAACCTGGATTGTACGAATTTTGGTAAATAAATGTTATGACATAATAAAGAAAAATAATAAGGTATTAAACAATTATGATATAGATGATTATATAGATGACTCAAATTTAAAATCCTATGACAACTATAAATCCGATTCAATTATTGAAGATACTATAAACAAGATTGATAAGGATTTAAAAGAAATTACAGTATTATATTACTATAATGAATTTTCAGTAAAAGAAATCGCTGAAATGCTAGATATACCTGAAGGAACGGTTAAATCTAGATTATCTAGAGCAAGAGAAAAATTATATATTCTATTAAGTGAGGAAGGAGGGTAAATTATGGATATGAATAGAGATAACTTCATCAAGAATAAATTTAAAGAAGACAAGTATATTTCTAAACAGGCTAATGATGTCTTTAAAAAATTTGAAGATAGTATATTGACACCGATAGAAAAGCATGTGAGTTCAGGAAAAGTTATTCAATTTAATAAATTTAATTCTGATATAAATAGTAATACTAATAGAGACGAATTAAATAATTTATCAAATAACAATAATAATGAACAATCAAACAAAGCAATTAATATAAGTCAAAATATAAACAATACAGATAATTCAAAGTCAAATTATAATTTTGATAGTCTATTTTATAAAAGAATGAACAGAATATTAAGTGTAGCAGCAGTTTCGTTATGTGCAATAGTTGTAGGAACAGGAACAATGCTATACAATAGAAAACCACAAACAGAGAATATAAATATAATAACAAAATCGATTTCTGTAAGAAATGAAGAATTAAGACTCTCAAATGAGCAAATTGTAAAAGAAAATGAGAATAATCTAATAAAAGCAATGTTAACAGGTGATAATGAAGTAGCTATACAATTAAAGCAAGATTTTATAAGCTTGTATAATTTGAATCTACCGGTAGAAAAACAATATAAGGTAAATAATATTAACAAAAATGTAAAAGATCTTTTTGTTGGAAATATTATAAGTGATAAATTGCCATATGTTATGTTATTGATGGAAGACGATACCATAGAATATGTTAAGATTATAGATGAAAATGCGAATATAAAAGAAAAATATGAATTCAATTTTTATTCACAAGGCAGGGTTTTGGGATTATACGATGTTGTAGGATTTGAACAGCAAAAAAGACAGTTTTCATATTCAAATGATTATTATTACTATATAAATGCTGTAAGAATTGATGGAAAAAGAAAAGAAATAGAACTTGAAAATTATAATAATTGGGAAGATAATGAAACTAAAATATTTGATAAACTAAATCAAAAATATATAGATGCATACGAGTTAAATAAATCTAAAACAGATGACCAGGGTAACGAAGACAACAGTAGGAACAATAGAGAAGGCAAAGAAGAATACAAAGAAAAATATAAAGATAAAAAACTTTTTACATTACCTAAGGATTCAAGTTGTGCATATTATATTGAGAATGAATCGCTATATAAAATTGATATAGCAACAAATACAGAAAAGTGTATGGTAATGGGTGTTGTTGGATATGAGTTAAATAATATAGATGGAAAAATGACAGTAATACTGTATAAAGATTTTAGCATCATTGAATATGATAGCAATTGTCTATACAAGCAAGCAAATGTTGGTAGTTATACTTCTTCCGTTGCAATAATACAGAAGTATGGGGTTAAATTGGAATTAAAACAGGATGGTACAATAGTTATGATGATTAATCCGGGAGGTTTAGAACAATTAGGAATTTCTAAAGATGAAACTACTATAAGAGAAAATGTTATGTATAATATATACGGAGCCGGAGAAGGTGTTTCTGAAGGTAAGAGGTTTACAAATGCGGATGCAAAAAAAGTTATCTTTGAAAACGTAGGTTCAAGTAATACTATTAGTATAGTATATCTAAAAAAAGATGGTACGGTAGTTTGTATGGATATTGTTGAGGCAATTAAAACATCAAATTTATATTTAACTAAGAAAATAATAAAAGATATTGATAATATAGAAGGCTTTACGTATGATGTGTCTAGCAAAGCCAAAGATGGTAGTGGCGAATATAGAACAATATGGATTATACAAAAACAAAGTGATGGAAGTAAAAAAAATATAGAGTTATTTTATGATGATTAATTATTTATAAATCAGCAAAGGAAGCCATATGAGGCTTCTAAAGTAGCTACGCAATTCGAAGTGAAAATATTTTTATTTTCAAAGGAAAACTTAATAACTTATTTTAACAAAAGATAGGAAGGATTGATATAATTGGAAAATAATAATAGAGATATTTCAGCCAAATTAAATGAATTTGATAAAGATATTTCAAGCAAATTAGATGAATTTGATAAAGACATTTCAAACAAATTAGATGAATTTGAACAGCAACCAAATGAATATACTGATATAGAGAACGAAAGCAAGAGAAATAAAATTATAATTGCAATTACAATATGTATAATTTTAGTTCTATTACTTGGTATATTCGTAGCAATGATTCCTTCTAAAAAGGATGATAATAAAGTAACTCTTACAAAGACCACAGAAGAGAATCTCGAAGCAAAAAATGACGAGGAAATGGAAAAAAAGTCTGGCAAGAAGCTCGATGAGGATAGAGCCTGGGTTTATGATGCTAATTATGCAGATGGAAAGAAAATTAAGAAAGTCGGAAGCGACAGTTATACTGTAAATACAAAAGATAATATTAAAGTTCCATATATAAATATAAATTCAACTGATGCTGAAAAGGCAAATTCTGAAATACAGAGTTTATATGAGAAAGCATATTCAGAGTTTGACGATGGTGAAGTAGGAAATATTTGTGAAGTGAAATATAATTATTATGAAAATGATAAGATGTTATCTATTGTAATAGATTATATTAATGCATTTGTTCCAGGTGGTGCTGGAAGACAAGAAATGTATATTTACAATTTTAATTTGGAAACCTTGAAAACAGTTACGTTGGGCGAAATGGCAGAATTTTGTGGCTTTTCGTCAGGCAATGATGTTATAGAAAAAGTTAGAAAATGGGAAACAAAGCAGATTGAAATATTACAAGCAATTAAAGATAAACCTGTAGCTTCATTTGATGGGGCAGAATCTGGTAAATACTTTATTGGAAATGATAAAAAATTTAATTTTATTTATAGAGTTAATGCTGCAGGAAGCTTCCTTAAGACAATGCCTATTGAACTAGAAGGTGATATCGAAAACATATTTGAGATGCCTAAAGAAGAAAAAAAATCATATTTTGAAGAAAATTCTAGTTTGCAGTTTTCATCTGTACTTAACGATGATAATAATGGAAAGGTTGCATTATTACGCTTGGGGGAAAACGCTTTGAAGACAGAAGAAAGTGATGGATATTATATATATAAAGACGCTATTACAAATGATATAAGCTATAATATTAAAGAAATTAGAGATATAAAACCTTTCTATATAGATACTAGTATTACTAACGATATGGCACTTTTTAAATGTACAATAGACTATATTGATAATAACAATGCAAGTAATAGTTTTGATGTGGCAGTGCTAGTAGCAAGTGATTTTTCAAATCAAGAATTACCTGGTACATTCGATTCTTTCAGTGCATCAACCAGATGTAATAAAATGTTTGGGCGATATTCTTTCTTATATAAAGGAGAAAAAGACTTCCAAGCAAGAAGCGGAGAATATGCTACATCAGTAAAGAATGAATATGAAGTGTATTATACAATAAAAACAAAAGAAATTGATGGAATAATGGTTACGTCAACTGCCGAGGGAAAAACGGTCGTAGTTCATATAGATAATATAGCAATTAATAGTAGTGATGTTGCTGCTGGAACGGAATATATAAAGTTTAGTTTTAAAGGGTATGAAGAAGGAACGTATAAATCACATACTGGAACAGGAATTTTATCGGTTTCATCTGATGGAAATACGTATGGTTTAAATGTGGATTTAACATTTGATAACTCAATTATGGAAGTTAATAACATTGAAATACCAGGTTCTACTGAGGGATATATCAATTTGATAAACCAAGTTGATTAAGAGTAATAAATTATAAATTTTATGAACCTAATATAAAATTATAGTGTCTAATTAGTAGAATGAAATAAAAGAAAGGAATGGTGTGGTTATGGAAAATAATAATATTAAAAAAGAAGAAAATAGTGTTGAGAGAAATGTAAATGAAGTAAATGGAGGAACTAAAAAATCTAATAATAATGTGGGAAAATCTGTATTAATAGTAATTGTGCTAGTGTTAGTTTTAATAGTTGGAATTCTTGCAGGAGTGTTTATAGCAGGTAATAGAAAAGATGACACGGATAATGTACAAAACAAAACAACAGAAGTAACTGAGAAAAAAGAGGAAAATAAAGCTGGTAAGAAAGTTGATGCAAATAAAGAATGGGTATATGATGCTGATTATATAAGTAAAAAGAAAGATATAGTTAAGACTAGTGATACATATCACATAACAGTTAAGGCAAGTGAAGAAATCAAATTACCATATATAAATATTAATTCAAATGATGCAAATAAAGTTAATGAGGAGATAAAAGCACTAGCAGAAAAAGCATATACAGACTTTGGAAAACCTGCAACAATAACAGATGCCAAAACTAATAAGCAATATACAAGTGATGATTCTTTTGAATTTACAAGATATAGCTATAAGAATTATGTGAATAATAATGTTTTATCAATAGTTATACAAAAAGTGTCTGCAATGGTTCCAGGTGATGGAACAACTTCATATATAACCTATAATTTTGATTTGGAAACGTTAAAACTAGTAGAGGCAAAAGATGTGTTACAACAGTATGGTTTTAAATCTCAATCAGATTTTAATGATAAATTAAAAATTGAAATAAAAAATTTAGAAGTACGTGGTGAAGCTGTATCTGTAGATTTTTCTAAATGGGATGAAAAAAGATTTTTCATAAAAGATGGTAGAATAAATGTTGTTGTACCTGGTCTTGCAATGGGTGAATCTATAGTTGAAGTTAATCCAAATGCAGTTGCAAATACTAATGAGAAAGAAAATACAGCAAAGGAAACAAATACACAAAAACAAGATAATACATCAAAAGAAACTAATACACAAAACAAAGAAAACACTACATCACAAGCAAAAATTACAAAACAACTTTCTCCAAGTGGTTGGGCTGGAAGCTCAATGCAAGAAATAAGATTATATGATAATGGAGAAGTATATCACGTTACATATAATGGCGAAGGAAAAACAGAGAATAATGTAATTAGTTCTGAATTGATTGCTAAAAATGCAGAATCAATTGAAGAAAAAATAAACGGTCAGGTAGTTGAAGGAATTGTAGTAAAAGGGAAAAATGTAAATAAGGTTAAGGAAAATGTTCCAGCATGGATTACATTTGAGAATAACTAAAAAATAATCGAGTGACAAGAACCGTAACAAAGGAACGGAGACAGAGGACGTAAAAACTGTCTGAGACAAGGAAATTTTCCTTGTCTCAGACAGTTTTTTTGTTCATTTATCTCTCAGCATACTCCGCTATTAATTAGATTCCTAAATATAATTCTCTAAAACCTTCCATACATCATCAGAATAAATTTTCCTTTCAGCCGAAAAAGGCATAAAGGTGAAATCTCCAATAGGGTTTAAATCGCTCTGAATGGCTTTTACGGCGTTTTCCACCTTGGTAATTGCAATCTTATCAGCCTTATTACAAAGCACCATAAAAGGCAATTCTGAACGAATTATGTAATCATACATTATTCTATCATTTGTTCCTGGTTCGTGCCTAATGTCAATTAATAAAATAATTAAAGAAATATTTTTTCTAACGTGCAAATACTCATCAATAAAATGATTTACCTTTTCTTGTTCAACCTTAGACATTTTGCTATAGCCATAACCAGGTAAATCTACAAAATAGAACTTATCATCCATATTGTAAAAATTAATTTGTCTTGTTTTGCCAGGTTCGCTACTTGTTCTAGCTAATTTTTTTCTATTAATCATAGTATTAATAAAAGAAGATTTACCTACATTAGATTTACCAACTAATACAATCTCTGGAAGCCCAGAAGCAGGGTATTGCTTAGGCGATGTAGCTGATATTTCTATTTTGGGATTTTTTATTAACATCTGAATTTCCCCCTTTTTAAACAGTGATTCTATCAAGTCCACCCATATATGGTCTTAAAACTTCAGGAATGATAACACTTCCATCAGGTTGGTAATTATTCTCAATTAGTGCAATTAACATACGAGGTGGAGCAACAACTGTATTGTTTAAAGTATGTGCATAGTAATTTCCTTTTTCACCCTTTATACGAATTCCTAATCTACGAGCTTGTGCATCAGTTAGGTTAGAACAACTTCCAACTTCAAAATATATCTTTTGACGAGGGCTCCAAGCTTCAACATCAACACTTTTAGCCTTTAAATCAGCTAAATCACCACTGCAACATTCTAAAGTACGAACAGGAATATCCATACTTCTAAACAATTCAACAGTGTAAGACCACATTTTATCATACCATTCATAGCTGTCTTCAGGTTCGCAAACAACTATCATTTCTTGCTTCTCGAATTGGTGGATTCTATAAACACCACGTTCTTCGATACCATGGGCACCTTTTTCTTTTCTAAAACATGGAGAATACGAAGTCATAGTATATGGTAAGTCAGCTTTCTGAAGAATTTGTCCCTTAAACTTACCAATCATAGAATGTTCACTAGTACCAATTAAATATAAATCTTCGCCTTCTATTTTATACATCATGGCATCCATTTCCTCAAAGCTCATAACTCCTTTAACAACATCTGAACGAATCATGTAAGGTGGAATACAGTAGGTAAAGCCTTTATTTATCATAAAATCTCTAGCGTATGTCAAAACTGCAGAGTGGAGTCTTGCAATGTTTCCCATTAAATAATAGAAACCATTTCCAGCTACTCTACGTGCAGAATCTAAATCTAAACCATTTAAAGCTTCCATAATTTCACCATGATATGGAATTTCATAATCAGGTACGACAGGTTCACCATATCTTGTTACCTCAACATTTTTGCTATCATCTTCTCCGATAGGAACTGATTCATGCATAATGTTAGGAATTTTCATCATCCTTTTAGTGATTTCTTCAGCGTATTCAGTTTCTAATTTTTCATTTTCAGCAAGTTGATTATTAATCTCTTGAACTTGTAGTTTTATCTTTTCTGCCTCATCTTTTTGACCGTTTTTCATAAGATTACCAATTTCGGCACTTAAAGAGTTTCTTTTAGCACGTAATTCATCACCCTTTAGTTTAACTGCTCTATTTTTTTCGTCTAATTCGATAACTTCATCTACTAATACTAATTTGTGGTTTTGAAACTTTTTCTTAATATTTTCTTTTACAATTTCAGGATTCTCCCTTAAAAATTTAATATCTATCATAGATATACCTCCTATAAATAATTTTTTTCAATCTCCTCACATAGTTTAAATCTTTGCGATTGTTTTGTAATATTGTCAGGTCTATCAATAGAAACCTCGGATAAGAACATGGACTCTGGTCTTACCCAAATTTGCCTATTATCCTCTCTTGGATAAAGTGGTTTGTAAACTACCATTCTTTCTTGGGTTTCACTATCATAGGCTATGTTTTCAACAAAATAATAGTTGCCTTTAAAATGCCTGTAAACCCTTCCAATGCGAACTTCATTCATAATAACATCTTCCTTCCATCTTTTTGAATAGTAAGCACAATGAAAAACAAAAACGCCCTTATGATTAATTCATAAGGACGATTATTTATCGCGGTGCCACCTTAATTTATATAATTTTACTATACTAGTAAATTATATATCTTAACAATGCTTATAACCTTGCATTACTAGGTTTAGTTTTCACTAAAAGCTAAAGAGTAGATTCATAAACTGCTTTAGATTATTTTCACCAACCATAATCTCTCTAAATAAAGGGGGTTTATTACTAGTCTCTTTTGAGCTGAGTATTATGTATATTATGATAGCATGATTTTTGAGAAAATGCAATATGCAGGTTAATTTTTTTTGAAAAAGTGGTTACCGTTGTTACAATTCAGGTGGCTATTAAAGTAGAGTAGTCAAAAATTAAAATTATGTAA
>CAMPBM010000057.1 GCA_946637865.1 uncultured Lachnospiraceae bacterium | reverse complement strand
AACGGAGTATTAATATATTTCATCAACATTATGGGCACCTGAATTGTAACATATTAATACGTAGTGGAGTGCGCAGTTTTGGCGCTCCCACCTTATGTCTTTTTCTCAAATCTAATCGCCAGTAAACGAACGGAGTATTAATATATTTCAGAACGCTACATAATTCTATGGTTTGGGCGGATTATTTTATAAAAAGCGTTAAACAGTAACATTTTTATGGTTACTGTTTGTTACAAGTCTTTTTCAAAGCTGTCATTTTTACATCTTGTATCTTTTAATCACTTATGCTAAAATATTATTATCTAATAAAAATGAAAGAGGGAAAAATGAAAAAAATATTGATATTATATGCAAAATATGGTGGAGGGCATTTATCCGCCGCAAATGCTATTGAAAAATATATAAAAAATCACTACTCAGATACTGCAGAGGTTAAAAATGTAGATTGTATTGAATATGTAAATAAATTTGTAAATAAAGTATCCACTGACACATATGTATATCTTGTAAAAAAGAAACCCAAATTATGGAAAAAGCTATATTATGGTTCCAGAAAAGGATTCCTATCACTGGTAAGCGCTAGATCTAGCAATTTAATGGCAAAGAGACTATCTAGGCTATTTAAAGAATACTCCCCAGACATTGTTATTGCGGTACAGCCATTTGCTAGTCAGATTTCTGGCATTATAAAGAAACGTAAAAAATTTAACTTTAAACTAGCTGTTGTCCTAACAGATTTTGCAACACATCCTCAATGGTTAGTTGAAAAAGACTATTGTGACTACTTTTTTGTTTCTAATTCAGATATGAAAGATGATTTAGTAAATAGATATTTAATACCCAGTGAAAAGATATTCGTAGTCGGAATACCACTTAGTGAAAGCTTTTCGATACCCATGAATGACGAGGAAATCCTTAATAAGTATAATTTAAATAAAGATAAAAAAGTGATATTGTTCTTTGGTGGTGGTGAATTTGGAATTGGTCCAACTATAACTATTAAAGTTTTACACACTTTGGTTAAACATTTGGATACTTATCAAATTATTGCTATATCTGGTAAGAATAAAAAAATGTATGAAAAATTTAGTAAAATTGCTAATGAAATAAATAATAAAGATTTACATGTTATGGATTATTCTACTGAAGTTGCTGCTTTAATGCATATATCTTCATTGGTGATTACTAAACCTGGAGGACTAACTTCATCTGAAAGTCTAGCTTCACATCTGCCAATAATTATAGTTAATCCTATCCCTGGTCAGGAAGAGGAAAACGCTGATTTTTTAGTAAAAGCTGGTGCTGGAATTTGGTTAAAAGGAACTGATAATGTTGATGAAATTATATGTAATCTTTTGTGTGATGAGAAACAGCTGAATTTTATGAAGGAAAAGGCTGTAGAAATTGCTAAACCTAATTCTACAAGGGATATTTGCAACATTTTGTTAGGATAATGAAAGAATTTGGTATTATAGAAAAATTTGATTTTTTTGCGTAATATGCCTATATTCCCGTACAAAAATCCTATTTGACTATTATATGCTAAAGATTATTTTCCATGTAATTAATTATATGAATATAGTGTGCTTTATATGTTCTGCCTACAAAAGTTAAAATTTAGTAGACGAAGAAAATATAAATTTTCTCCGTCCACTATTGTTCTAAATCTGTCCCAACAAAAACGCTGTTACAAATTTTAATAATTTTCTGTCTCCATCAGCAACTACAACTCACGTCTGCCTTCCAAAGCTTTACTTAAGGTAACTTCATCCGTAAATTCCAAATCGCCACCCACGGGTATTCCATGGGCAATTCTAGTAGCCTTTATTCCTAGGGGCTTGACTAGTTTTGAAATATACATAGCTGTTGCTTCGCCCTCAACTCTAGGGTTCGTAGCTAACACAATTTCCTTGACATGTCCATCCATAAGTCTGGCCAATAATTCTTTTATCTTTATATCATCTGGTCCAACACCATTCATTGGAGATACCACTCCATGTAGAACGTGATATACACCTTTAAATTCATGTGTTCTTTCCATCGCTACAACGTCTTTAACATCCTCAACAACGCAAATAATAGATTGATCTCTGGATGCATTTCCACATATAGGACATGGGTCTGTGTCGGTTATGTTATAACAATTAGAACAATATTTTAAATTCTTCTTTGCATTTGTTATAGCTTCTATAAATTCATTGGTTTCAGCTTCACTTGCATTTAATATATGAAAAGCTAACCTTGCAGCAGTTTTGTTGCCTATACTAGGCAACTTCTCGAAGGCCTCAATTAGCTTTTCAATAGAGGGTGAATAGTATCCCATATTTTCTTATCATTCCTTTCATCTAAGGCATACCGTTTGGTAAAACTTTTTTACTATTTACATTATTCCTGGAATGTTATATTTTCCTAAAGAAGCTGCTTGTGCAGAATCAACCTTCTTCAAGGCTTCGTTAATGCAAGTTAATATTAAATCTTGTAACATTTCCACATCATCTGGGTCAACTACCTCAGGTTTTATCTTTATTTCTTTTATCAACTTAGCTCCTGTAACCTTAACTTCAATAGCTCCTCCTCCAGCTGAGCCTTCAAATTCCTTTGATTCTAATTCTTCCTGAGATTTTTCTATATCTGCTTGCATTTTCTTTGCTTCCTTCATTAATTGACCGATGTTCATTCCACCGAATCCTCCCATACCTGGGAATCCTCCTCTTTTTGACATTTTTTATACCTTATACAATATAATAAAGTTTAACATTTAGTATATTGTACTTACCTTTCTCCATTAATTATTTTATTTCTAAAAATTTTGGTTTAATGGTACCATTATTTTTTAAAATTTACTCCTCAATTACATTTATTGGCATGCCAATTTCTTCAGATAGTTCACTAGCTATATCCCTTGTTTCTTCTTGTTTTTTTGCATCTACATACTTTATTTGCATAGGTTTTCCATATTCCATTGACACTAGCTTTGAAAGCTCATTTACGCTCTCAGGTTTATCTAATATACTTCTTCCAAACGGAGTAATACCATTTTTGAAAACAATTCCAACAGTCATATCATTAATCTCTGTAGCAGTAGTGTTCATTAAATTAGTATATAACATAATCTTTCCGCTTTCCTTTAATCCTCTTACAAGATTATCCCAACCCTCTGCCTTCTTTCCTGTTGGATTTTCATTAGTAACAATGCTGGTTGCTCCACTATGTATATTCTTTGAATTAATTTTCTTTACAGTATTTGACTTCTCATATGTGTTACTGTTTATACCTCCATTTGGACTATTTACAATAAAATTTGAAATCTTTTCTAACTTCGTTTCTAGTTGCCTTACCTTTTTCTCGAGCTCATTATTACTATTAACTGTATTAGTATACATTTCGTTTTGTGTTCCATTTATTGGATTTCTATTTCCAGAATTTTCTTGCATATTTGAAGTGCTGTTATTTTCTCCAGAGCCCTCTCTAAAGTCTGTATTCATCAACTTGTTATTTGGAACATCTTTTGAAATACATAACTTCATAATTCCAACTTCTAACATTATTGTTTTCTGCGTGGTCATTTTTAAATCGTTAGCTAATTCAGACAAACTGTAAATAATATCTAAAAGTCGTTCTTTTGACGTTTTTTCCGATATTTCTTTTATGCTGTTTTGTTCATCTACATTATATAAATCTAAGCTACCACTGGATTTATATACTAATACATCCTTAACATACTTAATAATTTCCCATATTAAATTGTTCAAATCTTTACCATCTTTTATTACGATATCAATGTTTCTTAAAGTTTCTTCAACATTACATTTTATTACATTGTCTACAATTTTATTTATGTATTCTACCTTTGGAATTCCTACTAAATCCTTAACCATATCATCATTAATTTCATCTTCGCCCTCTTGAACGCATCTTTCTAAAATACTTAAAGCATCTCTCATTGCACCCTCGGCTAGAATTGAAATGGTTTTTAGAGCTTCCTCAGTGATACTGATACTACTTTCTTTGCATATAAATTCTAACCTTGATTTTATATCCTCTGGTGAAATCTTTTTATAGTCAAATCGCTGACACCTTGATAGAATTGTTGCTGGTAGTTTTTGAGGCTCCGTAGTTGCCAATATAAATTTTACATGTTTTGGTGGTTCTTCTAAAGTTTTTAATAACGCATTAAAAGCCCCCACAGAAAGCATATGAACCTCATCTATGATATAGACTCTATATTTTGCTAGTGTAGGTAAGAAATTTACTTCTTCTCGTATAGATCTAATATCTTCTACGCTATTATTCGAAGCTGCATCCATCTCTACAATATCTGTCAAGGACCCTTGAATAGCTGCCTTACAAATTTCACACTCGTTACATGGTTCA
Organism: uncultured Lachnospiraceae bacterium; assembly: GCA_946637865.1. Lineage (GTDB taxonomy): Bacteria > Bacillota > Clostridia > TANB77 > CAG-508 > CAG-492. The sequence continues at coordinate 5,763 of CAMPBM010000057.1, read as the reverse complement.
CCATCTTTAGGATTCAAACAATTTATTGCTCTTGCCAGTATTTTAGCAGCAGAAGTTTTACCTGTACCTCTACCCCCTGTTAGCAAATATGCATGACCTACCCTGTTTGCTATTATTTGATTTTTCAAGGTTCTTGTTATATGTTCTTGACCAACTATCTCACTAAATTTCGTAGGTCTGAACTTTCTGTACAAAGCCGTATATGACATACTATCACCCCTGACTTTTTATATCTCAAAAAAAATGGTACGAGCAAATTTTTATACACTAACCTTTCTGTGGAAGTATTTTTCACATAAAATTTACTACTTATTGCTGCTTCCTTCCGGACCTGACAAGCTTCATAGCTTTTTATTGAAAAATATCCTCCACACAAAGGTTAGATTTTTCTCATACCATGAACATTATATACTCTTTTTTTATTTTTAGCAATACTTTTTTTATTTATTTTTAAAATTTTTGTTACTGTTTAGTTACTGGTCAGCCATTATTGTTGAGTAGTCCAATATAAGACTTATATCCTCTTAAAAACAATATTACTAAAATCAGTAATTTCCTTATGAGTTTCCCTTACACCAACCAAATCTTCAGCTGGAAGTTCCAATTCAATATTAGTCTTATACGACAGATTTAAAGCCTCTATAATTAAATCAAAAGATACTTTGAATTTTAAACTTTCATCGGTCACATTCATTTTTTGTAATATTGTTCCCCCCTGTTGCATTTCCTGGTCATCGTTTGATTTATAATCGCCAACACCAACGTTTGCAAAACTTAGGCATATACAGCCACCCTGATTACCAATTTCGAGATTCTTCTTATTATCTGCTGTTGCACCTATATATGTTAAAGAAGAATTAATCAAATACTCATTTAGGTATCTATACAATCCATCCTCCAAGCTATTTGGCATATATGCCTGAATATTTCCAGTTTTTACATTTTCTATAACTTTAAGATTTTCAATTTTTACACTTTTTATAATTTCGTTTTTTTCATAATCCTTATTTCTATCTAGAAAAATATATATATCATTAGTTTGAACAACTCTTTCGTCCCATATATATTTCTCGTCTTGGTTCTGCACGTTATTCTGGACATTTTGGTCAACATCTTCATTCTCACCATTTTTTACCTCTTGATTATTCTCTTTTACATTGCTTGCATTGTATTCTTGCTTTTCATCTGCATCCATTGTTCTAGCTGTACTTATTACAATAATTTTACCCAATGAAAAAGGAACTTTCTTTTCTCCTTCAACGTTATACCTCACCACTGAAAAAACAGCAAACGAAATTGCTATTACAATTATAAGAATTACTATGGAAAATTTTATTCTTTGTTTAACACTGTCCTTCATCAAATTAAATTCCTTTCTGAAATGATGTAGAGAAATAACATCTTTCATTTTTATTTTTTACATTTTATCCTTTATACTAACTACATTTTTATGATTCTCTATATTGTGCATGTCTTCTTATTGTACATAGTTCACTTATTGTATATCTATTTTTTTCTTTTGATATTCCTTAAATCTTTAAAAAAAGCCTTTAACAAAGCCTCACATTCATTCTCTAATATACCTTTTTCAATTTCAACGGTATGATTAAATTTATAGTCGCCAAGCAAATTTAACACTGAACCGCATGCGCCTGTCTTTTCGTCAGAAGCCCCAATATACACCTTTCTAATTCGTGATTGTATCAATGCTCCTGCACACATACTGCATGGTTCCAGTGTTACATACATATCGCAATCTAGAAGTCTCCAACTGTTTAATTTCTTACTTGCTTTCTTTATAGCTAAAATTTCTGCATGATTTGTTGTGTCATTCTTGTACTCTTTTTGATTGTACGCCCTTGCGATTATCTTTCCGTCTTTCACTATTACTGCTCCTACAGGTACTTCCATTTTTTCATATGCCTTTTGTGCCTGCTTAAGAGCTTCTTTCATATATATATTATTTTTTTCTTTCATATTCACCTTACAATTAATACTATATTATATGGTGTGCCCAAGGGGACTCGAACCTCTATCGGTCGCTTAGGAGGCGACTACTCTATCCTGTTGAGCTATGAGCACATTTACATTGCTATTATATAATATTTACTCTTTTTTTTCAAGTCTTTTTGTGATATACTATAAAAAATAAGTTACTGTTTAGTTACTGGTCAGCCTTGAAACAAATCAAGACCGTCCCCAAATGTTTCACTGGCGATTAGATTTGAGAAAAAAACATAAGGTGGGAGCGCCAAAACTGCGCACTCCACTACGAAAAGGTTGGCACTTGAACTGTAACACAAAAAAAGAAAGAGGTTATAATATGCAAAAAATACTTGGATATATGAGAAAAGCCATAGATAACTACAATATGATTGAGGAAGGTGACAAAATTGCAGTAGCTCTATCAGGTGGAAAAGATTCAATTACTATGCTAATGGGATTCAAAAACTTACAAAGATTTTATCCTAAAAAATTTGATATAATTGCAGTTACCATCAACCCAGGCTTTGCTGGCTTTGATACAAATTTGCTAGAAAATCTGTGCAAAGAACTAGATGTTCCTCTAATTATCGAGGAAGGTCACATGCAAGAAATAGTTTTTGATATTCGTGGGGAAAAAAATCCTTGTTCATTATGTGCAAACATACGAAGAGGGATGCTTAATAGCATTGCTATTAGAGAAAATTGCAATAAAATTGCTGTAGGTCACAATGAAGATGATGTTTTAGAGACATTTTTAATGAACCTATTTTATGCAGGTAGTATAAATACTTTTGCTCCAATGAGTTATATGGATAGGTCTAAAATAACACTTATTCGTCCATTAATATACGCTCCAGAAAAATATATACGTAGTTTTGTAAAAAGAAATAACATAACTGTAATGCCAAAAGCGTGCCCAATGGATGGATATTCAACTCGTGAAGATATGAAAAATCTTCTTATTAAAATGCAAATTGATATTCCACATATACGAGCAAATTTATATGGTGCCATCAAACGTGGAAATATAAATGGTTTCAAGGAATTTAAATAAGAATAATAGCAGATCTGCAAGAAAAAAATAATTGTAAAAAGGATGGTATCAAGAGATGAAGAATAATTATGACTCACTACATAGTAATAGAAAATCTAGCACAAGAAAACATGGTACTTACGCCTATTCTCACGATAGTAGGTCGCGTAGTACTCGCTCGTCTAGTGCTTCGAACCGAAGTCGACAATCTAATTATGCAGGGAAAACCAAGACAAATACATATAAATACAAAAATACTTCAGCAAGAGGAAATGGAAAACATAGTAAAGGAATGCGAAGTTCTCGTAGAGGTAATGGTAGCCATAGAAAATCGGAGGCAAAAAAGTTAAACTATAAAAAAATTTTTGGGCTTTTTCTCATTATAGGTTTGATAATTTACTTGTCCACTTCCGAAATACATATACCAACATCATTTTTAAAACCAACCACTCAAAATCCAACTCAGACTTCCACTCAGACTGTGGATTTAACTCCATCATATATTGAAGAAAAGCCAAGTGACATAAGTATTGATATAGTTGCTATTGGAGATATCATGTGCCACGCATCTAATTTTCAAAATGCTTATGATGCGGAAAATGATACCTACAACTTTTCAGATGTTTTTCCAGACATACAAACCTACATCCAAAACGCTGACATTGCAATAGGCAACCTGGAAACAACTTTTGCAGGAAAGGATATAGGCTATACCGGATATCCAACCTTCAATACACCTGAAGAATTAGCACAGAATATAAAGGATTTAGGAATAGATGTTGTTTCTACAGCTAACAATCATAGTTTAGATAAGCGATATTCAGGTTTAGTAAGCACCTTAGACGAGCTTGATAAAGTAAATCTAAGCCATACTGGAACGTATAGAAGTGTAGAAGAACAAAACACTATTCTAACTAAAAATGTAAATGGTATTAATATTGCTTTCCTATCTTTTACCTATGGTACTAATGGAATTCCCGTACCACAAGGAAATGAACATTGTATAAATCTGATAGATGAAGATCTTATGCTAGATCAAATAGCTAAAGCTAAAGCTTTAACCCCAGATTTAATATGTGTTAGCATGCACTGGGGCGAAGAATATAAACTACAGCAAAATGCTACTCAAGAAAAATTAGCTGATTTTTTATTTAAAAATGGTGTAGATATTATCTTTGGCAGTCACCCTCATGTGCTAGAACCAATGGAAAAAAGAACCGTTACTTTGTCTGATGGAACTAAAAAAGATGGTTTTCTAATATATTCCTTAGGAAATTTTATGTCGGGACAAGTTATAGAGGATACTAGAAACACAATTATTTTGCAGTTGCAGGTAACCAAACATACTGACAATACTATTACTATAGATTCTTATGATTATGTTCCTATATATATGTACGATAAAGGGGCTGGTCAGCCAAATAGATTTAAAATTTTGGATATTAATAAAACAATTAGTGCTTACGAGGCTGGTAATTCAGACATTTCTGAGGGTTTGTATAATACTTTAAAATCATCAAGAGAAAAAATTAAGGGTATACTTGGAAAGTGATAGTAAACTTTTAGGTGGCATAAATATTTGTTATAATTCATGGCTTTTACAGTAAGCCATGAATTGTAGCAAAAATTTCCCTTTAAACAAATAAAGATTTGCTTTATTACAGCAAATCTTTAAACTTTAACCACGCAATAGTAATACCCGTTGCTACAATACTACTTCCTATCAAGATAGCAAATCCCCAAGGATTATTCTGCCAAGGCACAGGGACATTCATTCCCCATAAACTTGCAATCAAAGTAGGAATAGCAAGTATTATAGTTATGGAAGTTAGCATCTTCATAACACCATTCAAATTATTAGAAATAATAGACGCATACGCATCCATGGTTCCATTTAAAATATCACTATATATTTTACTCATTTCAATTGCTTGTTTATTCTCAATAATAGAATCTTCCAATAAGTCCTCATCTTCTTCATATAGCTTAATAATTTTTCCACGTAATGTTTTCTCCATTACAACCTCATTAGCTTTTAGTGATGTAGTAAAATATACCAAACTCTTTTCTAAGCTTAATAACTTTAATAATTCTCTATTTTTAGAACTCTTCTTTAAAATGTTCTCTGCAACTTCTGTTTCTTTATTTATTTGTTTTAATAGTCTCAAGAAAACTGAAGCATTTTCATAAAAAAACTGAAAGATAAATCTGCTCTTTTTATATGTTGTTATTTTTTTACTAACTGAATGCTCTAAACTTGATATAATTTTATTTTTCTTTAGTGAAACTGTTATAAGAAAATCGTCTCTAACAACAATAAGTCCTACTGGCATTGTTGAATATATTTCTGTATCCTGCTCTTTTTCTAATATTGGGATATCAACAATGAATAGCGTGGTACCATCATCTTCTATATCTATTCTGGCCTTTTCTTCATAGTCTAATGAATACCTAACAAAATCATCTGAAATTCCAGTCTTTTCACATACCATCCTAATCTCTTTTTCAGAGGGGGAGACCATATTTATCCAACTACCTTCTTTTATTTCTTGTTGCTCTGAAGTAATATTACTCTTTAAATCTGTATTATATATTTTTATCATTTTTCCCCCTCCTTTATTTTTTACTTCTAAATTATACCACATTCTTTTTTTATGTGCAATATATTATGTTTATTAGCTCTATACATTGTTACTGTTTAACAGTTTCGTCTTTTGAGTAGCCCAAACCATAGAATTAAGTAG
>CAMPBM010000056.1 GCA_946637865.1 uncultured Lachnospiraceae bacterium | reverse complement strand
CGAACGGAGTATTAATATATTTCATCAACATTATGGGCACCTGAATTGTAACTTTGTTTCATCGAATTATAACTTTATTTCAACATACAATTGACTTTTTGAAAAAAATGAAGTATAATGCATATTATGTAATCCACAATATGCAAATGATATTTCATTTGCTTCGCTCTTGAAAGGAGTTTTACATATGGAAAATGTAAATGACCTCACCCAAAAGATCAAATCTGAATTTGACAACAAACTACAGGAAACACTTCGGAATGTCATACAGACATACGAAATTCCCCGTATATTAGACGTAGGAATAAGAGAATCTTACTGTCTTTCAATATACGTAGTCAAAGAAGAGTACAACAAAGGAAAGAGGAAATCAAAGAAGGATGATGCCACTGTCAAAATCTCATATAGTTTCAATAAAAGTTTTTGCATAGAGGATGTTATAAAATCAGACGACATCCGTGACATTAATTTAATCTTTGAAATCCTTAAGCCAGAAATAGTAGCCTCAATAACCAACAAAATAAAATTTTGGTCCCGAGGACTATTTAAGGCTGTTAACTCATATATTAAAGATTATAACTTTAGTCTATGTGTTTTTCCTTTTCAAATCTACTTCGACGAAAATGATAAAATATACATTTCTCGATTACCCAATTTTTCAGATTTAAGATTCACCGAACTAGGCAAATCAGAAATACTAACAAGTAGAGAGATTGTTGAAAAGCATACCGAAGTAATACAAGGTATTGCAAGCTTTTTTACAGATTAAAACCTAAAGAGGTGCTCAGCAGTAAAGTATAAATCATCACTGATTAACTTTATTGCTGGCACCTCTTTATATTTTCAACCTAATGTTTAGCGCTTAGCTTTATAATCTCATCCATATCATCATCTTTTGCCGATTTGTTTCTTCTAATCTTCCCACATTTCTTACATTTAAAAATAATTATATATCCTTTCTTTCCATCAATCTCCAATCCAATAGGTTCCAAAATTCCATGACATTCTTCCAATCTATCACCTGGATTGACATCTACATGTTTTGAATGTAGACAATATGGACAGTGATTCCTGCAGGAGTATCCAAGTTTTTCTACTTTTCTACCACAATTTTCACATATAAAACTCTCATCTATTTCTGTAAATAGGCTATTGTTCATCTTTTATCTCCTTTTTATTTTCTTAAAATCTTAATGAACATTAAATATACTTCCACCAACGAACTCTCTCAAAAGTGAATTTGAAGGTAAGTAATCGGCTGGAATAGACTCAAAATATCCAAGCATCCTATGTAACCTTTTAGCTTCTGAATACTCATGAATCGAATTATCAATCTCTTCTAATAACGGCATAGCAAAGTCTTTAAGTACAGCTAATTCATAAATTAAAGATGAATTAAACATACTGTCTGCCTCTTCTTGAAATGGAAATATGTTATTCTCCTCACCTTTTACAACTGAATCCCACATTTGTAGCGTGTGAATGGCTTTATAACCTCTAAATTGGCTATCTCTTACAATTCTTCTTATAAGTCTTGTATCTGTCGTAGAAATTCTATTATGTTCATCTATATTTAAAACCGTTAAACAACTAATATATATTTTATACTTTTGCTCCTTTGGTATTAACGGAGTTAGCTTATCATTTAAACAATGTATTCCCTCTATTACTAAAACTTCATCATCTGCCAATTTCAATTTGTTTCCGTTATACCTCTTTGTTCCTACTTCAAAGTCAAATTTTGGGATTTCAACCTCTTCTCCATTCAACAACCTAAGTAAATGTTCGTTGAATAATTTAATATCTATTGCCTCTAAACATTCGAAATCATAATTTCCGTTTTCATCTTTTGGATTCTCGTCTCTCTCAACGAAATAATTATCAACAGAGATAGTTACAGGTTTTAATCCATTAAGTCTCAACTGGATTCCTAACCTTTGTGCAAAGGTTGTCTTACCAGATGAAGATGGTCCCGCAATTAAAATCATTTTTACTTTTTCTCTTTTAACAATATCATCAGCTATATTAGCAATTTTCTTTTCGTGCAAGGCTTCATCTAATAAAATATAATCCTTTATTTTACCATTTCTAGTTATTTCATTTAACTCCCTCACAGATGGTACATTTAATACAGTATGTAAAACATCATACTCATCCAAGGTTTCCAAAAGTTTTTTGTTTTCTTTAAACTCAGGTAGCTTTGTTATATCACTCTTGCTTGGATACCTTATCAAAAATCCTCTGTGATATTTTAAAATTTCGTATATAGATAAGATTCCGGTTGAAATAGGAAGTATTCCGTAATAATAGTCAAAATAATCTTTACACCAATATAAACTAACCTGTTTCTTAGTAGATAATTCAAGTTGCAACTTTCCTTTATGTGTTTCTCTACCAGCATAAAACTCTTTAGCTTCTTCTTTAGACATAGATTTCTTTTCTATTGGATAGTTACTCTTAACTATTTCTTCAACCTTTTTTCTTATATTATCTATTATGGTATCATCTATTTCCATATTAATAAATTCACAAAGTAAAGAATTTGATAATTGATAGTTTACTACCATTTTTGCTTCAGGATACAATTCCTCAACAGCCATTCCAATAATAAACAATAGCCCTTTTCTATATATGCGCCTTCCGTCTTTATTACTTATGTCTATTAAAGTTAAATTTCCGCTTTCTTTTAATTTATAATTTAAACTCTTTATTTCATTATTGAACCTTGCAGCAATAGCATTGGATTTTTTTATATCATTCCATAAGATATCTTTTATTTTTGTACCTGGTGTTACATCTATTATTGTATCATTATATTGAATTTTCATGTTTCATTCCCTCTTTTTGCATGTTATTATTTACAATTATAGTTCAGGTAGTATAATTTTCGTAGTAGGGCACCTAGGTGCTCCATAAAAATATATTGTATAATATTAGTATTTACTACCAAATTTCATCACCTATAATTACTTTAGTTCTCTGTCTTATTAATTGCATCTGTGTTTTCAGTGTTTTCAGCATTTTCTGTATTTTCAGTTTTTTCTGTATTTTCAGCATTTTCAGTGTTTTCAGCATTCTCTTCATTTTTAGTATATTCCATATAACCTTTTGCAGTATCAGGTGATGCGTTTAGTAGTTTCCATTGACCATCTATTTTGTATACGTACAATTTACTCATATCTGCATCAACATCATCTTTTCCTTCTATCGTTGCTTCTACTTTTAGTTCTTTGCCTTCAGCAACATCCACTTTTTTATCAAACATTTCATTTATGTATTCTTGTACTGCCTCTAGACCATCCTTTTCAACATCTTTTTCCTTCTTTATCTCATATGACATTTTAATATCTTCGCCATATTGTTCTCTAAACTCTTCTAACTGTTCTTCTAAATCTGAATCCTTTAATTCACTTAAATTTTCCTCTACATAAAAATCAGGAAACGCACTTTTGAAAACATCAGCTTTTGCATCCTGCATTCCACTAAAATAATTATCTATAGGTTTAGTGTAGCTATTTTGTTCCTTTTCTTTATCTTTACTTCCACATCCTGTTAGCATTACCAGCATTGCAGTTAGTGCCAATACCATTAATACTTTAATACTTAATCTACTTTTTTTCATAACTTACCTCCTTTGTTATGGTCACATTCTATCTCTATTCTCATTCATTGTCAACTAAAATTTACGGCTTATTGCAAAATCCTAAGGCTGACCAATAACACTAAACTGTAATTTTTTTACATTTTTTGCAATATACTTCTTGACATTAAATTTTTGTTATATTATCATTATAATATGAAAAAAATTAAAAGGAGGATTTTTTATGAGTAAATTTTGTGAAAATTGTGGTGCAGAAATGGATGATAACCAAACAGTATGCCCAAACTGTGGAAATGCTACCGAAGCTGAAAAAGTAAATGGAGCATCAGCAGAAGATGTAAAATCTACTCCAACATCATCTAATAAATCAGAGACAATAAAAAAAGTTGGAATTATAGGAGGAATTGTAGCAGTAGTTGTTGCTTTAGTAGCTATTATAGTTTCTATAATAGGAGGAGGATGGAAGACACCTCTAAAAAATTATGTTGACGGTAGAAACAAGTGTGATTCAGACAAATATATATCTGCTTACCCTGACTTCTTAAAGATGAACACCACTGATAGTAACTTAAAGGATGCTAAGAAAGATGATGAAAAAGAATATGGTGACAATGTTAAATATTCATTTAAAGTCTTAAAGAAAGAAAAAATCAATAAAGACGAATTAGCTGATGTAGAAGAATACATCAATAACAAATATAACGAAAAAGTTAAAGTAAAGGGCGGATATAAAGTTAAGATAGAAGCTAAAACTAAAGGTAAAGAAGATTATGATTATGGCACAACTTTCAGATATGTATATAAAATTGATGGAAAATGGAAAATGTTAGACGTTTCTCCAGAAGCAGCAAAAAAGGGTAAGGATAGCAAATCGAGTAGCTATGATTATGACTATGATTATTAATACGTATCGAAATTGTTAAACAATTTAAAAAAAGAGATTCAATTATTTGAATCTCTTTTTTTGCATAGGGATGAATACGAAAATCGAGGATTTTCTATGGAGCACTTTAGTGCTCCACTACAGATGAATAAGAAAATTGGGGATTTTATGGAGCACTTTAGTTCTCCACTACGAAATAGTTGCGTAGGAATATGCGTAGTGAAGTACTTAAGTATAGGCTACTTTTAACTTAGTTTTTCCTTCATCTTCACAATAGTATTCAAAGCATCAATTGGCGTTAATTGATTAACGTCAATCCTGTCAAACTCACTAGCCACTTCTGCTAGTTTAAAATTAAACATATCTACCTGACCTGCAACTACCTTCTTGCTTTCCTTTTCAATGACCTTATTGTTTAAAATGTTTCTTCTTTCTAAAGTTCTAAGAATTTCATTAGCTTTTTTTGTGACATTCTGTGGCACTCCAGCTAAACGAGCAACATGCACACCATAGCTTTCATCCGTTCCACCTTTTACAATTTTTCTTAAAAAGATTATATCTTCACCTTTTTCCTTAACTGCAATAGAATAATTTTTTACACCTTCTATTTTTTCTTCTAACTCTGTTAGCTCATGATAATGCGTTGCAAATAATGTTTTAGCTCCACATAAGCTTTTATCTGCTATATGCTCTGCAACAGCCCACGCAATGGATAGTCCATCATATGTTGACGTTCCTCTTCCTATTTCATCTAAAATAACTAAGCTGTTTGATGTGGCTTCTTTAAGTATTGTAGCAACCTCCATCATCTCTACCATAAAGGTACTCTGCCCCATACTTAAATCATCTGAAGCACCAACTCTAGTAAAAATTTTATCTACCACACCTATTCGAGCATCACTCGCTGGAACATAACTACCAATTTGTGCCATTAACGTAATTAACGCAACCTGCCTCATATAGGTAGACTTTCCTGCCATATTAGGTCCTGTAATAATTGCTAACCTGTTTTGTGCTTTATCAAGATATGTGTCATTTGGAACAAATTCGCCAGCCTGTGATATTTTTTCAATAACTGGATGTCTGCCCTCCTTAATATCTATAATTCCATCATTGCTAACTTGTGGCTTTACATAATTCATATCCTCTGCAACTGTTGCAAACGAAGTTAGAACATCTAATATAGCTATAATGTTTGAGGTTTTTTGAATTCTTTGAATCTGTTTTTCTATAGCATCTCGAATCTCAGTAAACGCCTTATACTCAAGATTTATTACCTTTTCTTCCGCACCCAGTATTTGATTTTCTAGATTCTTAAGCTCCTCAGTAACATATCTTTCTGCATTTGTTAAAGTTTGTTTTCTAATATATCTATCAGGAACCATTCCTAAATTCGATTTTGTAACTTCAATATAGTAACCGAAAACTTTATTAAAGCCTACCTTCAATCCTTTAATTCCAGTAATTTCCCTTTCCTTAGCCTCCATTTCCACTATCCAGGTTTTTCCTTCAGTAGTTGCTTTCTTTAAAGTATCAATTTCAGGGTCATATCCTATTTTTATAATTCCCCCTTCCTTTACACTAATTGGAGGTTCTTCAACAATTGAACTTTCTATTAATTCATATACATCCTCTAAAATATCTAATTCTTCGTATAGTTCCGTTAAAAAAACTGAATGTGTTTTTGATAGAATTTGTTTTATTTCTGGCAATTGTCTTACAGAATTTTTCAATGATATCAAATCTCTACCATTTGCATTTCCATAAGATATCTTTCCCGCTAGCCTTTCAATGTCATACACCTTTTTTAGACTATCTATAACATCTCCTTTTAAAACAACACTATTTTTTAATTCCTCTACAGAATCCAATCTTTTATTAATCTCTTTAACCTCCACAAGTGGATCATTTATCCATCTTCTAAGTAGCCTTCCTCCCATAGATGTTGAGGTTTTATCTAATACCCACAGTAATGTTCCTTTTTTAGATTTATCACGCATTTTTTCAGTAAGCTCTAAATTCCTTCTTGCATTTACATCTAGTGACATATATTGAGTTATACTATATGTTTTTATAGTGTTTATATGATCCAAATTAGTTTTCTGAGTTTCTGTTAAATAAGTTATCAATGCATTAATTGCTGGAACCATTAATTGCTTTTCATCTACTTCCTTCATTTCTTCCCTTGAAGTAATTTGACAATTCTTAGAATCATCAATAACCTTATACATTTGCAGTAATAATTCAGTTTCATCACTAAAATATTCTTCCTTTTCAAGCGATATATATACCTTAAATCTATCCTTGATTTTTGAAATTTCAGACTGAGTTTCAAACATCATTTTATTTACAATAACTTCTGAAGGTGAATACCTAGAAATTTCATCTAACAATTTAGAAAAATTATTATTTTCACAAATCTTTGTAGCATAGAAATCTCCTGTCGAAACATCACATATACCTAAACCATAATATATTCCAGCTTTATAAATACTCATAATATAATTATTTTTCTTTTCTTCTAGTAAATTAGATTCTATAACCGTTCCAGGAGTTACAACCCTAACTACTTCTCTCTTTACCATTCCTTTAACTTCTTTTGGATCTTCCATTTGCTCACAAATAGCTACCTTATATCCCTTAGAAATAAGCCTAGCAATATAATTCTCAGCAGCATGGAAAGGAACACCTGCCATTGGTGCTCTTTCTGGTTGACCACATTCCTTTCCCGTTAAAGTAATTTCTAACTCTCGTGATACAGTTATTGCATCCTCAAAAAACATTTCATAAAAGTCACCCAATCTATAAAATAAAATGCAATCGCTATATTCCTCTTTAGTTTTTAAATAGTGTTGCATCATTGGTGAAAACTCTGCCATATCTATTACCCCCAAATTCTAACATTATATTATCGTTCTATTTTTAGTACCACATATTATCTTTGTTACACAAAATAAGACCGTCATCAAATAATGTGTCAAAAACATCTAATCAGCCTAACAATATAATTTTCAGCTACGTGGAAAGGAAATATTTCTAATGAACATCTTCTCCTTTTAAGTACCACATATGTTCAGAAACAATTTTTAACTCTACCATTTTTCCAATCATTTCTTTACAACCAACAAAATTTACAACTTTGTTGCTATCAGTTCTTCCTGTTAAAAATTCACTGTTTGTCTTGCTATAACCTTCCACAAGTACTTTTTGTACAGTATCCAAATACTTCTTATTATTTACAGCTATTTGACTTTCAACTAAATCTTTTAACCTATTAAATCTTTCATGTTTCACATTTTCTGGAACCTGATTTTCCATTTTATCTCCTCTAGTTCCTACTCTTCTAGAATATATAAACATGAACACTTGCTCAAAATTAACTTTTCTTACAACATCTAGTGTATCCTCGAAATCTTCCTCTGTTTCACCAGGAAAACCTACTATAATATCTGTTGAAAATAGTACACCAGGAATCATTCTTTTCATTTTGTCCACAAGATTCAAAAACTGTTCTTTAGTGTACTTTCTATTCATAACCTTTAAAATATCAGTACTTCCTGATTGTAATGGCAAATGCACTATTTTACTAACTTTATCACAATCACGAATTGCTTCAATTACATCATCTGTAAAATCCTTTGGATGTGGTGAAACGAAACGAATTCTTTCTATTCCATCTATTTTATTGATTGCCCTTAATAAATCAGCAAAGCTTTTTATGTTACTATCGAAATCTGTTTTTCCACTTCTTAAATATGAATTAACGTTCTGCCCCAATAATGTAATTTCCTTATAGCCTTGGCGTGCGAGTTCTTTTACTTCATTCAAGATATCTTCAGGATTTCTGCTTCTCTCCCTTCCCCTTACATATGGCACTATGCAAAAGCTACAAAAGTTATTACAACCGTACATAATAGTAACCGAAGCTTTTATGTTATCATTTCTTTTTATAGGCAGACCTTCAACAATCTCTCCATCAATATCTAAAATATCTTCTATTCTCTTATTATCAAATATCTTTGTATATAAATCCTTAGGAAATTGATGTAAAGTATGAGTTCCAAAAACTATATCAAAAAATGGATAGCTTTGCTTTAACTTTTCTACTATGTGTTTTTCCTGCATCATACATCCACCAATTGCAATTATAGTTCCTCTATTTTCTTTATACTTTTTTACTTCTCCTAATTTACCAAACAATCTATCCTCTGCATTTTCTCTTACACAACAGGTATTAAATACAACTAAATCTGATTCTTCTAATTTATCGGTTTTTGTATATCCCATGTTTTCAATCATTCCACTTAATTTCTCGGAATCATTTTCGTTTAATTGACACCCCATTGTTAAAATTGAATATTTCAAATTTCTTCCTTCGTTTATTTTTCCTACTTTTTCAATATATTGCAATTCACTTTCTATATCTACACTCACTATTCATATTCTCCTTACTTCATTATCAAAATTTCCTCTATTTTACTATAATTCTAGTTTTTTTTCAAGTAAGCAGTAACATAATTTTTTATAATTGGTTACTGTTGTTACAGGTCAGGTGCCCATAATGTTGATGAAATATATTAATACGAAGTGGAGTGCGCAGTTTGGCGCTCCCACCTAACGTCTTTTTCACATATCATAGCGCCAGCAAACGAACGGAGTATTAATATATTTCATCAACATTATGGGCACCTGAATTGTAACTTACTGTTAGTTACTACTATATAAAAAAGAACTGTTGGCAAGGTGTATAAACGAACCTTGCCAACAGTTTAAATTGCTACTTTAAATTATAACACAAACTGATTTACTCTCGTAAATATTTTTTACATTGTTTGCATCAATAATTTCATAGCTTACATTCAAAGACTTTATACCGTCTTTGATTTTCAGTATACATGTCTTTCCTTTAGTACATGTAAATGCATTAATACTGATATCCCAGCATGTATTGTTTCCCGCACTTCTGCACCAATGGATGTCTGAAGCAACAATTTCTCTCTTACAGATTGCCTTGAGTGTCTCATCTTCGCTTATTACCTGTTTAATCGCAGTCAATATTCTCGAAGAATTTTTAAGAATTTTATCTTCCTCTATTACATTTTTCATGGCATAATCTATGTCTGTAAAATGTGTTCGCATAAGTGCTAAATAGCTTTCTGGGATGAAACTATAAAAACCTTTCCAGCATTCTGCAAATGGTTTGTTGTGTTCTCCGGGTTTAAAGATTTTAACAAATTCAGCATTTTTAGCATGAGTTATATTGTCGTATGAACAAATGCTTTTTGTGCTTGTTTTACTGATAGTCCAATCGGGCAAATTTTCAGTAATGAAATCTTCTACTTCTTTTAAATTGTTGAAATGCATAATTTCCTCCTTTGTAAGGCGAGTTTTCAATAAGAAAACAATGATTTAGTCAATTATAGTAGATATTACCTGACCTTTTAATATCTTAAATTGACGCTTATGAAGACATGATTTTACATGCATACTGGATATTATACCACCGTTTTATGTAAATTTCAAGTGCTTTTTATCATTTTTTTAGGTTAGTTACTGTTTAACATTACTGGTCAGCCCTGAAACATTTGGGGACGGTCTTGATTTGTTTCAAAAATGAAACAAATCAAGACCGTCCCCAAATGTTTCAGGGCTGACCAGACTATCATGCTTTGCCTAAAGCACCACCATAAACGAAAACATTAT
>CAMPBM010000055.1 GCA_946637865.1 uncultured Lachnospiraceae bacterium | reverse complement strand
CTAGTCACTAAAATGTAGTTCAAATCCAGTAATATCAACGATTACCTAAGTTTTAGAATTGCGATATTTTCTATGTGGGTTGTGTATGGGGCGTTGCATAGTGGCTTAACCATGTATAGAGTTCCAGGAACATATCTACGCTCCATACTCATATCAAACCACCTTTTATTATTGGCATTTTGAAATAAATACCTTAAACAATTTATTTGGAAACTCATCTTCTAACATTAATTCTGGATGCCACTTTATTCCTATTATAAATTTTTTGTTATTTAATTCAAAACTTTCTACTAATCCATCATATGATAAAGATGATATACTAGCATATTCTTCAACCTTTTCTTTTGGAGCTATCATAGTATGAATACTATTTACATTGTATTTATCTTTATTAATTAAATCATATAGTTTGGTACCATTAATTATAGCTACTTCATGTCTATAGTCTTTATCATATACATCATGACTTTTTGTTTCATCTTCAATTACATCTGTTCCCAATGCTCTTAAAATATTATTAAAACCTGCACAAATTCCAATCAATGGTTTATCTAATTCTATAATTCTTTTAGCCATTTCTATTTCATAATTTGAACTATATAATCCGCCTTGCAATATAAAACCATCACATAAATCTATTTGTCTATATAATTCATTTTTTTCTTCATCACTTAACACTGTATCATCTTTGATGTCATTATCATTAAATTTAAGCGTTGCTTCTGTTGGTAATAACGTAATAGCTATTCCTCCATTTTTTACAATTAAATACCTTATTTCATCAACTTCATCAATTCTATGCCA
The DNA here is from genome assembly GCA_946637865.1 of uncultured Lachnospiraceae bacterium. Lineage (GTDB taxonomy): Bacteria > Bacillota > Clostridia > TANB77 > CAG-508 > CAG-492. The sequence goes on along the minus strand of CAMPBM010000055.1, from coordinate 9,464 downwards.
AATATCTTCTCCATATTGTGGTTGAACTTTACCTATTATTCCTATAATTGGTTTTCTCATATAACATTAACTCCTTTACTTTATACAACTTCTTCTTAATATTACAATATTTTGTACAAATTATTTATTACATGCCTATTTCAATTTCAAAATTACAATTGACTCTGTGTGGGTTGTATATGGGGCGTTGCATAGTGATTTAACCATGTATAGGGTACCAGGAACATATCTACGCTTCACACTCATAAATTGTAATTTTCTATTCTCCTAGAAAACTATTTAACTTATTATAAAAATCTTTATTATTAAAAACATAATTACAATGCCCTGCTTTTTCTAATATAAACAATTCAGAATTTTTAATATTATTTGAAATGTATTCAGCTTCACCTCTAGGAACTATATCTTTTATTCCTCCATTAAAAACCAATGTAGGAACATCAATAACATTTAATTCTACTTCTGTTATAGAATTAGACTCATTCATTAATTTTTCAAATTTTTCATTACTCTTTTTTCCTGGATACCAAGGTATTTTTTCCATAATTTTAGCATAATTTGGTTTTTCTATAACATTATTCCTTGCTACTCCACTACATAAAACTAATTTTGAAATACTATCAGGATATTTCATAGCAACATTAAGAGCAACGGTTCCACCTCCACTACATCCTAACAAATAAGGTTTATCTATATTTAATTTTTTTATAAACTCGTATACATCTTTTGCTGATTCTTCATAAGTTAATGTGCAATTTTTTTCACTTTTACCACAACATCTTCTATCAAAAATATATACTTTATATTTATCTTTTAATCTATTTGCAATAAATTTCATTAACCCTGTATTTACACCATTAGGATTTAACAGAATAATTGATTTGCCTTCTCCTAAAACATCATAATGAATTTTTATATTATTTACTACAATATCCATTTTTAACCTCCTCAATATCTTACTAGTACTCGAACCAATTTATCGTTTTCATTAAGCAGATTATATCATACTTTATGTTTTTTACAACCTCTCAAGTATTATTTTTATTGGCTTTATTCGTGCTTTAATTATATACAAAAAAGAGAGCCTTTGCTCTCTTTTCGGGGTGTGTTTTATTATATTTTTGTTTCCATTTTTTTGTGCCCTGTGTATGGGGCGGGAACATATCCACCATATACTAGTTTATTTTGAAAATTTGATATTTTTGATGACTTTGGCCTATTTTTATGCTTTTTTATCATTATTTTGCTAGTTGCTAAAATATAGTTCAAATCCAGTAGTATCAACGGTTATCTAAGTTTAAGAATTGCGATATTTTCGATGTGGTTCGTAAATGGAAACATATCCACCGGCTGAACCTCCCCCATTTCATACCAATCTCTCAACAAAGCAATATCTCTAACCATAGTTGCGGGGTTGCAACTAATATAAATAATTTTCTCAGGTTTTAAACGTATAAGACTATCAATAGTATTTCTATCCAACCCCTTCCTTGGTGGATCAACAACAACCACATTTGGTATATCATTTTTTTGAGAAACAATATCATTAAAAACCTTCTCAACATCACCTGCAAAAAACTCTATGTTTTCAATATTATTTAACCTAGCATTCTCTTTTGCATCCCTTATAGCCTCTTCCACAATCTCTATGCCATAAACCTTTTTCACAAACTTAGAAGCAAAAATCCCGATAGTTCCTATTCCACAATACAAATCATATAAAACATCATCTTTTTTTAATGAAGCATTCTCTAAAGCAGTGTAATATAAGGCCTCAGCTTGTACAGGATTAACCTGGTAAAATGATAATGGAGAAATTTTAAACTTATACTCCCCAAGAATATCATATATATATCCATCCCCAAAAATAACATCATTTTCTTTTCCTAATATAACATTCGTATTCTTCAAATTAATATTCTTAATCACAGTCTTTACTCTTGGAAATTCTTTAATTATATTTTCTGCTAGCTCCTTTTCTCTGCTAAATTTTCTATCATTAATTACCAAAACGACCATAATTTCGTCAGTTTGAACTCCAACCTTTATTACAATATGTCTCAGTAACCCTTTTCCACTTTTCTCATCATATACACTTATATTATGTTCCTTGGCATAGTCTATAATATATTTTGCAATCTGTTCTGAATATGCATTTTGTATTAAACAATTTTTAATTGGAATTATCTCATGAGTCCTATTTGCAAAAACACCTATAACCGGATTATTATGTTTATCCACTCCTACTGGGAATTGCGCCTTATTTCTATAATTATATGGATTTCCCATTCCTAGTGTTGGTTTAACCTTAATATTATCTCCTAAATTTCTTCTAACTAAATTCTCAACCATTCTCTCTTTCATTTCAAGCGTCTTGTCGTAATCTACATGGCGTAAATTACATCCTCCACATCTTTTATATGTTTCACAATCTGGCTCCACTCTGTATTGAGACTTTTCTATTATTTGAACTATTTTGGCAAAAGCGTATGAAGATGTTACCTTCAAAATCTGAATTTTACATTTTTCCCCTTTTAGTGCTCCTTTAATAAATATGGTAAAATCATGAATTTTTGCCACACCTTCACCTTCACAACCATTATCAATTATATCAACTACATATTCTTCATTTTTCTTCACTGGTATATCCATATAAATTTCTCCTTGATTAATTATTTTTAGTTTATTTATAATTCTATGTATGTACTTAATGTACTTAATACACTTAATGTGTAATTATGCACTAATGTACTTAATATATTTATTTAACATATACCTAAGTACTTAATGTATTTAATTAATACCTGCCTCTTTCATTATATGTTTATCTTTGTATCATTATGCTATCTTGTTTCCTCATCTAGCTCGATTTTCTTACTGTTGCAAGTTATACTTTCATTTACTATAATATCAGTCTTTTCTTTATCCAAAACATCTACTAGTTCTCCATTTTCAGCTCTATCTATAGCCTCTCTAAATATTAATTTTTCTTTTTCAAGAACTCTCATAACTCTTTGCTTTTTTGCCTTTGGTATTGTAATTCTTTTTGAAAGGTTAACATTTCTAAATACTTTTTGCAAATCCAGCTTTAAGAAATCCTTTACTCTTTCTCTACACTTTGGATCTTTCAATACTTCATCTAATATAAATTCATCAATATTGTTTCCTGAAAAAGTATAATTTTCCCCAACAAATATTGCTCTAATATCACTTGTATTCTCGTCTAAACTGCCTTCTAAATCAAAAATGTGTGATATTCTGTATTCTCCATCTTCGCCTTTTATATATCCCCAATTTCCATTGTGACAATCTCTATGGTTAATCAAACAGTTATATGCCATTACCATTCTATAATCTGATATTAAATCTTGTATTTTTTCCTCACTTACACCTTCTTTTTTGAAATATGCTTCTATGTATTTAGGCACTTGAGAAACATCCATTTCATATTGTGCAATTCTATCTCCTGTAATTAGTTCTTCTCCAGGTTCTAAGAAATTTGGTGTCAGCACTATTCTTTCAGTCACATATACTAAATCCTTGTCAGGCTCAAGTCCACTTTCTTTTTGTCTTGCTTCTGCAGCTTCTTTAGTGTATTTTGAACCAATATATATAGCTGGATAATATTGTGCAACTGCAAATCCTAATTGTCTTGCTATTTCTTCTGCAATTAATGCTGTCTCTCTTTCATTCTCATTCAATAAATTTTTTACTACTATATCATTTCTTATTTCTCTAGGATTAACTACATCTTCATATTCCATTCCCTCTTGGTTCTCTTTAATTTGTTTTCTTAGGATTTTTTCTTCCTTTTTTTCTGTTCTATTCTCTTTTTTTAGGAAGTTTATTTTCTCTTCTATAAAATCCTTCAGATTTTTGCTTGTCTTCTCTTCTTCTTCATCATCAGCAACATATATGCATATCCACAATGGAGAATTGTGACCACCGTTATTATTCATCTTACCAACAAAATCCTCATCTCTAAGAATATAATTTCCTTCTCCATCCCTTTTTATTTTTGATAAATCTTTACTTACTAGTTTTCTTATTTGATACCTATTGTAATAGATATATGTAGCATACTCTTTTACACAGTTATAACTAATTTTTTTATTTAACTCGCGATTTTCCTTAAGCCTCTCGTAGGTTTTGCACGCAGTATCTATTTGGCTATCTGTTAGATGTATATCATCTATTACAATACTAGAAATAATTTTTTTGAAATCTTCTTCCGATAATTGTATTGTATAATCTTCTTCTGGAATGTTTGGGTCTGCAACTTCTAATGTTGAATTTTCGATACCTTCTTGATTTGTATATGTAAATTCTGCATATTGCTCTAACAATCCACTTATTAAAAACTGATTTAGCTTTTCATTTTTTAACAATAATTTAATTATATTTTTTGCTTTATCCATATCTATGTATTCTCTACTTTTTTCATTATTATATATTTCTGGCTCTGTTTCTCTTAAATAATTTAGTATGGATAAAAAATCTTCTTGACTTAATAATTCCACGTCCTGCATCTCCTTTTTTTATTTTGATGCTGTAATTTTTTTATAATATTTTATTCACGTATAACACTATACTTTAGTTTACCATAATTTTGTAAATTTTACAAGTATGTGATGGTAAGAAATGATAAATATATATGATTTTATAGTTTAAAACTATGTGGTAATAAGTCTTTAATCGTTAATTCCTCAATATTATTTTTGCTATCTACAACGCATACCTTCGTCTAACTTATATGATATAATATTGATACTCCTGCCAATTATTATACCATATTCTCTTCCCAAATACCATTGTTTTATATGTAATTACACATAATGAACCCCTCCCTAAATTTTCGTATTTTAACAATACTACTTATTTAGGAAGGGGGGTTCGGAGATCATCTTACATTTTTTCAATTACCCTGTTAAGAAGATTGATTTTGGCTTTACTTGAAACATTGCCTTCCTCGTTTACCCTTTCAGTGTCTTTACCTTCTGCAAGTTTAAGTAAGACTTCCTCTGGTGTATTAGGGTTGTCGGCGACTCTTACTCTAATCTCATTACTGCCATTTTCTGCAAGTTGTTTTAAAACCTCCCCTGGTGTACTTGGATTGGCTGCTACTAGATAATTGGCAAAACCTTTTGCTAGTTTCTCTAACACCTCCGGCGGAGTGTTGTGATTTTTTGCGACTAAAATAGCATCAGTCTTTGCTAATTTTTTCAATAGACCTTTGGGTGCATTTGGGTTTTCTGCAACAGCACTTGCATAATTTTTTGCGAGACGTTTTATAACCAATACGGGGGTACTTGGGTTTCTTGCAACACCAGCCAGTATCCGAGAGTATCCATCCGTATTATTGCAGGAGGTGTCTTCTAAAAGCTTCTCTAACACCTTGTGTGGTGTACATGGATTATTCGAAACAGCCTCTCTCACAAGGTCAAATCCATCTTCTGCAAGTAATTCTAAAGCTCCTTTTGGGGTATTGTGGTTTTTGGCTAATGCTACTCTTACATATCGTTGTTCATCTTTTGCAAGCATTTTTGCAATTTCTATAGTTATATTTGGATTTTTCGCTACGGAAGATCTTACACCACTATCTTTGTTCTTAGCAAGTCTTTTTAACAACTTTTCCGGACAAGCAGGATTTTCACCTACTATCGCCTCTATTTCTGGTCCTTCTGCTGAAAGTTGCATTAGAACATCCTCTGGGGTGTTTTGATTGCGTGCGACCTCCTTTCTCGCATCTACTGTCATTGCTAAAAGTCTTAATAATCCTCCAGGTGTTTTTGGATTACTTGCTACGTATGAATTTATCCACCATTTTCTTGATAAATCTACTAAAATCTCCAAGGGAGTATTAGGATTACTGGCAAGGTACTTTTTTGTACTATCTAAGATACACTTTGTCTTGGTGGCAACTTCCTGCAGAATCTCTATTGGCGCATTTGGGTTTCTTACAACCCATTCTGCCCATATTTCACCCCTTTTACCAATTGCTTTAAGTACTTCGGCTGGAGTTTTGGGATTCAGAGCTATTGCAGCATTTACCCTGCTATTTTCACCCTTCAGAATCTCTTGTAACTCTTGCACCGGGTTGGTGGAAGCAAGCATCTTTGCCCATTTTGTGCTAAAGGTTTCTCCATTCGTTGGGAGTGCATATACATTTGTTGTCATCATAGAGAATGACCTCCTAATATAAAATTATTTGATTAACTCTGAATAGCAAATCTTACATATCCAGTTTTTTTGACCACATGCCAGTCGTCTACGAAATTTTTCGCTTTTTGCGATCACTACATTGATTTCAAAATGCTAACCTCAGCGCATTGTAACACTCTTTTCATAAAAAATCAAGTTATGTAGACATTTTATATGGACTGCATGCGTTAAGCCTCGCTTATTTGGCAAATTCTATATTTTCTTTATACATAAAACTATTCCTCCTATTATTTAGTAAAACGCCTCTGCGTTTATAATAAGTAAGGTACTTCGGTTATTAGTTATTATACTTACTTTTGTGTATTAATTTATCGATTTCTAATTAGTATTTTTTGATGTGGTAATTATAGCATTATTTTGTATAATATTTTTTGTATATATTCTCCAGATAAATTCATCGAATATTACTAGCAAAAAAAACAATCAGATTTATTTCTGATTGTTTTTTATATCTCATCTGTTCTTATAAAAGTTCGAACAGATTCGTCGTTGGTGCGGATGACCAACATCTAACAATCTATAATCGCACTATTTTCAAGCATTTACGATAACGTACATATTTTTGTAACTCAGTTCCAAATAGTTCCTATAATAATAAATCACATTCTATATTTTTCTAGAAAGGAAAAATATATGAATAACGAAGATGAAATAATAAGATGTGGCTATTATGCAGTAATACCAGCCACAGTCAGATACGATAATCGTCTAAAATACCCAGAAAGGCTGCTCTACGGCGAAATTACAGCATTAAGTAACAAACAAGGGTATTGCTTTGCAAGTAATAAATACTTTAGTAAGATATATGATGTTTCAATTACAACAATATCAAGATGGATTTCACATCTTGCAGAACTCAACTATGTTAAAGTAGAAATTCTACGAAATGACAAAAATGAAATTACAGAAAGACGAATTTATATTTTTGATAACCCCTATTTACAGAATAATCAATACCCCTCTTTACAAAATTGTAAAGACCCTATTTACACAAATGATAAGGATAATAATATAAATAATAATATTATAAATAAAAAAACTGGAGCAAAGATTTTATATGCTGAAAATGTATTTTTATATAAATATGAGTATGAAGATTTAGTCGCAGAAATTGGAAAAGATAAGACTGATGAATGTATAAAACAACTGTCTCTTTACAAGAAATCAACAGGGAAAAATTATAAAGATGATATGGCTACAATTAGACTATGGGTTATTGATAGAGTTAATAAAATATTTAATAAAAACATTAAAACTACCAAAAAGAAAAGTTATTTAAACTATCAAAGTCGTTGCTATAATGATAATCAGTTTGATGGTTTATATGCAAATTAAATAAGATTTAAAGGAGGATTTAGCATGGATATTACATATCATAAAGAAGGAGATTATTTAATACCAGATTTAATAGTAGATGAAGAAAATAACGTCAATTTAGGTAAATATGGTAGAGCAAGATTGCAATTTTTGAAGGAACATAGACGTGGTTTATGGGCTGAATTAATTATGACTGGAGAGCTTACAAAACATTTAAAAGATATTGATGATAATGCTACTATTAAAGTTAAAAATATAATAAATAGTCTAGCTAAAAAGGACAATTTCCCTGTATATTATAACGGAATGATAGACCAACTTGAGTGGGTTAAGACTATGAATAACTATAAAAATGTTGCAGAAGAAGTAGTTTATAATGAACTAATTTATTGTTAGAGAAATGACCAATTTATGAAAATAAGTTGGTCATTTTTTTTAATAATGTTCCTAATGAATTTGAATAATGCAAGCCATGAATTTGTACTCCCGTGCAAATTCACAAAGACCTATTGAAAAAATAGACTTTGAACAAAAACTTTTAGAAAAAGTTTTACAAAATTTTATTGAAATTGGAGGTGAATTCTAATGAGAGAAAGACAAATCAAAAAACAGTTCTACTTAAATGAAAAAGAAAATTATATGCTTAAAAATAAATGTGAAAGAGCAGGCATTTCTGAATCTACTTTTTTTAGAAAGTGCATAACTAACAGCAACATAAAAGAAAAGCCAGACAATAGATTTTATGAATGCTTAGAAAATTTAAGAGGAATTGCAACAAATATAAATCAGTTGGCAAGAAATGCTAATATAGATGGATATGTTAATGAGTTACAATATATAAATCTATCTACTGAAGTAAAAAAAATAATTACAAATTTACGAGAAAAATATTTATAAAATTAAAGAACACAAGGAGAAAAATCAATGGCAGTTACAAAACTATTACCAAGAAAAGAAAGATTAGATATACTAATTAACTATGTTATGAATGGAGAAAAAACTGAAGAAATGTATTTAGTATCAGGCATAAATTGCTTACCAGAAACGGCAATTAAAGAAATGAACGAAACAAAAGAAAAATTTGGAAAGAAGAACGGAAATATTGCATATCATTTGATTCAATCATTTGACGGAAACGAAGTTAGCAAAGAAAAATGTCACGAAATTGGAGTACAATATGCAAGACAATTATTTGGAGATGATTTTCAAGTTATTGTAGCAACACATGTTAATACCAAAAATGTACACAATCATATAGTTATAAATTCGGTTTCATTTAAAACTGGCAGAAAGTTTTATAATAATAGAGAAACTAAAGATTATATAAGGGTTACATCAGATTTCTTTTGTAAATTACATCAGTTAAGTGTTATAGAAACGCCTTGGAAGTATAAAGGCTATTGCAAAAAATTTGCTAAGAATGATCCATATTTGCAAATGTTAAAAAAAGATGTAGATGTTTGTTTAGACAAAGCTTTCAGTAACCGTGACTTTGAAACAATAGGTCAAAAAGAAGGTTATTATTATGCAAATACTTATGACTATGGATTGATTGTATATGATGAAAATAAAGATAGAACTATTTTTATGCAAACTTTGTTTGGAGATGAATATTCGTATGAAAATACTAAAGAAAAAATATTAGACAACAGTTATTATAAAGAAAAAACATATCTTCCACAAAAGAAATATGTAATGTCAAAGGAAGAATACAACAAATTTATTGAAAGAAGAAGAAGTTACGAAATTAGAAAACTGCCCATGTTATATGTATTAATATGCCTATTGCTAAAGATAGACCCCCTACCTGCTAAAATTGAAATTGGAAATGTTAAAATACCAATAACTAAAGAGATGAGAATTGAATTAAAATATATGCAGGAGCTTAGCCAACAAGCAATACTACTTGCTGAAAACAAAATAAA
>CAMPBM010000054.1 GCA_946637865.1 uncultured Lachnospiraceae bacterium | reverse complement strand
TACATAATTCTATGGTTTGGGCGGATTATTTTATAAAAAGCGTTAAACAGTAACAGTTACATTGTACAAGTGCTACAAGTTTATTGATTTTTTTGCAAAAGTATTGACAATGAAGCATAAGGAGAATATAATGTTAACCAAGGCTAACAAAAAGGAGAAAAATATGATATCAAAATCTTTAGAAGAATATTTGAAGACAATGTACATATTACAGAAAAAAAATGGAAACATAAGAGTGACAGATATTGCAGAAGAAATGAATTGTAGTAAGCCAAGCGTAAATAAGGCAATAAATAATTTAAAAGAAAATAAACTGATTAATTATGAATCTTATGGAAAGATTGAGCTTACCAGTGAAGGGATAAATCTTGCAAAAAAAATATTAGAAACTTATGATATAGTTTTTTTATTTTTGAAAGATGTATTGGGAATAGAGCCTGAAAAAGCAGAGCAAGAAGCTGAAAAACTAAAATTATCAATGGAAGATCAGACCATTAATAAGCTTGCAAAATATGTGCATGAGGTTTTAGGTTTAGGTAGCTTGGACTGCAATTATGATGTAAATCAGGAAAAATGTAGGAGTTGTATTAGGCGAACTAAGAATCAAACTTAGGAGAAACTTCTCCGTCTCCAATCTTAAAAATCTCTGACCCTAATTTAAAATTAATCATGAAAGGAATGAATTATACAATGGGAAGTAAGTTATTAGAAATAAAAAATTTAAACGTTAGTGCAGAAGATAAGCAAATCTTAAAAGGAATAGATTTAACCATAAACAAAGGAGAAATCCACGTAATTATGGGACCAAATGGTTCTGGAAAAACGACAACAGCAAATGCAATTTTAAACAATCCTAATTACACAAAAACAGGAGGAACAATTATTTTTAATGAGGAAGATATAACTAATTTGAAGACCGATGAAATTGCTAGAAAAGGAGTTTTTATGTCGTTCCAATTGCCTGAAGAAATACCAGGTATTTCAGTTACGAATTTCTTAAAGTATGCTAAGAATAAAGTCACAGGTGAACCTGTTAAGATATTTCAGTTTAAGGAAGAATTAAAGCAATATATGGAATCATTAAATATGAATCCAAACAATATAGAAAGAAGCTTAAATGTAGGATTTTCAGGTGGAGAAAAGAAGAAAAATGAAATACTACAAATGTTAGTTTTAAATCCTAAATTAGCTATTTTAGATGAAACAGATTCTGGTTTGGATGTTGATGCTATACGTACTGTGTCAAAAGGAATCGAAATGTTTAAGAATGAAAATAATGCTGTATTAATTATTACCCATAATACTAAAATTTTACGTAGCTTAGAAGTGGATTATGTACATGTGTTGGTCGATGGAAAAATTGTAAAAACAGGTACCAGCGAATTGGCTAAAGAGATAGAAGAAAATGGGTATAGTAAATATAAAAAATAGAAGGGAAAACTAAAATGGCTAAATCAAAATTAGAGGAAATAAATAGAAATATTTATGATATAAAAAATAAAGATGATTACGAATATAAAATAAAAAAGGGATTGACGAAAGAAATTGTGGAGGAAATATCTAAACAAAAGAGTGACCCAGAATGGATGAAAGAGTTAAGATTAAAGGCGTTAGAAACGTATAATAAACTAAAATTACCAACTTGGGGACCAGATATTTCAGAATTAAATATGGACGAGATTGCAACGTACGTAAGACCAAAGACAAAGCTTAACAGCTCTTGGGAAGATGTACCAGAGGATATAAAAAATACTTTTGATAAATTGGGTATACCAGAAGCGGAAAAAAGTTCTCTTGCAGGAGTTGGTGCACAATACGATTCAGAAGTTGTCTATCATAGTATGAAAGAGGAATTGCTTTCTCAAGGGGTTATCTATACTGATATGGAAACAGCAGTTAGAGAATATCCAGAATTGGTAAAGAAACACTTTATGAAATGTGTTCCAGTTAATGACCATAAGTTTGTCGCACTACACGGTGCAGTTTGGTCAGGAGGCTCTTTTGTATATGTTCCAAAGGGAGTTAAAGTAGATATACCACTTCAATCATATTTTAGATTGAATTCGCCTGAATCGGGGCAATTTGAACATACTCTGATTATAGTTGATGAAGGTGCAAGTCTACATTTCATAGAAGGTTGTTCGGCACCAAAATACAATAAAGTAAATCTACATGCAGGTTGCGTTGAACTATATGTAAAGAAAAATGCATATTTACGATATTCAACTATAGAGAATTGGTCAAAGAATATGCTTAACTTAAACACAAAAAAAGCAATAGTAGATGAAGGTGGACAAGTAGACTGGGTTTCAGGTTCCTTCGGCTCTAAAATATCAATGTTATATCCAATGAGCATTTTAAATGGAAAAAACGCTAAAACAGAGTACACAGGAATTTCATTTGCAGGTGGAGGACAAAATTTAGATAATGGATTTAAAGTAGTGCACAATGCACCAAATACATCTAGCGTTGTAAATGCAAAGTCAATTTCAAAAAATGGTGGTAAATGCACATATCGTTCACTAGTAAAGATAACAGAAAATGCAAAGAATTCAAAATCATCTGTATCATGTGAATCATTGATGTTAGACGATTTTTCAATTTCAGATACAATTCCAGTAAATGACATTCAAACTGATGAAGTTGAATTTTCTCATGAAGCAAAAATAGGAAAAATTTCAGATAAAACAATATTTTATCTAATGAGTAGAGGAATATCTGAAGAAGATGCAAAAGCAATGATTGTTAGAGGATTTGCATATCCAATCTCAAAAGAATTGCCAGTTGAATATGCAGTTGAAATGAACAATCTAATTAATTTAGAATTAGAAGGTGCGATAGGATAAAGAATTTATACCATAAAAATCCAATAAAATCAATGAAAAGGAAAGGTAACCGAAATGAATGATATAAATATAAATGAAACTCCAATTAGAACTGCTAGGAATTTTAACATAAACAATATGAAACTAGAAAATATAAAAATTCCAAATAAGTTTAACAAATTTGAAAATGTAGAAATATCAGATATAGGAACGAAAATTACTATAGATTCAAACGTGAAGAAAACTACATTAAAATATGGTTTAGGTGAGTTTTTTATAGATCAAGCAAATAGCAGTTCAAACTATAATGCTAACATTGTAGTAGATAGTAAAACTAGTAAAGAAATAGAAATGAATTTTAAACTAAATACATGCAATCAAAACTTAGTTGATAATATTGAAATTACAGCAAATGAGAGTACGAAATCAACCATAATATTGAAATATGAAACTACAGATGAAGTTGAAGCATACCATAATGCGGTTATTAAAGCAAAAGCTGGTAAAGATGCAGTTTTAAATATAATTATAGTAAATCTGACAAATAAAAAATCAAACAATTTTGTTAGCATTGAGAATATATTAGAAGATAATTCAAAAATTAATTATTGCATCGTAGACTTTGGAGGTAAAAATAGCATTACGAATTATTATTCTAATATAATGGGAGAAAATGCAGATAATAAATTAGATACAATATATATAGGTACAGACAATCAAGTATTTGATTTAAACTATATTGGAGAATTATATGGAAGAAAATCAAATATTGATATAGAAGTTCAAGGAGCTTTAGGAGACCATGCAAAGAAGCATTTTAAAGGAACGATAGACTTTAAGAAAGGCTGTAAAAAGGCGTCAGGAAACGAAAACGAGAACTGTATATTATTATCAGATACGGCAAAATCTATAGCATTGCCCATGTTATTATGTTCAGAGGAAGATGTAGAAGGAAACCATAGCAGTTCTGCAGGGAAAATAGGTGAAAAAGAGTTATTCTATATTATGAGTAGAGGATTCGAGAAAAAAGAGGCCATGAAACTCATGGTCAGGGCTAAATTTAATAAAATTTTAAAAGATATTAAAAATGAAGATTTAAGGGAACAAATATTAAAAGAAATAGATAAAAAGCTGGACTAAGGATGATATAAAAAAGGAGGAAGAAACGTGAGTGAAGAAAACATAATAAAGGATTTCCCGTTGCTGAAAAATAAGCAAATAGTATACCTGGATAGTGGAGCAACTGCGCAAAAACCAGAGCAAGTTATATCTGCAATAGAAAACTACTATAAAAAAATCAACGCTAATCCACATAGAGGGGCATATTCTTTAAGTATTGAGGCAACTGAAGAATATGAAAATACAAGAAATAAAATTGCAAAATTTATTAATGCTAAAAGTGCGGAGGAAATAATATTTACAAAAAATGCAACAGAAGCCTTTAATTTAATTGCATATTCGTACGGAATGAACAATGTGGTAAAAGACGATGAAATTGTAATATCAATAATGGAACATCATTCGAATTTAGTACCTTGGCAAGCTGTAGCGAAGAAAACCTCTGCTAAACTAAATTATATGTACATAAATGATGAATTTGAACTATCAGATGAAGAAATTGAAAATAAAATAACCGATAAGACAAAAATTGTCGGAATAACACATGTATCAAATGTTTTAGGAACAATAAACAATATTGAAAAAATAGTAAAATATGCACATAAAAAAGGTGCGGTAGTTGTTGTAGATGTCTCACAAAGTATCCCTCATATGAAAATAGACGTTCAGAAAATTGATGCAGATTTTGTAGTATTTTCCGGTCATAAGATGCTTGCACCAATGGGAATAGGTATATTATATGGAAAAAAAGAAATATTAAATAAAATGCCACCTTTTTTAATGGGAGGCGATATGATAGAATATGTATATGAGCAAGATACCACATTTGCACCATTACCTAACAAATTTGAAGCAGGAACGCAAAACGTTGAAGGAGTTGTAGGATTAGGTTCAGCTATTGATTATATAAGCAGTATTGGATATGAAACTATTCAAAAAATAGAAAGTGACGTAGTGTCGTATGCAATAGAAAAACTTTCAAATTTAGATTTTATAAAATTGTATATGACTCCAAATGTACAAAATCATCAAGCGGTTATTTCATTTAATATAAAAGGTGTTCATCCACATGATGTAGCAAGTATTTTAGATGGGCAGGGTGTATGTGTGCGTTCAGGAAATCATTGTGCTCAGCCACTTATGAGATTCTTAGGAATTGATTCAACTTGTAGAGCAAGTTTCTATTTTTACAATACAAAGGAAGATGTTGATAAGCTAGTAGAAGCATTAAATAAGGCATACGATATGTTTAAAAAGTATTTAACAACATAAAAAATATTATCCGAAAGGGGTGCGAAAAATCACGTATAACAGCAAATTATACGAGATATATTTATGGAAGATTTAACAGATGTGTATAATGAATTAATAATGGAACACAGCATGAATTCTTATAATAAAAAGAACTTAGAACATCCAGATTATTGTGAGTTGGGTCACAATCCTAATTGTGGCGATGAAATTACATTGCAAGTGGAATTGGATGGAGATACAATAAAGGATATGGCATTTAGTGGTCACGGATGTGCAATTTCACAGGCATCAACTTCTATTATGATAGATACTTTGAAAGGAAAGTCTGTAAAGGATGCAAAGGAAATTGTAAAAACTTTTATAGAAATGATAAAAAGAGAAACAAAAAGCGAAGAGGATTTAAAAAAATTAGAGGATGCTATAGCATTTAAAAATGTTTCAAATATGCCAGCTAGAGTTAAATGTGCATTACTTGCCTGGCATACCTTGGAAAAAATATTTGAAGAAATGTAGTTTTGGAAAAAAGGAAACCATATGAAGCTTCTAAAGTAGCTACGAAACTCGAATTGAAAATAGTTTTATTTTCAAAGGGAAGTAATTCACATCCGTAGCGGAGCTATAAGCGTGCTCCAAAGAAAATTGAAGATTTTCTTATTTCTTGTAAAGGGGTTTATAGGGAGCCTTTCAAAAACCTAAATATAATATAAAAGGAATATGAAATGAAAAATAAAAAAGTATTATTAGGAATGAGTGGAGGTGTAGATAGTAGTGTTTCTGCACTATTACTCAAACAACAAGGATATGAAGTAATAGGTGCTACGCTGGAATTATTTGCAGGAAGTAGTTGCTGTAATATAAGTACATATATTGATGCTAAGAATGTTTGCAATTCTATAGGAATACCACACTTTACATATGACTACAAAGGAGAGTTTAAAAAATATGTTATAGACGATTTTATTAACTGCTATGCTAATTGTAAAACTCCAAACCCATGTATAGAATGTAATAAATATATGAAATTTGGCATTATGTATGAAAAAGCAAAGGAACTTGGATGCAATTATATAGCTACAGGGCATTATGCAAAAACTGAATATAGCGAGAAGTATGGAAGATGGGTGTTAAAAAAATCTAATGCAGGTAAGAAAGATCAAAGTTATGTTTTATGGAATATACCCAAAGACTTAATAGAGCATGTATTGTTTCCATTATCTGATTTTGAAAGTAAGGATGAGATAAGGCAAATAGCAAAAGAAAATAACTTAAAGGTTGCAAATAAGCCAGACAGTGAAGATATTTGTTTTATACCAGATGGAAATTATAAAAAATTCTTAGAAAACAATTCTGATATAAAACCAAAGCCAGGAAATATAGTTAATACTGAAGGGGAAGTGCTTGGAAAACATACGGGATTATATAATTATACGATTGGGCAAAGAAAAGGTCTAGGCATATCTAATAAAGTTCCATTATTTGTATTAGGGTTTAATAGCGATAAGAATGAAGTTATTGTTGGTGAAGAAAATGAATTATATAAAACTAAGGTATTGGTTAGCGATATCAATTTACTATTAGTTGACAAGATTGATAAACCATTAGAAGTCGAAGTAAAAACTAGATATTCATCAAAAGTTGCAAAGGCTACAATAGTACAAATAGCTGATAAAATTGAGATAACTTTTGAAGAACCACAAAGAGCAATTACTCCGGGACAATCTGCTGTCTTTTATATAGGAGATATAGTATTAGGTGGTGGAAAGATAGAGGAAGCTAATTAGTGGATAGTATTATTTTGTAGATAGTATTATATTTTTTACAGTTAGATGCATTATAATTTTTATAGCTAGAAGTATGGGGTATGTATGTAGAAATAAAATAAAGATCAATAAAGAAAGGAAGAAAAACTTGCGTTTTTCTTCCTTCTTTTTAGCTGGTGCGGTGGATTAACTAAGAGAGAGAATTCCAAGTTGTTTCTAACAAAGAAGAATTAATGGTCTTGGTTGTTACGCTCAAACCAGCTGTTGAAGCATATTGCTTCAGGGTGCTAATTGCATCCGTGCTGTTCTCAAATACGATGGAAAATGTTTTTCCATACGCATCGGGACGAATGCCTTTAAGGCATATACGGATATTTAAGAGTGTACGGTTTTCATTGTCATCATTTGAGACGGTTACGCTAAATTTATAGAGAATTTCTTCTCTATTTACTATTTTAGCGTGCTGTACTCCAAGTACATTCGCATAGTCCTCAAATGATCTTTTGAGGATTTTTCGGAACTCTTCTGGAGTAATTGGTTTTTGGATAACGGATGAATACAGTAAATTAGTAGTCATAAAAAATCCCTCCATAAAAATTATTTTGTACATGAGACTTCGGCAGTATGACTAGGTCTACCGAAAAATGATGTGGGTTGTATTAACCCTGAACAGAATATGATTATATCACAATAATTCATTAATGTCAACACTTTTTGAGAAAATTGGCAATAATTGGAAATTTTAAAAAATCTCCGTCCCCAATTTCAGAAAAACCATTTGACAAAAACAACATATTAATAGATAATATGTATATGAAAAAGAGAATTAACACTTTATAAAGAAAAATTCGAAAAACACAAAGGAGGAAATGTAGTAATGTATGTGTTTAATAAAATTACAGTAACACCACAGTTACCAGAAAGGATAAAAGGACTTTCAAAAATAGCGAATAATTTATGGTGGTCATGGAATACAGAATTTCTAAAGCTATTTAAGCAAATAGATATTGATTTATGGGAAAGAGTAGAGAAAAACCCAGTAAAGTTTTTAAAACTGATTTCACAAGACAAATTAGACGATGTTTTACAAAACAATAACTTTCTAAAAAAGTATGATGAATTATCAAATAATTTTAATAACTATATGGAAAGTAAAAATACATGGTTTTCAAAGAAATATCCAAATAATAAAAAAGACCTAATAGCCTACTTTTCAGCTGAATATGGATTGGATGAAATAATGCAAATATATTCTGGAGGATTAGGAATTTTATCAGGAGATCATTTAAAATCTGCAAGCGATTTAGGAATTCCACTAGTTGCAGTAGGTTTATTATATAAGAATGGATATTTTCATCAAAAGATTAATGCGTATGGAGAACAGGAAACAGAATATAGAAGTTTAGATATCTCAGGATTACCAATAAAAGAGGTAAAGAATGACAATAATGAAACACTTCTAATTGATGTAAAATTGCCAAAAGGAACAATATATTTAAAAGTTTGGAAAGTTAACGTGGGCAGAGTAAGTTTATATTTACTAGATTCAGATGTAGAAAATAATTCTGAAGACTATAGAAAAGTAACCTCTACACTATATGGTGGAAACCAAGAAACAAGGATTCAGCAGGAAATTGTATTAGGTATGGCTGGTACAAAACTATTCAAAGCTTTAGGATTGACTCCAACAGTGTATCATATGAATGAAGGGCATTCATCTTTCTTGATTTTTGAATTAATAAGTGAAATAATGCAGGAAAAACAAGTTTCATTTAATATAGCAAAAGATATAGTGTCATCAAAAACAGTGTTTACAACACACACACCTGTCCCAGCGGGAAACGACATATTTCCTGCAGGTTTGATAGAAACATATTTTAATGGACTTTGGGATACATTTGGAATAACAAAAGAAGAATTTTTAAGATTAGGAATGGCACCAAAAGCAAAATTAGAAAATAATGGCTTTAATATGGGAATTTTTGCTTTAAAAGTTTCTGGAAAAAAGAATGGTGTGAGTAAGTTACATGGCGCTGTTTCTAGAGAATTGTTTGCAGAAGTTTGGCCAAATATAATAGCACATGAATCTCCAATAACATATGTTACCAATGGAATACATACATGTAGTTGGCTTGCTCCAAATTTAAAAAGATTATATAACAAATATTTAATACCATTTTGGCAAGATATGATTTACGATGATAATGTATGGAAAAATATAAAAAACATTCCAGATAAAGAACTATGGGATGCACATATTGATAGGAAAAGAAAATTATTATCAATAGTAAAAGATAATACTGCAAGAAGATTAAAACGAAATGGCTTTACATACGATGATATTTCAAAGGTGGTTTCTGGATTAAACCCAAATGCATTAACAATAGGTTTTGCAAGACGTTTTGCTACATATAAAAGAGCTACTTTGATATTTAGGGATTTAGAAAGAATTACCCAGATTTTAAGCGATAATAATAGACCAGTTCAGTTAATATTTGCAGGAAAGGCTCACCCTGCAGATAAAGAAGGTCAAGAGCTAATTAAATATATTAATGAAATATCAATGAAACCACAATTTAAAGGAAAAGTATTCTTATTAGAGGATTACGATATAGCAATGTCAAGATATTTAATTAGTGGTGTTGATGTATGGTTAAATAACCCAAGAAGACCAATGGAGGCATCGGGTACCAGTGGACAAAAGGCTTCTGTAAATGGTGTAATAAACTTCAGCGTTTTAGATGGTTGGTGGGCAGAAGGTTATAATATAAATAATGGCTGGAAAATTGGTGTAAATAGTAATTACGATAATTATGAAGTACAAGATAACGACGATTCCGAGAGTATATATAATACCTTAGAAAAGAAAATAATACCAAGATATTATAACAAAAATGATAAAGGGTACTCGGATGCATGGTTAAGTATGATGAAGGAATCAATTGTTACAACAGGTGGTAGATATAGTACATCTAGAATGTTGGTAGATTATGTAGAAAAATTATATATTCCATTATGTGATTTAACTAATAAGTATTATAAAGATATAGAGAATGTAGCTAAATTTAATGAATGGAAAAAGTTGGTAATAGACAAATTTAGTAAAATTGTAATTACTCAGGAGAATAATGTTGATAACGAAACTATAGATGCTGGTAAAACTATTAAGGTTAAATGCAAAATTAAGCTACCAAATATTGATCCTAAAAATATTCAAGTGGAAGTGTATTATGGTCAAATAGAAGAAAATGGAATAGTAAGCAATGTTACAATTATTCCAATGCATAAGATTGGGGCAGACGAGGGTGAGAAAATTTATACATACGAAGCGGAAGTTGAATTGACAACTGGTGGTGATTATGGGTATACATTTAGAGTTATGCCTAAACACGAAATGCTTTTGGATGCTGAGAATTTGGATTTGGTTAAGTGGATTGAAAAATAGACAAGAAAGAGTGAACTGTAACGCGTTGTAGGTTACAGTTCAGGTGGGTTACTTTTGCAGATAGCCGTCAAAAATTAAAATTATGTAATCGCATACAATATATTAACATTCCGCAG
>CAMPBM010000053.1 GCA_946637865.1 uncultured Lachnospiraceae bacterium | reverse complement strand
CAAACGGTGGAACAGGAACAATGGAAGACCAAGTGCTAGAAGAAGGAGTAACAACGAATATAAGAACAAATAGCTTTACAAAGAGTGGATTTACCTTCTCTAACTGGAATACAGAAGCAGATGGATCAGGAAGAAGTTATAACGATAACCAACAAATAACAGATGCAATAACTTCAGGTGGTACATTAATATTATATGCACAATGGTATGATTCTTCATTGTCGAAAGTAAAATATGCAGTACAAATTTATGGAATAAATCAAGATGTAGACGTAAATGACCAAACATTAGGATTAACTTTTGGACCAGCAACAGGTGCAAATTACAGAAATAGCTATGTAACACATGAATATGAGGAAACTTCAAGTGGAAGTGAAGAGTATTATGTTAAAATTGTAACACATACTGTGGCAGCAAATGGAACTGAAACAGTAAATGCAACTCCAGTATACTTAACAGATTCAAGTAGTAATAGAGTTGTTAGAAATTTAGATGAAAAAGAAGCGTATGACATAAATATGCATGAAATGAGCTGGGAGGAAATTGAGGCAGTAGAGCCTAAGACGAAGTTTACAGATTGTATGCTTTGTGGGGATACAAAGAGTGTTAATTTGACTTTGAATAGTACGATAAAATCAAGTAATACTCAGACTGCTTATGGTGATGGAGCTGGAGTGTTGTTTAGTACGATAAATGAGTATTATAGAAGGTGGAACCCTGCAAAAAGTAACTCTACTTCAGCAGCGAATAATTCAGCAGTAGGAACAGGAGTAACATTAGATAGTAATGAGCAAGTCGATGGTTCAAATGCAAGAAATGCAGGTGCATATAAAACTTCACACATAAGAGCAACATTAATAGGTTCAGATGTTTCAAACCCAACAATTGGATATGCAGGAGATGTAAACTTAGATTCGACAACATGTTTGTATAGTTGTATAGAAAGTGGATTGAAAGATGTAATAACACCAAAGAAAGTAAAATATGTAACAGGAAGATCATCAAGTGATTATGATGCTAATAATACTCCGCTAGTAGATTCGATATGGTTGTTATCAAACAGAGAAGTATATGGTACAGGAGAGTACAGTGGAAATACAACAGAAGGATTAGGAACAAATGGAGATGGTTATAGTAAATTTGGAAATACAGAGTCAAAATACTATATGTCAGCTTACAATACAAGCAGTACAGCTAATAGAATCGTATATAATGAAGCTGGCTCTGCTTACAGCTGGTGGTTGCGCTCGCCTGTCCTTTACAGTACGTACAATACGTACTGCGTGTACGGCGGGGGTTACGTCATCGACATCGCTCCGTACGGCGCGCAAGGTTTGGGCTTTGGCTTCTGCATTAGGTAGTGCTGAATTGGTGAATACCAATTCAGAGAAAAGTGTAATGCAATCAAAGTCCAAAGAAGTTATTCCCCATAGAGCATAAGTTGTTTTAAGGTAGGAAGTAGGATAAAAAAGTGTTGGCAGGCTAGTCCTGCCATAGGAACTATAACTATGCAGAAATTATCTGCAAAACTATGACCGATAACAAAAAAATCGCTAAAACAAGGTGTAGAGTATTTCGGCCATGAGGTTGAAAAAAATATTTCAGGGGTGAATTTGATAAAAAATATAATGGATTATCCCCTGAGATATCCTATAATAGGTGAAATGTTCATAGATATTAAATATTTATGTTGTTTTTTGACAAAATTTGTCGAAAAAAGTCGAAAAGTGTCAAAAAACATAGAAAAATGCACAATATTAATGTACTTGTTTCGGAAATGAAGTATGTAAGGTGGGATTTCTTGTGAAGTCTGCTGAAAATTATATAAATAATATGAAAAAATTAGGAATTTCATTTAGAATGTACGTTTTGGATAAAAATAAAGACGAGGAATTAATATTCAAAAATGAAGGAAGTATAGATAATTTATATTGTAAAAATTGTAATAGATGCAGTGAATGTAGCAATAAGAAATATTAAAAATGAAAATCCAGAACTTAAGACGATAGAGATAAAACTAGAACATAGGGAAAATGAGGTGAGTTTTGTTTCAATTGCTGGGATTTGCTCCACAAGGTTGAAAATTACACCAAGAAATGTGGAATAAGGAGCGTATAAATCTTACATAGGTTATATAAAATTTGAAGATTTATTCACAGTAACAAATATATACATATCAGCCAGGAGGTGTGCTTCTGGCTTTAGAAATCGCAATGATACACAAGAATGTACAAAGATGTGCTAAGGGCTGTTAACTCGTGTACTAAAAATAAAGATGCTTATATTATAATGACTGATTTTAAAGGGTATTTTTCAAGTATAGATGTTGGTATTTTAAAAACGATGCTCTTGGAGAGATTAGATGAGTTTTATAGGAAATGTTGCCTATGAAGTAATACAGTCAAATAAGTAAGGAATTAAAGAAAGGATGCGTAAGTCAGACTGAAAAAAATAACGAAATAAAATTAAAAAATATCACGGATTAAAATTGATAAATATTACGGAATGATGTAAAGTTTGTAAGCGCTCAATGTAAGCACGTATCGTAAACCCCCAAGCTATATCCATATTATATTGGATTGCTTGGGGGGTTACGATACGTGCTCACATTGAGTGCTTACATTAAAATTGTAAGCGAACGTCTAGGAATCAACGAAAAAGCATTCCCAGATCCACAAAATTCCCACTACTGCTTCTTAATCTTAGGTTTAGCAATTAAAGAAGCAATATAACCAAAGAAAACAGCTGCAGCAATTCCACCACTAGTAGCTTTTACACCACCTATGAAAGCTCCAAGTAAACCTTGTTCTTTTACCCCTTCTATGGCACCCTTTGCAAGATTAGCACCAAAGCCAAGTAATGGAACAGTTGCACCGGCACCAGCAAAATCTATAACATATTTATAAACTCCAATTCCACCAAGTATTGTTCCTGCTGTAACAAATGTAACTAAAATGCGGGCAGGAGTAAGTTTTGTTTTATCAATAAGTATCTGACCAATTATACAAATCAGCCCACCTACTACAAAACATTTCAATAATTGAATCCAATCTATACTTTGAAAAAAATCCATGTTTTAAAATCCTTTCTTTTTTATGGTTCGAATCTCCAATCTCAATTTTAAAAAATCTCCGTCTCTAATTTGAACCGAATCTGAAAAATCATCGATTTTTCTTATTTTATAATAGGAAAGTAACATTATCCGTAGCGGGTTACTTAAGTGCTCCAAAGAAAATCGAAGATTTTCTTATATATTTCTTCTAGCGTAATAATTCATATACAATAATTACAAATTAACATTCAATACTAATTGCGTGCGCTATTCCGGGAATGCTTTCGCCTTGTTGAGTACTGGTTGAGTTCATAAGTGCACCTGTTGCTATTAGTAAAATTCGTTTTAATTTTTTTTCTTTTAGCTGTTTAAAGAAGTAACCTGAAAATACTGTCCCAATACAACCACAACCTGAACCACCTGAATGAGTATCTTGAGATTGCTTGTCAAAAATTAGTACACCGCAATCATTATAATTAGATTTAATATTATATCCCTTAGTTTCAGCCAATTCTGTTAATATTTCTTTCCCAATATGACCAAGGTCACCTGTAATAATTGCATCATAGTAGCTAGGCTTTCGACCAGTATCTCTAAAGTGAGTAACTAGCGTAGATAACGCAGCTGGTGCCATAGCAGCTCCCATGTTATTTGCATCTTTTATACCCATGTCGACTATTTTTCCAGGTGTGATATGTGTGATGTAAGGTCCTTGTCCAGAACTTGATAATATTACAGCACCAGAGCCTGTTACAGTCCATTGTGAAGTTGGAGGACGCTGATTACCAAGCTCCAATGGGAATCTAAACTGCTTTTCAGCACTACAAAAGTGGCTTGATGTAGCACATAGAACGTTTTTTGCACTTCCTGAACCAACAAATATGCTTCCAAGACACATACTTTCAACAAATGTTGAACATGCACCAAATACACCAAAAAATGGTATATTAAGTTCGCGTAACCCAAAGCTTGATGAGATACATTGATTTAGTAGGTCGCCTGCAAAGCAATAGTCTATATCTGAGTTGCTAATGCCAGATTTAGATATAAGGTTACCCACTGTTTCCTTAACAAACTTACTTTCAGCCTTTTCCCAACTTTTTTCACCCCAAAATTCATCTTCAATGCATTGGTCAAAAAACTTTGCAAGTGGACCTTGAGATTCCTTCGGACCAACTATGGACGCAGCTTCTAGGATTGTTGGGGGATTCTCAAATTTTATAGTTTGTTCGCCAATATGTTCCAAAATAATACCTCCTTTTGTCATGCCAAATATTAATTTCAAAGATTTTTTTCAAAAAATATTGACATTTAATAGTTGGCTTTTTATGCAGATAATGTTAGTTTAATTATTTGATTATCTGATGTTGTTTTGATTAATAATAGTTTTTACAATTATTGTGATTGTATGCATAAAATAGTTGAAATGAAAAAATTTTTATGATATAAAAAAATTAGGAGGTAGGGTAATATATGCGTTTAGATAAGTTTTTAAAAGTTTCAAGAGTAATAAAAAGAAGGACAGTAGCAAATGAGGCTGCTGATAATGGTAGAGTTTTGGTAAATGGCAAAATCGTAAAGCCTAGCTATGATGTAAAGGTAGGGGATGTTGTTGAAATTAGGTTCGGAGATAAAACATCCAAATTTGAAATAATACAAATTCCAAAGGTTCAGACAAAGGACATGGGTGAGATTATAAAGATTCTGTGAGGAGTTTTAAATGGGGGGCTTATGTGCTCCACTACGAGATGACTGCATGGAGTTATTTGCGGTAGAGGGATACTTAAGTGCTCTAATTAAAAATCTTCAACTTATAATAGGAGGATGTAAATATGAGTTTAAATAATAAATATAATGTAATCATAATCGGAATGGGACCGAGTTCAATATTTTGTGCCTATGAATTAATTCAATTGGGTAAAGCTGAAAAAGTTTTATTAATAGAGCAAGGGAAAAGAGTAGAAAATAGAATATGTCCAATAGAGAAGACAGGAAAATGTACAAAATGTAAGCCTTTTTGTAATATAACAAGTGGATTTTCAGGTGCAGGAGCATTTTCTGATGGAAAATTATCTTTGTATAACGATGACGATGATGATATATATGTTGGAGGAAATTTACACAAATACATAGGAGTGGATGAAACCAAGAAACTTATAGATTATACAGATGAAATATATTTAAAATTTGGTGCAGACACTAAATTAGAAGGAGTAAAGTATAAAGAGGAAGTTACAAAAATTAGAAAAAAATCTCAAAAAGAGGGAATAAATTTAATTGATATTCCAATAAGACATTTAGGCACAGAAAAGGCACATGAGTTATATGGAAAACTTGAAGATTACATAGAACACAACAATATTACAATGATGTTTGAAACTATCGTTGAAGATTTAATTATTGAAGACAATCAGGTAAAGGGGGTTGTAACAAGGTCCGCCAAGTCAGCTAAGTCATCCAAGTTGTCTGAATCGCCAAAATCAATTAAGTCGTCTAAGTCAAAGGAGTTTGAAAATTTTTATTCTGACAAGGTCATTATAGCAGTTGGAAGAAAAGGTGCAAACTGGCTATCAGATATGTGCAATAAACACAATATAGAAACTAGAGCTGGAGTTGTTGATATTGGTGTTAGGTATGAATTACCAGATAAAATAATGAAAGATATAAATACATATATGTATGAGGGAAAATTTATAGGATATCCATATCCCTTCAAAGATAAGGTAAGAACTTTTTGCCAAAATCCGAGTGGCTTTGTTTCTTCAGAGGTATATGATAATAATTTAACTTTAGTAAATGGTCACTCATATAAAGACAAAAAGAGTAATAATACAAACTTGGCAATTTTGGTATCTCACGACTTTACTCATCCGTTTAATAAACCTATTGAATATGGACGAAATGTTGCAAAAAATCTAAATGAATTAGGCGAGGGAAATGTAGTGGTTCAAAGACTAGGTGATATTAATAGAGGTAAAAGAACTTGGCAAGAAGAATTAGAAAAAAATTCAGTAGTACCAACTTTGAAATCTGCTGTTGCTGGCGATATAACTTTTGCAATAGGATATAGAACAATGACAGATATTTTACAATTTATAAAGGAAATGGATAAAATTATAGAAGGTTTTGCACATCCAGATAATTTGCTATATGGTCCAGAAATAAAGTTTTATAGCAATAAAGTTATAATTAATGAGAAATTTGAAACATGTATAAAAGGATTATATTCAATTGGAGATGGAGGAGGAATGACAAGAGGGTTGATGATGGCATCTGCTTCTGGAGTGCAGATGGCTAGGAATTTGTTTACAGATTTTATTGAATAGGAAAAACCTCCCTGCTTTAGTGTAAGCAGAGAGGCTTTTCCTTATTAAACGAACGGAACTCTGATAGAGTGTTCGTTTAATGTTTCGATTATGACACCGTTAATGTGCAAATACTTTTTTATGAGCTGTATCGCATTTTCTGGAGCCGAGATTATTAAATCTCTGTTTCTTATGCGTACTTTCTCAAGAAACATTCCGTTGCTAGGAACCTCGCAACCGAGTTCCTTACATATTGCAGCAAGTACCTGTGCCGGATAAATAATTGTGGGGGTGGGTGATAACGCTGTGGTGTTCATTTTCTGAACCCTCCTTATAATAATAATATAGTGTGAGACAAGCTCAACATAAAACACATTGTAACATAATTATGTTCATTTGTCAATATTATTTTAAAAAATTTTGAAACAAATTAAGACCGTCCCCAAATGTTTCATTTAAAAAATTTTTGAAACAAATTAAGACCGTCCCCAAATGTTTCACCTTCATTTAATTTATGGTTTAGGTTGCGAATAGCAATGCCAGTATGGTATAATTGCAAATATAAAACACAAATCACATTAATTAGAAGGGAAGTAAGGAATATGTCGAAATTTGTACACCTACACGTACATAGTGAATTCAGTTTATTAGATGGTGCAAATAGAATAAAGGATTTACCAGTAAGAGCAAAGGAATTAGGTATGGATGCGATAGCCATAACAGACCACGGCGTTATGTTTGGAGCAATTGATTTTTATAAAGCATGTAAAGCTAATGGCATCAAACCTATAATAGGTTGTGAAGTTTATGTTGCACCTCGTACAAGGTTCGACAAAGAGCCTAATATTGATAATAAATATAATCATTTAATATTACTGGCAAAAAACAACGAGGGTTACAAAAATTTATCCAAACTTGTTTCATTAGGTTTTGTTGATGGGTACTATTATAAACCACGAATAGATAAAGAAATTTTGGAAAAGTATCATGAAGGTCTAATTTGTTGCAGTGCCTGCCTGGCAGGGGAAGTTCCGCAAACAATAATGAGAGATGGGATAGAGAAGGCTGAAGAAGTGGCACTTTGGTATAAGAATTTATTTGGTGAAGATTATTATTTAGAAGTACAAGCCAATAGCTTGCGTGACCAGATAATGGTTAACCAGAAGCTAGTACAGTTATCACGTAAGCTGGGTATTAAACTAGTTGCTACTAACGATGCACACTACTTAACTAAAGAGGATTATTATAATCATGAAGTGTTACTATGTATTCAGACAGGAAAAAGAATGACAGATTCTGATAGAATGTCGTTTGAGACAAATGATTTTTATATAAAATCACCAGAAGAAATGGAAGAATACTTTAAGAATCTACCAGACGCTATACAAAATACAGTGGAGGTTGCTCAAAAGTGTAATGTAGAGTTTGAATTTGGTCACACAATATTGCCTAATTATGATGTACCAGAAGAATTTGAAACTCATTATGATTTTTTAAAACAAAAATGTGATGAAGGACTAAAGAAGAAGTATGGAGATAAAATTACAAAGGAAATATTAGACAGAGCCGAATATGAATTATCTGTAATAAAGAAGATGGGATATGTAGATTACTTTTTAATAGTTTGGGATTATATAAATTATGCCAAATCCCAAGGAATTCCTGTAGGACCAGGTCGTGGTTCTGGTGCTGGCTCGATTGTTGCGTATGCAATTGGAATAACTGATATTGACCCAATAAAGTATAATTTGATTTTTGAAAGATTCCTTAACCCTGAGAGGGTAAGCATGCCAGATTTCGACGTCGATTTTTGTTATGAAAGACGTCAAGAGGTTATAGACTATGTTGGAAGAAAGTATGGGCATGACCATGTTTCACAAATTATTACTTTCGGAACTATGTCTGCAAGAATGGTAATTCGCGATGTAGCTAGAGCGCTAGATGTGTCGTATGCAGAAGCGGACAAACTTGCTAAGATGATTCCAAATGAGCTTCACATAACTATAAAAAAAGCAATTGAACAAAATAGAGAATTACGTGAATTGTATGAAAATGATTCGGAGGTAAAAAAATTGCTAGAAATCGCTATGGGACTGGAGGGAATGCCTAGACAGGCTTCTACCCATGCGTGTGGAATTGTTATTACTAAAGAACCAGTAGATACCTACGTTCCATTATATGTAAGAGATGGTTTAATCTCTACACAATTTATAATGACCACTCTTGAAGAATTACGGCCTTCTAAAAATGGATTTCTTAGGCTTGCGTACATTAACGGTTATACAGGATACCATAGATTTAGTTAAGAAAAACAGAGGAATAGAAGTTCAGTTTGATAGAAACATGGATGACCCAAAAGTATATAAATTATGGCAAAATGGCGAAAGCATGGGGATATTCCAGTTCGAAAGTCAAGGAATGACTAACTTTATGAAGGAGCTAAAACCAGATTGCCTAGAAGATATAATAGCTGGAGTTTCATTATATAGACCAGGTCCTATGGACCAGATTCCAAGATATATTGCAAATAAACAAGATCCAGAACATGCGGTATATACCCATCCATCACTAAAACCTATACTAGAAGTAACATACGGCTGTATGGTATATCAGGAGCAGGTAATGCAAATAGTTAGAGATTTAGCAGGATATTCGCTTGGTAGA
Organism: uncultured Lachnospiraceae bacterium; assembly: GCA_946637865.1. GTDB lineage: Bacteria > Bacillota > Clostridia > TANB77 > CAG-508 > CAG-492. The sequence goes on along the minus strand of CAMPBM010000053.1, from coordinate 1,595 downwards.
GCCGACTTAGTAAGGCGTGCCATGGGAAAGAAAAAATTAGATGTTATGGCAAAAGAGAGAGAATATTTTATTCATGGTCAAGTTGATGATGATGGAAAGGTAATAATCCCAGGATGTGTTCGTAATGGTATAGATGAACAATCTGCAAATACCATATTTGATGAGATGGCGGAGTTTGCAAAGTATGCATTTAATAAATCACATGCTGCTGCGTATGCTGTAGTATCGTATCAAACGGCATTTTTAAAAGCATATTATAAAGAAGAATTTATGGCCGCTACCTTAAACAGTTTCCTAGGAAATTTGGATAAGGTGCCATTATACATAGAAGAATGTAAAAAGATGGGAATTGAAATTCTAAAGCCAGATATAAATAAAAGTTATACTAAATTCACGGTCGACGAAGGGAAAATAAGATTTGGATTAGGGAGCATTAAAAATGTTGGAACAAGCGTAATTGAAAGTATTGTTAATAATCGTGAGGAAAATGGAAAATTTAAAGATTTTTCGGATTTCTGTGAAAGAATGCAAGGTAGCTCAGTAAACAAGAAGTGTATAGAAAGTTTGATAAAGGCAGGAGTTTTTGATGATTTTGAACAAACTAGAAGTACGCTTATGGCATCGTATGAGGATATAATAGATAGTATCTCTGATACTAGTAAAAAAAGTTTAAAAGGACAAGTTAGTATGTTTGATATGGCGTTTCAAAGCTATGGAGAAGAAGAAGCTAATGCTAGTGAAGAAGAAAATAGTGTTGCTAATCAATTAGATAAAATGAAATATAAATATACAGTTTTGAAGGAATATTCTGAAAAAGAGTTATTGTCTATGGAAAAAGAAATGCTTGGATTATATATTTCTGGACATCCTTTGGAAGGCTATAGAAAGAGGATAGAAGAGGAAACTACTATAAATACTTTGCGAATGAAGGAAATGCAGGAAAATGACGATATGCAAGATGTACCAAGATATAGGGATGGACAATTAGTTAAGATAGTTGGTGTTATAGAAAATGTTAACAAGAAATATACTAAAACAAATAAAATAATGGCTTTTGTTACAATAGAGGATTTATATGGACAATGCGAGGTAATAGTGTTTGAAAACTGCTATCAAATGTGCTCTAACATCTTATTAAATGAAAGCATTGTGCTGGTAGAAGGAAGGCTTAGTGTTAGAGAAGATGAAGATGTAAAAATTGTGGCAAATAAGATTGTAGAGTTTAAGGCAGAGGAGGTGGCAAGGAATTCCCATGTTTTAACAATAGATATTACAAACTTATCTGATTTGCAGAAAGATCGTTTAAGGGGAATAATAAAGTTTTTTGCAGGTGAGAGGAATAATTGTAGGATTGATATTAAGAATGGTGATAGAATTGATTCGGCAGGTGGAGTTTTGATGAGCAAGGATATTTATAGGGAATTTGCTGAGATAGTGGGGGAAGAAAACCTACTTCGCCCATAAAAGACAAAAGTTACAGGTCAGCTGGGGCTTTTGCAATAAGCCGTCCAATATAATGGCTGACCTGTAACACAACACAAAAAGTTACAATTCAGGTGCCCATAATGTTGATGAAATATATTAATACTCCGTTC
>CAMPBM010000052.1 GCA_946637865.1 uncultured Lachnospiraceae bacterium | reverse complement strand
ACGTAATTCTTATATTGGACGGCTTATTGCAAAAGCCCAAGGCTGACCTGTAACTGAATAGTAACAATTCTTTCAGAAAAAGTATGAAAGCTATTGAAAAAAAATTTTTTTCAATATATAATACGAAATATAATTACAAAAGTAAAAATTTATCCTGAATAAGGAAGAGGGGGAAATCTGATGGCTACAAGAGATAAAAGTGTATGGATATTAATAGTATTTATATTATCTGGTTTAGTAATAGGAGGTTTAATAGGTCAACTTGCATCAAAGGTTGAGGGGTTATGGTGGTTGTCATATGGTGAAAGTTTTGGACTTTCAGAACCACTAAAACTAAATCTAAGCATTATTGATTTAACATTTTCTTTGCTACTCAGAATAAATATTGCTAGTATAATAGGTATGGCAATAGCTATTTTTATCTATAGAAAGGTATAAGATTAGTGGATTTTAGTAATTATTGATAGTACGAAAGATAGTTAATAAAGAAGAACAAAACTAATATATTCTGGGGGAAAGGAGATTTATGACAATAAAAATTAAACAACTTCCAGAATGTGAAAGACCATACGAAAAATTGGAATTATATGGTGAAAAAATGTTATCAAATGCTGAACTTTTGGCAATAATAATTAAGAGTGGAACAAAAGAGAATACCTCTGTAGAACTTGCGAATAAAGTTTTATCTTTAACAGATAGTAAGAGTATGAAAGTTTCTTCAAAAGGAAATTTGTATCTAGAAGGAAATGCAGGAAAATCCCCAAAAGAGAATGATAAAAATGTATTATCTTGTTGCGAAACTAATAAAGAATTATCTTGTGCAAACGGTCAGAATGATAATTTATTGGAAGCACTGCAAGGAATATCCTTGGAGGAATTTCAGAAGATTAAGGGAATAGGAAAAGTTAAAGCAATTCAGTTAAAGGCAGTTTGCGAACTGGCTAGAAGAATGGCACAACCAGTAAAGAAAAGGCAAATAAAAATAACGTCATCTCTAGATGTTGCAGAGCTTCTAATGGAAGAGTTGAGATTTGAAAAAGTTGAGTATGTAAAGTTATTATTATTGAATGCTAAGAATGTTATAGTGCGAATTGTAGATATTTCAAAGGGTGGTATTAATTCTGCTATAGTCGAGCCAAAGGAAATACTTCATGAGGCAATTAAGGCTGGAGTTCCCAAAATTATATTAGTACATAATCACCCAAGTGGTGATTCAACACCGAGTGTTGCTGATATTGAAATGACAAAAAGATTGTATCAGGCATCAAGTATTGTTGGAATACAATTATTAGATCATATTGTTATTGGAAATAGGTGTTATACAAGTATTTTTTCAGCAGAAAGGATTGTGTAAATAGATGGGAAATTCTAGATTTAAGAATTTTTTTTCGCTATCATCTAAGGATGTGGGCATTGATTTAGGAACTGCAAATCTTTTAGTTACATTAAAAGGAAAAGGAATTGTATTAAAAGAACCTTCTGTGGTTGCAATAAATAAAAAGTCTGGAAATATAGTAGCAACTGGATATGAAGCTAAAGAAATGCTAGGAAGAACGCCAGAAGATATTAATGCAATAAGACCTATGAAAGCAGGAGTTATAGCAGATTTTACTGGAACTCAACTAATGTTAAGGGATGTATTAAGTAAAGTATATCGTAAATATAATATAGGAAAACCTAGGGTTGTTGTTGGAGTTCCATCAGGCATTACAGAAGTTGAAGAAAGGGCTGTTGAAGAGGCAATTTTATATGCAGGTGCGAAGAGTGTATATTTTATAGAAGAACCAATGGCAGCAGCGATAGGAGCTAATATTGACATAGCAGAACCAAGTGGAAATATAATAGTTGATATAGGTGGTGGTACTACTGAAGTTGCTGTTATTTCTTTAGGAGGTATAGTTGTTAGTAATTCTGTAAGAATAGCGGGTGATGAACTCGATGAAGATATTATAAATTATATAAAAAAAGAAATGAATGTTGCAATTGGGACTGCAACTGCAGAAGAAATAAAAATGGAGATTGGTTGTGCTTTGCCTTTAATGGCTGAAATGTCTAGACAAGTAAAGGGTAGAGATTTAACAACTGGATTACCTAAGACTATTTGTGTAACATCTGTTCAAATGCAGGAAGCTATGCAGGAGTCTATAGGAAAAATTATTGATATAATAAAAACTACCTTAGAAAGGACACCACCAGAACTTGCATCAGATATAATGGAAAAGGGTATTGTTTTAGCAGGTGGAGGAGCTTTAATAAGAAATTTTGACAAGCTTCTAAGCATATCAACAGGTATGCCAGTTATTATTGCGGACAACCCTTTGGATTGTGTTGCAAGAGGCGCAGGCAAAACATTAGAGGAATTGGAAAGATTGAAATCAGTCTTGCTAGATACGAGAAAAAGAAGATAGCAGTTTATAATAAAACACGGTAAAGAAAGGAATAGCGTACCAAGATGAATAAAAACAAAAAAAGTACAGTAGTTGGAATAGTTATTACTAGTTTAATCTTAATATTTTTAGTTGTTGTATCGAATACTAGAATAGAAAAAATGTCCCAAAATGGAAATCCACTTACAAATTTTGTGAATTCGATACAGAGTGGATTGGTATATTTAAAAAATAAAATTAGTGGAAATAGCACTTTCTTTGTAAATCTTGAAGCAATGAAGGAAGAAAATGAAAAGTTAAAAACAGAAAATAGTGAACTGGAACAATCCTTAAGAGAATTAGAAATTTTAAAAGCAGAAAATGCAACTCTTAGAGAGTATGTAAATTTAACAGATAAATATACAGAATATACAACTCATCCAGCTTATGTAATACAATCGGATATTGGTAATTATAGCAAAATTGTTACAATAAATGCTGGAAAAAAAAATGGAATAGGTGTAAACATGACAGTAATTTCTGATAAGGGATTAGTAGGATATGTAATATCTGTTGCAGAGGATACAGCAAAGGTTCAAACTATTGTTGATACCTCAAGCTCTGTAGCAAGTACGATAAGTACCACTGGAGATAGTATTATTGCAAAAGGAATAATAGATTCTAATAATGAGATGAAGGCTACTTTTATACCTACAGAGGCAAATGTGCTTGAAGGGGATAATGTAGAGACCTCTGGTATAGGAGGTATTTATCCAAAAGGTATCCATATAGGTACTGTTAAACAGGTAGTAAATACAAAAAATATTACTAATAGATATGCAATTATTGAAACTGCGGTAGATTTTTCAAAATTAGAAACAGTTTTGGTTATAACAAATTAAATAAAGAGGGTGAATTCACTGAAAAAAACAATTTCAATTCTAATAATAATTATAGCATTTTATATATTATATTTTTTACAAATTAATTTTTTTAATTGGTTCAATATTGCAGGGATTAAACCAAATATGTTTATTGTGTTGATGCTATGTATAGGTTTGTATATGGGTAAAAATATTGCTATTCCATTTGGATTTATATTTGGTATTTATTTGGATATGCTGGGAGGTAAACCAATACGGAATATCTGCAATAATGTTCGCAGTTATTGGATTCTTAGGAGGATCATTTGATAAAAACTTTTCAAAAGATAGTAAAATTACTATTTTACTAATGTCAGCAGGGAGCACTATCCTTTTTGAAAGTGTAGTGTATATATACACTACAATAAGAAACTTAATTCCAGTGCAAGCACTAGGTTTTATAAAAATACTGTTAATTGAGGTTATTTTTAATGTTTTGTTAACTATAATATTATATCCGGCTATAAAGAAAATGGGATATTTCTTTGAAAATACCTTTAAAAAGAGGAAAACGTTAACCAGATATTTTTAATTTTTTATTATATTAATTATCTCTTTTATAGGTAAATTTAAAGAAAGAAGGTGAGAAATTGGGTAATTTGGAAACTAAAAATAACAAATTAAAATATAATATCCTTTCCATTATAGTGTATGCATTAGGAATAATTTTATTAGTACAGCTTTTTAATCTGCAGATATTAAAAGGACAGGAATATAGAAATCAATCTAATACTAGGTTAACAAGAGAGTCTGTTTTAAAAGCTGCCAGAGGAAATATTTTAGATAGAACAGGAAATGCTTTTGTATCTAATACAATGGGCTTTAGATTAGATTTATATAAAACAAAAGTAGATAACCAAACACTAAACGAAACTATATTGAATATAATAAGAATACTTGAAAAAAATGGTGATAAGTACTATGACAATATTCCTATTACCGTTGAACCATTTGCTTTTACTTCTCAAGATGAGGAATATTTAAAAAACTGGAAGAAAAAGATGCAATTTAACGAAGATGCTTCGGCAGAAGATTGCTTTTACATATTCAAAGAAAAATATGAAATACAAAGTAATGATATTATTGAGGCTAGAAAAATAATGGCGATAAGATACGAAATATCTCAAAACGGGTATAGTAGCACTAAGGCTGTAGAAATATGCGGAAATTTAAGTAGAGAGAGTGTGTTGGAACTAAGTGAAAAAAATACACAATTTGCTGGAATAGATGTCACAACAGAGCCTATTATTCAATATACATCAGGAAGTTTGGCTTCACATATTTTAGGAACTATTGGAAAAATTACTCAAAAGGAATTAAGCGAAACTACAAATACATACGATATGAATGATTTAATAGGAAAAACAGGAATTCAATACGTATTTGAAGATTTGCTAAAGGGAAAAAATGGTATTAGACAGATTGATATGGATATTGAGGGAACTATTACAGGAGAATACATTGAACAAGAAGCAGTTGCCGGCTCGGATGTCGTTTTGACCATAGATTCCAATGTACAAGCTATTACGGAAAAAGCTTTGAAAGATAACATAACAAAAATTTCAACGGGTGGATTTTCATCTTCAAGCGATGCTAACGCAGGTGCGGCGGTTGTTATGAATGTTAAAACTGGAGAAATTTTAGGAATGGCAAGTTATCCAGATTATGAGCCTCAATTGTTTATAGATGGAATAAGTAATGAAAAATATCAAGAATATCAACAAACCTCAGCCTTGTATAATAGAGCGATTAGTGGTACATATGCTCCAGGATCAATTTTTAAAATGGTAACTGCGATAGCTGGACTTGAAACGGGTGCTATTAATACAAAAACAACTATAAATGATACAGGTGTGTATCCCTACGCACATAAACCAGTATGTTGGTTCTATACGGAATACAGAAGAGGTCATGGGTATTTAAACGTATCAAATGCAATCAAACATTCATGTAACTATTTCTTCTACGAGGTGGGTAATAGAATTGGTATAGAAACTTTGGAAAAATATGCTAGATATTTTGGATTAGGACAAAAAACGCAAGTTGAACTACCTAGTGAAGCAAGTGGAAAAGTCGCAAGTGTTTCAATAGCAGATGAGGAAGGAAGAACTTGGTACTTAGGAGAAACACTATCTGCAGCAATTGGACAGAGTTATAATAATTTTACGCCTTTACAAATGGCAAAATATATTAGTATGTTAGCTAATGGCGGAAAGAATATTGATGTTACTTTAATTAAAACAATAATAGATAGTAACGGAAATGAGATGTCTAGGGAAGAAATAAATGATTATGTAAGTAAAAAATTGAACTTTGATTCAAGTAATAACACTGATGATTTAAACATTTCTCCAGATAATTTAAAGGCAGTATTAGAAGGAATGAAGGGCGTTACTAGTGAATTTGGAGGAACTGCATATTCAACTTTTGCTGGATTTAATATTGAAGTTGCAGGTAAGACAGGAACTGCACAAGTTGGAAATAAAACTAATGGTTGGTTTGCTGGATTTGCTCCGTACGATGACCCGGAAATTGCTATTGTCGTAATTGTTGAAAATTGTAATTCGCGGTGGCTACACAGCAGAAGTAGCTAGAGATATTTTCGCTGAATATTTTGGAATGAATGCTAGCAAAATTGTTGAATCACAAGAAGCAATTCCAAGTAATCAAATTGTAAGATAATTAATTATACAATTTTAACAGATAGCAATAAATATATAAATGTAATAATATAGGCAATAAAAAATTTAATATAAAAATAAAAGAGTACGCTAATTATAGAACAAAATATATAAAAAATAAAAATACTAAGGATGTAGTAGAATACGGAAAGGATGAGAGAAATGGCTATTAATGGTATTGGGTTTAGGTTAAAAAAGAAACAAATTACTGTTAAAGTTAGCAATGATGTGGAATTTAAGGTATTTGTTAATGGCTTAAAAAGAAAACTACCGGAGTTAAAGGAATTATACCAAAATGTTAATCCGGAAGTAATTATTATGGGAAAGGATTTTAAAACTAAAGAAATGTATGCTATTCAAAAGGTTATTGATAAGTTTTTTGATGTAGATGTTAATTTCTCATGCTCTAAAATGCTTGGTTTACATGGTATTCGCAAACCCTTTAATAAAGAGATTGCTACCTCAAATACTAAGTTTTATAGAAAGTCTTTAAGATCTGGACAAAAGGTAGAATTCGAAGGAAGTATAGTAATTTTAGGTGATGTTAATAATGGAGCAGAAGTTATAGCTGGTGAAAATATTGTCGTTCTTGGAGTATTAAGAGGACTTGCGCATGCAGGTGCAAAAGGAAACAAGGAGGCAATTATTTCCGCAGGATCAATCGAGGCACATCAGATTAGAATTTCTAATGTGGTTAGAGAATGTGAAAAGGAAGAAGTTGAAGATGACATTATAAAAACTAATGCTTTTTTAAATGAAGAAGATAAGATTGTTATTGAATAGCAATCTTATCTTTTAGGTTAGTAATAGTAGTATTAATGATATAAATAAGTATTCGTCTTGAACGCCTTCTTGATATAAAAAAATAAGTATACATATTATTAGTAAATCGTCATAATATATTTTTAATCCAAATACTTCAAAAAACTCATCTTCGATTTTAGATTTAAAGCTATGATCTGTTACAGAAGTTCTACTGTTATTAGTTTTGCCGGAAAAATCCGATAAGGATGAATCAATTTCGGGCTTTTTATAAGTTTTTTTAGAATCAATACATTCTCTCTCTCTTTCTACATTATTTAAATTGGTACAAAATGAATTTCTTGTATAGCGTGGATATTGTGAAGACCTTTGGATATGATTGTTAAAAAATTTTCTATTTTGATACGGGGAGTTAATGAAAAATGGATTTCTAGGATTATACATATTTGTTGTCACCACCAAATAAATTCATTGTTTCAAAAATTTTTCCTATTTTCATTAATTGTATATATTGATCAATTTTATTTTTTCTACTTTCTTTCAAATACGGCTTTAGTGATAATAGTAAATTACTCCTTGAATCGCTTTTTGTGTCATTTAATGAATTCATTATTTGTTGAATTTTAAAAATGGTATTAAAATCTATGTTACCAAAAATATTGTTTGAAGTTGTAGCTGTTTCAGCTGTAGAATCGGTAGCTTCAGTGTTTCTATAATTGTTGTTAATGTTGTCATTGGAATATGTTTGAGTACTGGTATTGTAGTTTTTTTCGTTGGAAGTGTTGCTATTAGAGTTGTCATCAATTTCATCTCTGGTGTTATCCTTTTTTTTACTATGGTTTGTGTCAGAGGTTGTTTTATTATAATTATCGGTAGAATTGTTGCTAATATTAATGTTGTTAGCATTGTTACTAGTATTGTTCAGGGCGTCAAGAAAAGTTCTCATTTTATTGGACATTTCAGGATTATTCATGATGTTACTAAAATTCTCAAACATTTTAGACATGTCTTCATTCAACTAAATCACCTACTTAATATGAATTTTATGAGATTGGAAATACTATTAGTATTATATGCAGGAGTATAAAAATTGTGATTATTATTTTAGGTGAATGCGTCAAGGGGACTATTTAGAAAAAATGGCTGAACTGTAACTACTCCCATATAATAAAATAAAAAAAAGATGTGTCAATATATTGTAATTTCTACAAATATAAGATAAAATATGATAAGTAAATTGTAGTATAAAAAAAGATATTATATTTACGATAAGTAATATATCACAATATGTAAGAAACTTTTTTAAGATTACATATTAAAACTGACAAAAAAATTACTTCTAAGTATATTAGAATATGTAAGAAAAAAGTATTGAGGTGGTAAGGATGTTTCAAAATATGTCAAATGGCTATAAAAAAGTAAAAAGGAAAAGCCAAAAAAAGGATGTTGAATTGTATAAATTTGCTGATATTAAAGAATTAACTAAAAACTTTTTTATAAAGCAAAATATATTATTGTATATAGTCGCGTTAATGGTATCTATGGTAAGTTTTGGTGGTAATAGCTCACTTAAACTAGCACCATTTGCATTAGCAATAGTAGGAGCTACACTGAGTAATGAAATACCAGTGGGCGCGGTTTTTATAATCACATGTATTGGGACTGGCATTGGATTTGGAGCTAAAGGGTTGTTAAGCTATATAATTACATTCTTAGTGTTTTTTGCAAGTTTATTTGTTTTTAAAACAAGAATACAATATGAATGTAATGAAAAAAGAAAAGTAGGAAAGAATGTTGCAATTTCAAGTTTAATTGTGCAAATAGCACCGTTAATATTTGGGACATTTTATTTATATGATTTATTAATTGGAATTATGCAATCAATTGTAGTATTCATTTTTTATAAGATATTTGCCAATTCTATAACCGTAATAAGAGGTTTTAACTATAAGAAAGTTTTTTCAATAGAAGAACTTATGGGCGCATGTATGCTACTAACTGTTGCGTTTTCTGCGTTAGTACCTATACATATATTGAATTATTCATTAAGAAATATACTTTGTATTTTAATGGTTTTAATTTTAGGATGGAAAAATGGAATGCTGGTGGGTGCTACTGGAGGGATAACTGTAGGGATTGTTTTGGGAATAATAGCAGAAAGTAATCCTATGGTGATTGCAGTATATTCTATTTCAGGTTTACTATCAGGACTACTTAGCAGGTTTGGAAAACCAGGTGTAATTGTAGGCTTTGTAATTGGAAACACAGTTTTAACAGGTGTAGCTAATGGAAATATTATTCCTATAACTAAATTTCAGGAAATATTTATTGCATCGCTAGGATTGTTACTATTACCAAAACGCGTGGAATACGCTATGGATGATGTGTTTAATGCTTCAAAAATGCTGCCAGAAACTACGGAAAGAGCTATTGAAGGAAGTAAAGAAACGATAAGAAAGCTGACTGATATTTCTGAAACAATATCAGAATTAGCACAGGGTTATACACAAACTGCAGCTACTGTTCTAGATGATGATATGACAAAAATAGAAAAAGAAAATGAAGAAATTTTTGTAAAGGAATTGCATAACAATATAGAAGATTTGGAAGATAATATGTTATACGAGGAGCTATATTATCAAGATGATATTGTTTCAGATATTTTCAAAGTATTACTAATAAATACAAAGATTACGAAAAACCAGTTAGTAGAAATATTTTCTAATCATAATAATTATATTTTAGGTTTTGATGAAGAAGATGAGGTTGAGAATAATAATATTGAAAAAGATATTTCTGAAATGATAAAGAAAATTAATTATTCATATAAGACAAGTAAAATGAATTTTGTTTATAAAAAGAAAATGGAAGAAAACAATAAAAATGTATCAGCGCAGTTACAAGGTGTTTCTGAAATAATTGCTGAAATGGCTAATGATATAAAGGAATCTCAATATAATGATATAAATGATACATTCAAGAAGGAAAAAGAACAAATTATACAATTGTTAAAGCAAAAGCAAATTATAGTTACAGAAATTCATTTAAAACAGGATGAATCTGGAAGATATAACGTTATAGTATATCAAAAGAGTTGTGATGATTTAGATGGAACAACATGTCCATGTAAAGTGATAGAACAGGTGATATCACGAGTTTTGAAAGAAGATATGAATTTAACAAATCAAATCTGTGGATTAAGGAAAGATAGTGATATTTGTAAATTTTCATATATGTCAAAAGATAAACATAGCTTACAAATAGGAATAGCAAAATCAACAAAGAATGGTTCTCCTGTTTCGGGAGATACTAGTATTCAAACTAGGCTAGAGGATGGAAAATACTTAATAGCTTTAAGCGATGGAATGGGATCTGGACCAGAGGCTAGAAAAAGTAGCAAAATAGCAATAAAGATGCTGGAAAGACTGTTGACTTCAGGGTTTAAAAAAGACACTTCTATCAAATTGATTAATTCAACATTGGCTACTACAATGAAAGAAGAAGATATGTACGCTACCTTGGACGTTGCTATATTAGACTTATACACTGAAAATATGGAATTTGTTAAAAATGCTGCTTGTCCAACGTATATCAAAAGAAATAAGAATGTACAGCTATTAAAGTCAATTTCAATGCCAACAGGTATATTAGATAAAATAGATTTAATTGTATATGACAAAGATATAGAAAAGGGAGACATTATTGTCATGTGCTCAGATGGAATTATAGAATCTAATTCAGATTATCAAAATAAAGATTTATGGCTGAAGTATTTATTGGAAGAGATAAATGTTGATGATGTGCAGAAAATTGCAGATATAATTATATCAGAGGCAATTGATAATGATTATGGAAAAGAAAAAGATGATATGACTGTCATTGTGGCTAAGGTGTGTTAGTCACATCTTTTCTTTTTTGGGGGCTATGGCTGACCAGTAAAACAATGGGTGTTACAATTCACGGCTTTTGCAATAAGCCGTAAAAAATCAAAATTATGTAATC
>CAMPBM010000051.1 GCA_946637865.1 uncultured Lachnospiraceae bacterium | reverse complement strand
CTTACATAATTTTAATTTTTGACTACTCTACTTTAATAGCCACCTGACCTGTAACATTTAATTTTTGGTTACAGTTTAACCGTTTCGTCTTTTGAGTAGCCCAAACCTTAGAATTATTTTGTAAAAAGTACTAAGGCTGACTAGTAGTAGGTTTTCATAGTAGTAATAACACAGTAACTTCAATTTCCAGGGTAATTTCAAAAAGTGTTGCTATTTTCTAAAAATTGAAGTATAATGATGCGTAAGTATTAAATACTTAAATAACAATAATATCAAGATAGGAGGAATTTTAATGAAGATTTATAATTCATTAACTAGGAGAAAGGAAGAATTTAAACCAATAGAAAAGGATAGTGTAAAAATGTATGCTTGTGGAATTACAGTGTATGATGATTCACATATAGGTCACGCAAGAGCGTCAATTACATACGATATGATATGTTGTTATTTAAGATTTTTAGGATACAAGGTAAAATATGTTCGTAATTATACTGATGTAGATGATAAGATAATAGCTAGAGCTAATAGCTTACACATGGATGCACTTAAATACTCAGAAGACAGAATAAGGGCAGCAGAGGAAGTATTTAAAGAACTTGAAGTAGATTTCCCAGATGTTAAAGCAAAGGCATCAGAGAACATAGATAATATTATTGAATTTGTAACAAAATTGATAGAAAAAGGATATGCATATCCTACAGAAAAAGGTGATGTTTATTATAGCGTTAGAAAGTTCAAAGAGTATGGCAAATTGTCTAATATAAATACAGAAGATTTATTAAATGGAGTACGAAAAGATGTTGAAGAAGGGAAACAAGACCCATTAGATTTTGCCGTATGGAAGTCTGCAAAGCCGGGGGAAATTTCCTGGAAATCACCATGGGGAGAAGGGAGACCTGGTTGGCATATTGAATGTTCATGCATGGTATTACATAACCTTGGAGAAACAATAGATATCCATGGCGGTGGAAAAGATTTAATATTTCCACACCACGAAAACGAAATTGCCCAAAGTGAAGCACTAACAGGAAAGCCACTTGCAAATTATTGGATTCATAATGGATTAATAAAAATAAATGGACAAAAAATGAGTAAATCATTAGGAAATTCGCTAACTATAAAGCAAGCTTTAGAATTATATAATCCTGAAGTAATAAGATATGCCATAGTTTCTAAAAGCTATTCATCTGATATAGACTTGGGAGAAGGAGAATTTGCATTAGCTGAGAAGCATTTATACTATTTCTATAATACGATGAAGTCCATAAACAATTTTTTAGCAGGTAATACAGGTAGAGAAGAGGTCGAAAATGATGTTGCAGATAAAATTGAAGCTAAGTTTAGAGAAGCTATGGATGATGATTTCAACACTCCTGTTGCTGTTGCTAGTTTATTTTCAGACTTTAAGTATGTTAATAATTTACTAAAAGATAGCAAAATTACAACAGATGAGAAGGCATATATATTAGAAAAAATTAGAAATGAAATAGTAAGATGCTATAGTGTAATAGGATTGTTTAAAGAAGATATCAATGATTTAATATATAGTTTAAAGAAAAAATATATTAATAAATTAGGATTAAACGTAGATGATATTAACAAAAAAATAGAAGAAAGAGCACAGGCTAAAGCAGATAGAAATTATAGTGTTGCTGATGAAATTAGAAGCCAATTGGACAGTATTGGAATTATAGTAAATGATTCAAAGGAAGGCACTACTTGGGATATTAAGGAATTATACAGTTTATAGTTTTTTTGAAACATTTGAAACATTTGGAACATTTGGGGACGGTCTTCATTTGTTTCAATTTTGAAATAATTAGGGAGGGTTCTACATTTAGTTAAATATAATATTTTTACATACCAATATGGTTACCTAAGGGAAAATTATATAGATTAGTTGTAGAGAAAAGAAAAAATGGATGAACTGTAACACCAGGAGGATAAAATATCTGTATGGAATTAAAAAAAGAGGTTGATTATACATCAAAAATGTGATATTAATTACATAAGAGTATTTAAACAACTATATAATTTCAATGTTTGATAATTCAAAATATGAAAGGAGAATTAAAAATGAAACTTATACTTCCTGACTACGACTTCAAATTTGAAGACGGTAACGCAGAGGTAAAGAATGGAAATCTGTTCATATACAGAGCAGGGGCTTTCGCAAAGATAATGACAAAGTTAACATACTTAGTATATGGCAATGATGAATGTTTCTTTTGTCATAGAAAAAAACGGCCGAATGCTTTAGAAACGGACAACACAAAATACTTTTCTAGGATAACAAAAGATCATCTGATACCTCAAGAATTTGGTGGACCAACTATTACAAACAATTTAAGACCAGCATGTAGTGAGTGTAATAATGAGAAGGAAAATATGTACCTAGATGAGTTTGAAGAGTACAGAAGGATAAAATACGCAAAAGATGGAAACAATGAGGAAAAACTAAGAAAATTCAAAGAAGATTTAAGGGTTAAGCAAGAAAAACGGAAAAGAGGAGAAATTGAGTCAATCCCCAAAGAATACCTTTCGGATGAAATATTTAACAACATTTATGTGAATTTCTGGATTGACCAACCATTAGGTGAAAAATATATGAAACAAGAGGACTTCCTTAAAGATTATGGAAGGTTACCAAAACCAATTATAATAAGCCAAAACAAATTCTTGTTGGACGGGTTTAATTCGATACTTCTTGCAAAGTACAATCTTAATGAGAAACTTAGCATTATTGTGTTGGAAAATGTTTTCTTTAAAGGATTTCCAGATTGATTGAAAAATGGAAAAGGCATTGAGAAAAGTAGATGGCTCGAATTATGAATTTGAGCCGTCTACTTTTTTAGAAAATATTTTTAAAAATATTGACATAATACATTTAAAAAGCTTATAATATGTTACCTATAGAGAGATACCTGTTCCCATTCCGAACACAGAAGCCAAACTCTAAGATAAAAAGTAGAGGAGGAAATGAAGATGGATAAGGAAACGTTTTTAGAAGAAGAGAAAAAACTAAAAAGTACGGTAGACAGGATTACGGAAGAAGAAAATGAAATAGAAGCTACTTTAAGTAAAACAGATATGAATTACGATATGGAAAATTTGGCAAAAGGGCTCGTTTTGCAGATGTATGTTGACAAATTAGACAATATAAAAAAAATAAAGAACACTCCGTACTTTGCTAGAATGGATTTTCAAGAAAAAGATAAGAACAAAGAAGTCTTTTACATAGGAAAAATATCATTATTGGATAGCAAAACCTTGGAGCCAATAATAGTTGATTGGAGAGCACCAATTTCAAATCTTTATTATGAAGGAAAAATAGGCAACGCAAGTTATAGTACATTAGGTGAAAAAATCGAAGGAGAGATTTCCTTAAAAAGGCAATATATCATAGAAAATCAGAAACTAAAGAAGTATGTAGATATCAATGTTACGGGAAATGATGAGTTACTGCAAAATGCATTGGAAGAAAAGGCAGATGATAGATTAAAGAATATAGTTGCAACAATTCAAGATGAACAAAACAAAATAATAAGGGCTCCTATTGATGCACCTCTAATTGTTCAAGGAGTTGCAGGAAGCCGGAAAAACCACAATAGCACTCCATAGAATAGCCTATTTGATTTACAATTATGAAAAGGAGTTTAAACCAGATGAATTTATGATTATTGCTCCGACTAAATTTTTTCTAAATTATATTTCCAATATACTTCCTGATTTAGGAGTTAATAATGTAAAACAATACACTTTTGAAGATTTTGCGTATGATGTAATAGGCAAAAGATTACGAATATCAGATAACAACGAAAAACTTGTAATGATTGTAAACGATGAGATAGATGATGATTATAAGGAAAATGTTGATGTAATATTGCAAGAATCAAAATTAAAGTCATCAATAAAATTTAAAGAAATTATTGATGGATATCTGAAATATGTTGAAAATAGCTATATACCTAAATTAGATTTTATGTTCAATAGCTACAAAATAATGGATTATAAAGAGATAAATGAACTTTTTACAGATGTATATAAAATGTATAGTTTTTCAATGAGAATTAATGAGATTGAGAAAAATTTAACTTATGAATTACGAAAAAAGTCAGATGCAATAGTTGAAGACTTGAAAGTTAAGAGAAGTAATGCTATTAAGGATTTGCAGGGCAATGAGCGAGTCGAGGTATATGAAAATTATGAAAAGGTAATTAAACAAATTGAAAAAGACTATAAAAAGGTAGTTAAAAATTACTTGAAACAGATGCCAAATAGGACATGTATAGATTATTATAAAGATTTCTTGGAAAACTATTTATTACTAACTGGGGATAGAAATATAAAAGATATAATTTCAAAAGAAAAATATGTAGATGAAGCAAAAAGCGATAAGAATAAGGAAAATCTATCTAACAGTAATTTGAAATTTGTAGAGGGTATTTCGAATAAGGTTATTACATATCTAAGAAATTCAACATTGAAAAATTTGCAGAAAAACGAAGTATCTTTTGAAGATTTAGCACCTATAATGTATTTGCAATATAGAATATTAGGAATAAAAGAAAAGTGTAGAGTTAAACATGTTGTTATTGATGAGGCACAAGATTATGGGGAGTTTCAGTTTGATGTGTTAAAGACAATTTTGAATAGTAATTCAATGACTATTTTGGGTGATCTAGCCCAAGGGGTTCACTATTATAGAGGAATAGAAAATTGGAAAAGATTTATAGATGTGGAGTTTAGAGATACCAGAGTTACGTATACAACTTTACAAAAAACATATAGAACCACCAAAGATATAATGAATGTCGCAAATTCTGTTATTGATAAACTACCAGAATATGAAAAAGAATTCATTGTTTTAGGAGAGCCTGTTATCGACAGAAAAGACTCTATAAGTATTCAAAAGTGTAATAGTTATAAAGAAGTTATTAGCAATATTGATTTACGAATTGATAGGTATTTGAATGAAGGTTATAAATCTATAGCGATTATTGGAAAAGATATGGACGAATGTAAGAAAATTCAAAGAAGTATTAGTACTGTTAGAAGTAATGTAAAATTAATTCAAGGTAAGGATTCAGAATATAATGCGGGTATTTCTATTGTTCCGTCCTATATTGCAAAGGGATTGGAGTTTGATTGCGTAATTATTGCTAATGCAAATAGTGATAAGTACAAGAAAAACAGTTTAGATACTAAATTGTTGTATGTTACAATTACTAGGGCGATGAGTAAATTAGATATATTGTATGTTGATGAGATTTCAGAATTGTTGAGATAGGTTATAAGACAGTGTCTATATGCCATAGTCTCACGTTCAGGTGCCTATAAAGTTGGCATTTATTTTTTGAAATACACTTGAAATTTACATAATAATATGATACAATAATGCACAGGTTTAATTATGAACCAAATCAATAAATCTCGGAGGTATAAAACAAATGAATAAAACAGTTGAAGGTACTAGAGGAAAAGCAGTAAAAAGAACAACCGTGAAACATCATCTAATCCGGAAGTATATTGCAATCTTGCTTTTTATAGCTTTTTTGCCAGCACCAATTTGGTGTTTAGTAGAAGAAAATAGAAAGTATTTTTATGCTGGATTCGATTGGATGAAAATTACAGCAGAGGTACAGAGTGAAGTTTCTCTTCCTAAGGACACTGTCTTAAGTGAAAGAGGAGAAGAAAATGGATACCAAGAATATGCACAAAGATATATAGAGATGTTATCAACGCAACAGATAGATTATCCTTTTCTTCGATGGGAAAAGCTATATGAAGTCCATATAAAACACTGCGAAGCTCTGAAATACACTGATGAATGTGCACAAGCAGTATATAATCCAGAAAAAAATTGGATTATAATATGGGAGAACAGTCCGAATGAAAATCTTGAAATCAATTTGTTGTTGATTCGAGAGGCATTACTTGATTG
Source organism: uncultured Lachnospiraceae bacterium (assembly GCA_946637865.1). GTDB lineage: Bacteria > Bacillota > Clostridia > TANB77 > CAG-508 > CAG-492. The sequence goes on along the minus strand of CAMPBM010000051.1, from coordinate 4,837 downwards.
TTTAACATACAATCCAAAATGTAATGATTTATTAAAATTTGGAATAAAAAAAGTACTTGCAAACCCGTATGAGATGAATGGGATTCCTTTGGAACATCCTGAAGAATATAAGGAAATGTATAAACTTGGTGAGTGGGAATTTAATATATTAAGTAAATTTCTCGATAAAAAGCATATCATTTTCCTGTGGTATCAGGGGTACTTAGAATCCGTAGTAAATGATTATACGGGAGGAAAGTATTACTCAAAACTTCAGATAGCGCTACAAAATGTAGCAGTTGGAGAAAGTGAAAAAAAATACTTAAGGATTGCACAAGATATTCTGGTTCACTTTGCAAAAGCATACGTGGAGAGAGAAAAGCTTTCTACTGACAAATTGGAAGAAACAAAAAATATCCTTCTTTTGAAGGAAGATTACTTCTTAAAACTTCTTTCGTGATGATTTGGGAAAGGGCACAGAGAATTCTCTGTGTCCTTTTTGCGGTGCTACTCAAAAAACAAAACCGTAACCTTTTTGTTAAAAAAATAAAAATGTCTTGATAAAAAAATGTTGTTATGTTATTATAAGGTTGAGTAAATGTAAAAAACAAAAGATGAGGAGGATAAAAATGGAAGAAAACTTTAATGAAACTAGTGAGATGAAGATGGAGAAAATTGAAATAGAAGAAAATCAAAGTGAAACTAGTGAAATAAAAATAGATGGATTTCAGGAGGAAACCTTCGAAAAAAATACTGAAGAGAATCAAAGTGAAAACACTACAAAGGTGGTAGACAGAAAAAAGATGATATTGGCAACAATAGTATTGTTAATATTATTGATTACAACAGGAATTTATGCATACTTCACGAGCACTAAAACGGCAACAAATGTATTTACAATAGGTAGTATAGAAATAAATTTAACAGAAGGTGATGATTGGGATACGGCATCGGAAAATGGTGAAGCCCCAGAAGGTGCACAGAATATTGAGCCTGGACAGCATATAACAAAGGCACCAAATGTTGAAAATGTTGGAAAGAATCCAGCCTATGTGTACCTAAAGGTATATGTTCCGGTAAATAATGAAGATAATTTATTTTCTTATACAATAAACGAGACAGATGGAGAAACAGGGGGATGGACTCAAAGAGTTGGCGAAGAAATGCATACTACAATAGATGGACAAGTATATAACATATATGTATATGAATATGATGAAACCTTAGAGCCAGGAACGACAACAGAGCAAGCGCTGTTTGATGAGGTAATCTTTGCAGATGGGATATATTTTACACCAGAACAAGTGGCTGAGATGGGAAATGTAAAGAAAATAATAATAAAAGCATACGCAATACAGTCTGAATTAGGAGTAGAGAAATCAAGTAATGTTGTAACGGATTTAGCATTAGGTGATAGTAACGAGGAAAGAGGTTTAGTAAGTCAAATACAGGTAGGAGATAAATTCATAGGAGATGGTGGAACGGTATCCTTAGTAAAAGGAGCATCAAATGTGCCAATAAGTCTTGTAAATGGTCAAGTGGGAACGTACACTTCTTCGGAAACAAGCGTTGCAACAGTAAGTAATGAGGGAATGATAAATGCCGTAGATATAGGTACTACAACAATTTCTGTAAGTGGAAGTGGAATAAAGTCAAAAGAAATTTCATTAAATGTAGTAGAAGCTATAGAAAATGCTACTGTAAGAGTTGCAGAAAAGGTAGTGACTCCAGAAACGACAATAATGATAAATCCAGGGGCAGAAAAGCAAATAACAATAGATAATTTAGATACAATAGAAGAGGTAGAATACTCTATAAGCCCAACAACAGGCAATATAAGCGTGGATAGCACTGGAAAAATAACGGCTGAAGAATCTGCAGAAGGTGGAGAAACAGCAACTGTAACAATAACAGGAAAGCTATCTGGAACAACAAAAACAATACAAGTAAAGGTAAGTGAATTAACTGAAGGACAATTGGTAAGATACGTTCCAGCAGGAACATATACATGGGATAAAACGTATGCAACAGCCAATAGCACAGATACTATAGCTTTAGATGCAAAAGGAAATTGTAAAATAACAGATTGGAGAATATTAAGTATAGATGGTGACACTGTAAATTTAGTGCCAGCAAATGGTGCTACAACACAAACAGTAAACTTCCAAGGAGCACAAGGTTATAATAATGCAGTGCAATTGTTAAATATAGCATGTAGCGAACTATATAAAGATACAACATTAGGAATAACAGCTAGAAGCATAAATATAGAAGATTTTGAAAAAGCACAAGAGGTTGCTGATTACAGAGATGAAAAAATTACGGGAACAATATATAACTATTCAGGTAAGTGGCGTCCAACAATATATGCAGATGAAATGAGTGGAGCAAAAACAATGAGCCAGCCAATTTCGACTTCAAATACAGATTTGATTGAAAGAAATGAAGCATCTAAATTAGGCGGTGAGGAAACAACTTTTACTGGAAAAAATACATATTATGAATTATCAAATAGTGAATTGAGTGCAAAACTGGGGGGATTGGCAAGTAAGTTACTACCTAATGGTAGTTCAACCGATTACTGGGTGGCTTCTCGTTGTGCAGATGCGTGGTCTGGTAATTGTTATTTCACTGTGCGTGCAATACGTGGTGGCAAATTGGATGCTCATTGGGCGTTTTTCACTAACAGTTTTGAGTATGAAACTGCTGTTCATGGATTTTTTCCTGTAATTTCAGTAAATGCTGAACACTTAAGTAAAGTAACAGATCAAACATATATGTACGAAGTTAAATAATGCGACAAGGGGAGGTAGAAAAACTGTCTGCAACAAGGATTTTTTCCTTGTTGCAGACAGTTTCACGTCTCATTGTCGCATCCATTTTCTCAAAACAGGTATTGAAATTTTAATTATTTTTGATATAATATTACCATTCGAAAGCTATCATAAAAAGTGAAAGGACTGAAATATATGTATAGAAATCATAATTGTGGAGAACTAACAATAAAAAATGTAGGGGAAGAAGTTATATTAGCTGGATGGATTCAGAGAATTAGAAACCTAGGTGCTATGAAGTTTATAGATTTAAGAGACCAGTTTGGTATAACACAGATAGTAATATCAGATAATGAAGAAATAAAAAAACAAGCTGAAGACCTTGTAACTGAAACAGTTATACAGGTTACAGGAACAGTCATTGAAAGAAGCAGTAAGAATAATAAAATGCCGACAGGTGACATAGAAATAGATACAAGGAAAATTGTTGTTTTAGGAAAATGTAAATCTACACTTCCTTTTGAAGTGAATTCTGAAAAAGTTGATATTAATGCTGTAAGGGAAGATTTAAGATTAGAATATAGATTTTTGGATTTAAGAAACGAAAAGTTACATAACACAATTTTGCTTCGTTCAAAAGTTTTAAAAACACTTAGAGATAAGATGGATGAATTAGGTTTTAGTGAAATTCAAACGCCTATTTTAGCAAATTCATCACCAGAAGGTGCACGTGATTATTTGGTGCCTAGTAGATTGCATCCTGGTGAGTTTTATGCATTACCACAAGCACCACAACAATTTAAACAACTGTTGATGGTGTCTGGGTTTGATAAATATTTTCAAATAGCACCATGCTTTAGAGATGAAGACCCAAGGGCAGATAGAGCACCTGGTGAATTTTATCAATTAGATTTTGAAATGAGTTTTGCTGAACAAGAAGATGTGTTTAAAATTTTGGAGGAAATATTTATATCAACTTTTAGAAAACATACGACTTGGCAGGTTGAAGATGGTCCATTTTTACGTATCCCATATCGCGAAGCTATGGAAAAATATGGTATAGATAAACCAGATTTAAGAAATCCATTGATAATACAAGATGCAACAGAAATATTTAAAAATACAGAATTTAACGCATTTAAAGGTAAAACAATAAAAGTAATAGTAGTTCCAAATGGTGCTGAACAAGGTAGAAAGTTCTTTGATAATATGTCTGAATTTGCTGTAAGCGAATTGGGGGCTAAAGGATTAGCTTGGACTAAATTTGATAATGAAAATAATGCTTCAGGTGGAATAGCTAAGTTTATTACAGACGACGTAAAAACAGCTCTACAAGATAAATTAGGAGTAAAGTCAAATGATAGTTTATTTTTCGTAGCAGATGAATTTGAAACTGCACAGAAAATTGCTGGATTAGTTAGAATTGAGTTAGGGAAAAGATTAGATTTACTTGAAAAGAATTGTTATAAATTCTGTTTAATTGTAGACTTCCCAATGTACGAGTTGTCAGACGAGGGAACTATAGATTTTAATCATAACCCATTTTCAATGCCACAAGGCGGAATGGATGCTTTGGTTAATAAAAATCCATTAGATATTCTAGCATATCAATTTGATGTTGTATGTAATGGCTATGAAATGGCTTCAGGAGCAGTAAGAAACCATGATATTGATATTATGAAGAAAGCTTTTGAAATAGCTGGTTATAGTGAGGAAGATGTTGAAACCAGGTTTGGTGCTTTATATAAAGCTTTCCAATATGGTACACCACCACATGCAGGTGCTGCACCTGGTATAGATAGAATGATAATGCTAATTGCGGATTCTCAGAATATTAGGGAGGTTATAGCTTTTCCTAAAAATAAAAAGGCAAGAGATGTGTTGATGGGGGCTCCTTCTGTAGTTGGAGAAGAACAGTTGAAGGATGTACATATTGCTGTAAGAGAGTAATGAAACATTCGGGGACGGTCTTGATTTGTTTCAAAAATGAAACAAATCAAGACCGTCCCCAAATGTTTCACCGTCCCCGAGTTACAATTCAGGTGGGTTACTTTTGCAGGTAGCCGTCAAAAATTAAAATTATG
>CAMPBM010000050.1 GCA_946637865.1 uncultured Lachnospiraceae bacterium | reverse complement strand
TATTTTGCTTTTAATACAAAAATTCAAGCCTGTGAAAATAATCATGCTTTTTATGGCAAAGTTTGTCCTATTTGTGGAAAACCAGTAAATACAGAGTACAGCAGAATCGTTGGCTTTTATACACCAATTAAGACCTGGAGTAAACCTCGTAATGCAGAATATAAAATGAGAGAATGGGAGGATGTTAATAAGCTATGAAATTAGACACTGTACAATTAGGTAGATTAAAAAATATAGTAGACCGACTTGAAAAAGATGGTATTAACCTTTCTGAAGAAATTTCTTTTGAATTCCTTATGGCTAACTGTTTTCCTAGTATTTATGATAATATAAAAGCTGAAATGACTAAAAGATATATTGAGGGATTTGAAAGAGGATTAGAAAAAGGAAAGGAAAGAAGGGATAAAAATGAAAATACGTGGAATAATTGATGAAGATATTTGTAATTACAAAAAAATCTCAATGTTTTTAATTTTTCCATACTGCTCATTTAAATGTGACAATGAAGCTGGAGAAAAGATTTGTCAAAACTCTTCGTTAGTGAGTACTCCTATTTTAGACATGGATGTAGAAAAAATATGTAAACGATATATTAATAATCCGTTAACTAATGCAGTAGTTTGCGGCGGATTAGAACCTTTTGATTCAAAATTTGAGTTAATTACTTTTATAGATACGTTACGTAGAGTGTATAAATGTAATGATGATATAGTTATTTACACAGGATATACTAAAGAAGAATTAGAAAATACTACTGAGGATGGTTTATCTACGTTATATAAAAATTTATTTAACTTTCCTAATATCATTGTTAAATATGGTAGATATATTCCCAATGATTCTCCTCATTATGATGAAATTTTAGGAGTTGAATTGTCTAGTAGTAATCAATACGCAAGGAGACTAACTAATGAAAATCTCAATTACACCAGATAAAGAAAAACAAAAAGAAATTTTAGAAGCAATAAAAGAAAACGATGGATATTGTTGTTGTCAATTACAAAAAAATGAAAGAACAAAATGTATTTGTTTAAATTTTTTGGAAGGCTCAGATGAATGGTGTCATTGCGGTTTATATCATAAAATTCCCGATTAAAACTTGAATATTTTTTTCTTTTGTAGTATACTATATATAGAAAATGATATGGTAGAAAGGAAGAAAATGACTAAAAAAGAGAAAAGGTTTTTTAATATAGCAAAAGAAATAAGCTATTTAGGTGACTATCATAGAACTAAAGTGGGCGCAGTTGTAGTAGAAAAAAATCATATTTTATCAACTGGTTTTAACTCAAATAAAACTCGCCCACTGCAGCACAAGTATAACTTTTATAGAGATATGACAGATTATGAGCATTCTATAGCGAGACAACACGCAGAAGTAGATGCATTATCTCCATTAATTGGCAAAGAAATAGACTGGAGCAGAGTTTCTATTTATGTTTATAGAGAATTAAAAAATGGACAAAAAGGATGTAGTCGTCCTTGCGCGGCCTGTAGTAAATTAATTAGAGATTTAGGAATAAAAGAAATTTTTTATATTAACCAATATGGAGATTATGTAAAGGAGAAAATTCTAAATGATTTTGAGTAATGTAAAAGTTTATGATTTAGAAGAAAGTTTGATAGCAAGTGGATATGCTATGAGAACCGAAACTGAACAAAGATTAAGTAATGATAAGGATGTAAAAAGAGGATTAAACTTAGTAAAAGCTTCTTATGGAAATGGGTCTCATGCTCAATGGCTTACAGGAGTAAGAGTTAATTTTGATGTTACCTTTTCAAATAAGGCTTGGGTTGAGGCAGAGAGGTACCGTTTTTTAGAATTTGTTACAAGTCAAAGTACAATGCATAGAATTACTAAGTTTGATTTAAAAGAACAGTGTAATGAATATGTTGATTCAAGAATTATTGATATAGTACAAGAAAAAGTAAATGAATATAATCGGCTTTCTTCTCTTAAAAAAGACTCTCAAAAAGTTATGGAAGAAAGAAAAAAAATGTTGGATAAATTGTATTTAGAAATATTATACAATACTCCTGCGGGGTTTCAATTAACAGCGAGATTAACAACTAATTATAGATGTTTGTTAAATATATATATACAAAGATATAATCACAGACTTCCTGAATGGAGAGAATTTTGTGTTGAATTATTAGAGTTACCATTATTTAAAGAAATAGTTACAGCATATTTTAATGGAGGAGAAAAATGACACGAATCTTAAAACAAACCTTGGAATTTAGGGCAGACAGTGAACCTGAAGCAAAAAAACTTATTGAAGACTATAAAAATAAAGCAGAAAATGATGGTTTTATTTTAACTGCGGCAGGATACACTTATAAAACTAAAAAAGCAAAAGGTGAAATTATCGATGAAGCATATATTGTAAAACTCGTGCAGCAATTTGGAGGGGTTTGGGATGAAGAATGATGAAAAAATTACGAAAGAAACAGTAGAAGAAATTGCATCCACATTAGAAGCTCTTGCTACTAATGAAGACACTGCAGAAATGTTAAATGCTATTTTTGAGTTACCAGACGATCAATTTGAATTAATCGCGCCAGGGTTATTAGAAAGTTTTGCAATGTCAATTAATAATGCTAATGCAAGAGTGGCATTAGTTCAGAGTATAAATAAAGATGGATATACTTCCGAAGATATAAATGAAGCTTTCAATGAAGCCATAGAAGCCATTAACAACTTAGAAGAATTATCAAATATTAAAAAAGACTTCTTTATTCAAATTATTAATTCTATGTCTAATGCCATTAATGAAACAGAGGGTATTTCAAAAAGAATTATTCGAATTCCAATAGAATTATGTCACGAAAATGCAAGAATTCCACAGTATGCTCATGTGTCAGATAGTGGATTAGATGTTTATGCTTTAGATGATTATATCATTAAACCTGGAGAAACAAAACTAATTCCAACAGGTATTAAAGTAGCCATCCCACCAGGATATGAAATTCAGGTTCGTCCAAAGAGCGGCCGCTGTCTAAAAACAAAATTACGTGTTGCTAATACACCAGGAACAATTGATGCAGGTTATAGGGATGAAATTGGAGTAATTGTAGAAAATGTAGAACCTCCAATTAAGGATATTCAATATGAACCAATTAATAATCCAAACGGTGGAAGAACTGAGGAACTACGCATCAAGAGCCTTGAATATGGTCAATCCTATTCAATTAACAAAGGTGAAAAGTTCTGTCAATTAGTTCTTTCTGAAGTTCCTAAAATTGACTTCTTTAGAGTAGAAAAAGTAGGTGAAATTGGAGAAGACCGCGGCGGTGGTTTTGGAAGCACTGGTATTTTATAAATGAGTAAAATTAAAATAGAAGATATACAAGAAGAATTAAACAAAGATGGATGGACACTTATTTCTACGGAATATAAAAACCTTGATACAGAAATGGTTTTTGAATGCAGTGAAGGACATCGTGTTTATTCTTCTTGGAAAAAATTAAGAACTAGACGAGAGTGTCCAGTTTGTCAAAGAAATGAATTTAAAGATCAAAAAGAAATTTTAGTTCCAAAGAAAAAAGATGAATATAGAGTTTTAGCTTTAGACCAAGCCACTAGAATTAGTGGCTGGAGTCTTTTTTCTAATGGAGAATTATTGCGTTATGGAACTTTTGAAACTCAATTAGATAATGAAATAGCAAGAGATAATACAATAAAAAACTGGCTTATTAGTATGATAAATAATTGGCAACCAGACTTAGTGGCGTTAGAAGGTATACAATATCAAAAACAAGTTGGAGTAACAACTTTTGAAACGCTCGCGCGCCTTCAAGGTATTTTATTAAATTGCCTTTACGAAGAAGGTATTCAATATGAAATATGTCATACTGCGGCGTGGCGAAAACATTGTGGTGTAATCGGTAGAACAAGAGCAGACAAAAAGAAGTCAATGCAAATACTGATTAAGAAATGGTATGATGTTAGCGTATCTAATGATTGCGCCGATGCGATTGGTATTGGAAAATATGCAGTAGACAATTTTAATAAAAAACCTGAAATAGTAAGCTGGGAATAGATAGAGGTATAAATGACAATTCAAGAAGCATTAAACTTTACGAATATGTATTCTGAATTATTTTCTTTAAAGATGCCTTTTAAATTAGCCTTTAAACTTCATAAGATAAATGTAGAAGCACAATCTGCAGCAGAATTTTATAGAGGAAAATTAGAGGCATTAGTTTCAGAATACGCAGAGAAAGATGATGAAGGAAATATAAAAACAACTGAAAATGGTATTTCTCTTAAACCAGAAACTTCAGAAGAATGCCAAGAAAAAATAAAAGAACTTCAATCTGTAGAATGGGAATCAGAAAATTTTGTTTTTACAAAAGAGGAAATTGAGATGTTTAATAATTTTGAATTAACACCGATACAGTGGTCAGCATTGTTTCCTTTCTTTTCTGAATAAAGTAAAAGAACGACTTATTAGTCGTTCTTTTTTTATATTATAAACTATTTATCCAAGTATTTAACGAGGTAGTTAAGTCATAGAAATGAGCTTGAGCGTAAATTGTATCATTTTTATTAACTTTTGCAATACCACTAGACCATTGATTTCTTACAGCATTATATCGATCTGCTGTAAGTATTCTATCTGTTGAATCGCTTGTGCTCATTAGTGTCTGACTTAAAGTTAAATAGGTAGTATCCCATCCTCGACCTGCGACGGTGCAAGCCTCATAAACTTTATATACTAAATCGTTCCAAACCCTGAAACTAAAATTCGTTGTTGCCTGTTTATTGGTTAATGCGGTATCTGCACTGGTCATTTGCGCTTGAGTAGCAATAGTATCCGTTCGAGTTATTGCATTGTATGTATTTGGTGCAGTCCAAGTCCAAGGATCAATATTAGCCCCACTTGTTCTAACTGTGTATGAACCTAAAGAGTAATAACTATCACCGGCTGGACCGTAGGTTGTTCCAAATTTTATATAGGCATATACCGTATAATCTGTTCCTTTTTTTAATCCAGTAATTTGAATTCCAGTTTTACTAGTGGTGCTTGCGGAGACAGTCCCCGAGTAATTTACAGTTGAACCAGAGGTAGGTATGGCATCTATACTAATAGTTCTTGCAACTGGATAACTAGAAAGACCAGTTAATTGGCAAGTTATACTAGTTTCTGCCACAGCAGTACCCGAAATTGAACCCTGAACATAGGGTACTGTATAAGTACCACTTTTAAGTAAAAATTGTACACTTTTTCCATCAGTATTAACTTGATTATCAAAACGAACATAACAATTATAATATAAAGTAGTCGCAGATGAACCAGTAGAAGGAGGAATTTTCCAGCAGGTATTACTAGTAGAACTAGTACTTGCTGTGATGGTGGCGGAATTACCGTATACATTACTTCCACCTGAAGATGTTGCTAAATCAAAATATATAATTCTTTGATAACCAGAATTAGTAGATAAACCTGTAACACTCCAGTTTACACCAGTTTCTGTATTACTAGCTACAGAAAGAGTTCCTTGTAATGATTGAGTTGTCGCAGAAAACCCACCAAGTCTTTTATATGTGCCACTACCGACTGGATATTCCACATAGCAATAAATATCATAAGTAGTATTAGGCTCTAGACCATCAACTTTTACATTACTTGCTGTATCTCCACTATTAATAGTAACAGGATGAGAACAAGATTGATATTTAGTTCCATTTTTGTAAGCATCTATTGTTACTTTTCTCGAAAGAGAAGAAGATTGTAATTTTACATTAGCGGTAATAGAGGTTTCTCTCTCTCCGCTACTCGCTAAAGTAGCTCGACCATTAGTAACCTGTGTTTTTGCATTATCAGGAGATGGATAAACAGGAAGACCATAAGCCGCAGAGGCCTCTGAGCTATATACATTAATTTCATAAATTTCTCCTGGGGTTAAGCTGGAAAGAGTTATTGATGTACTAGTAGTAAGAGTTGTCTTAGAATAACTTGAACCTGAACCATCAATTCTATACCAAACTTGATTATAACGATAAGTACTATCTACAGTAGTAATACTAACAGTAAGTGTTGTCCCGTAAGTATCATTTTGGTATCCTGAAGAAGGAGCAGTAACACTAAAGCGAGTTGTTGCACTTGCTGTTGTCGATATATTATATCCTTCTGGATTTGTAGCATAAGAGCCACTACCACCATTTAAATAAATATAACCTTTAATATCATATGATGTTCCTGGAGTAAGTCCTGTAACAGTGATATTACCACTAGTAGTAGCATTTGCAGCCATTGTTACTGAATTTTCTGCAATTTTAGTACTAGTTCCTGCTAAGTAAGCTTGTATATATATAGTTCTAGTATACGAGTAAGCTGAAAATCCATTTATTACACTAGTAATAGAAGTGCCAGTTACACTTACATTTTCAATTACCATGGCAGTTCTGGCTGTAGTTGAAGCAGTTTGATACCAGCTTCCATTAACATCTACTTCAAGCACAAGATTGTAAGTTGTGTTAGGTGCTAAACCAGTTATAGTTCGTGTAACAGAAGATGAGCTACTACTAGAAGCCGTATAAGTATATGAACTACCTGTTGAATATCCAATTCGATATGTAGTATATGTACTATTCGCGCCTACAGTTACGCTTAATTGAGTAGATTTTTCTGCAACAGCAGAGGCAGAAATAGTTCTTGAAGGAGGAGAAGGTGTGGTAATACTTTTTGTTCCAACTAATACACTGCCTGTTCCACTACTGCTTGTTGCCACATAAAGTCTTACATTATAAGTAGTATTCCAATCTAAATCTGATATATTATAAGTCCAATTAGCAGTTTTGCTCTGATAGGTAGTTGAAGAAGGATAGTAGTTTGCAGTTGGATATGAAGAAGCAGATGATTTTTTCCAAGATAATTGATTATATCTATAACTTGAATCTCTAACTACGGATACATCTATTGCATTACCAGAGGTAGAAAGTGTGAAACTTGTAGTTGGACCACTTGTAGATATAGTTTTTGCACCAACATATGTTGCGTTAGCCCCAGAAGAGCTTGTCGCACATTGAACATTTACTGTGTAAGATGTGTTTGGTGTTAATCCAGATATTGTATAGGTCCAAGTACTTGTTTTACTTTGATAAGTTGTTGAAGGATAATATGATCCACCAGAAGTATCATCAGTTTCTCTACAAAAAATTCTGTAATATCCGTAATCAGAACTGACAGTTACTGTTACTGTTATTGAAGTAGCTGTTGAACTTAATGAAAAACTTGCTAATTTTCTTTTTACAGTGACAGTACCTGAACCTGATTTATAATAATTACCATTTTTCGCTTGAGCAAACCCATAAAGAGTATATGTACCAGGACTATAAGTAACTGTAGTTGTACCAGTACTTTTTGATGTACCAGATGATGGGGCAGTTTTAGATGAAACAATACCACTAATAGAACTAGCACCATCAGTAAAATTACTTGTAGTAACACCAGCCCTTTTATAATAAGTTGTATTAAAAGCATTTCCTAAACTGCTAATACTCCATTTAAATTGGTCAGTGCCACTAGTTAATGTTAGTGTAGCCATCTACTCACCTCCTCATCATCCGAATTTTGCTGGTAAATTTGTAACAGTTGCAAATTGAAAATCCCAATTACCATTTGGAGTAACATTTGGAATTGGATTTGAACTTGTTCCCGAGTTCCATCCTGCTAATATTTCTGCACCATAGAGAAAGATGGATGCACCACCAACATTATCCTTTACACAAAACGTCTCCCACTTTCTTTGAGTAGAAGGATTTCGTCCATATAGGTATAAATCGCCATAAGTTTTAACTGTCCCAGTATCTGTTACTTCCTTTGGTCCTATTACTAAATATGCAGCCTTATCAAGATTAGTAAATTCACTACCAGCTACAATGCCACCTTCAATAGTACCACTTTTTATAGTAGGAGAGTAAATTTCATCATTTTTAATAAAAGTATTTCCTACTTCGCTAAAATTACCACTAGCTACTGCGTAGACCCCACTAGTGCCTGCATCGTACATAACATCAGTAAAAGTAAAACTACCATCTCCCATTTCTTGTTGATAACAATAATAATAATATATATAGCTACTATTATAACCAGGTTTATTCAGTGTCCAACTATTAGCATTACTTCCCGTATATGTTACCTCAGAAGTTGGTGCAGCAGGAGTAGATTTTGAGCTTTTATACTGCCATATAATTGTAGATGAAACAATTTCTGCTCCTTCTGCAGCGGATAAAGCATCTCCAGCATCACTTAGCGCCTGGGTAGCATCAGCTTGAGCACTTGTAACATAACCTTGTGCCTGCGCACTTAAATTACTCCACTGAATAACACTATTACTATCCAATGTAACATTTCCTTTAATAGTAACATTCCCATTCGTATCAACATGGAAATTAGGTCCATTTACAGCATCTCCACCTGCTTTAACTTCACCATCAGAACCAACATAAAAATTATAATATGGTGGGTCATTTCCGTCGGATCCTGTACGAATACCAATACCTTCAAGCCATCCATCACCATTTGATGTTAATGCACCACTAACTTTCGCGGCGGAAAGAGTACCAGAAAATGTACCATCAGTAGCATAAACAGTTCCCGTAAACTCACCGTTAGTAGCCTTAATTGATCCATCACCATATACAATAAATTTATCATTTACATTGATAACTTCATTAGTCGCCCCACTATTAGGTAACTTAATCTTCAATCCATCCCAAGTTAAAGAAAAATAAGCATCTCTCTTAACTTTAGCTAAACCGGATAAAGAAGGACTTCCACTAGGGGTATCAGGATCCCAATCAGCATCAGCTGTTAATCCATATAACCCATACTGGTCAAACCGTACAAAAGTATTATAATCAACTTGTTGTGTTGAGGGGTTCTGTGCATACGCATTAATTCCTGTACTATTCCATTGGAAAGTTTGTCTTTCTCCATTAAAAATCCTAATTGAATTTGTATCCAGCCGCCCAGCAGTAATTACATCAGCATTAATTCCACTTGCCGTAATACCAGTTTCCCAAGTCTGACCACCATCTCTTGTTAATACAATACCATTACTGGTCAACCGCACAATCTCATTTGGATTTCTTGAATTACTAATACTAATTCCAGTATCATCCCAAACCACTGCCTGGTTTAAAGCATTTTGAATAACTAAATTATTATTCTTTAAACTATTCTGCATCAACACTCCATCAAGAATATAATCTTGAGTAATCGCATTGGCGGCGCGCTTGTACTCGCCAGTAGAATATTGTAAAGATTGTGTTTCCGCAGCAATCCGCTGGAATAAATCTTCAAATTGTGTTTTGTAATTTTGTACTCTAATAGTATTTTTAGAGGGGTCATCTAAATTATATGTGACTTCTGAAATAATAATTTCTTCCTTATATGGACGTGCTTTAGAATCCCAGCCGAAGAACTCTGTATCTTCCATATAAGTCTTATCCCCAATACTAAATACATAAGGTTCATATTCTTCAATTTCACTAACTTCAATTACATTAATTGTATATTTAATTTGAGGAAAAGCAGAAGCATATAAAACCATTTGAGCATCAAGATAGTAGATGTCTTCATCATAATAATCTTCGGAAATCCAAGTACCTTCTCTAATATATTTTGCATATTTTTTATAAAATTCCTTTGTTAAAATACGCTTTTGTTCATTATAATTTTTTTCTTGTTCAATTAAATATTCTAATCTTGATTGATATGCTACATATAAATCCTCTAAGTTAGCTAAAATATCATCATAAGTATCTATAACAGCATTATTATATTGTTGTTTAGTTACCAAATCTCTTAAATATTCAAATTTTTCCAATATAGCAGGAGTATAATCTGAATATCCAGTTGCTTCTATATCTTGAACTAATTTTGATAATGCTTCTTGTGCTTCAGAATCTTGGTTTTTTAAAATTAACAAACTATTATTAACATCGTCTATTGAAAACTTTATTTCTGCTTCTTCTGATACAATCTTTGCTAATTTTTTATTAATATCATGTAAGTTAGGTAATAAAGCAATTCCAGTTTTATCAACTGATCCATACAAATCTTTGTTTAATTCTACTTCATCAATCAAACCATGATTAATAAAATACTGAAAATTAAATATCATGTTTTCGCCAGATGGATTCAGCGCTGCCTTCTGAATAGTGCAAGAACCATCCTTGGCAAATTCATTAGAGTTTTGCTCAACAATTAATTTTGTTGTAATATCATCAGAAACAACGTTTCTCACAATAGATTTTAAATTAATTCCATATCTAAAACCAACAAGATTATCTTTTCCAATATATTCCTTAAAAGCTACTTTTTTTGAGGCTTTTCTTTCATATAAACCACTCACAGAATCAGCAGAACTGATTACCCATTTCTCATGATTATAATAATCTTCATCTCGTAATTGATTGTCACTAGATGGGGTATAATAAGTTTTTCCCTGTTTTCTTTCTGTATCTTGAGTTAATTCATAATAATTTAAAATCGCGCCTTGTTCATCATGACCAATAATAAATTTTGCCCAACATTCGAATTTCTCACAAATAGTTTGAATTAAATTAAAGTAATTACTTTTTTCTCCCTCAATCATAGTAATTTTTTCCATTGGGGAAGGATAATAAGGTTCAAAACCATTATCATTATATTGAATTGCTGTGTATATTAAATCATCAGTAGAATTAATTGTATTATCTATTTGGTCTGCTGTAAAGAAATAATATTTTTCTCTAATAATAGTATCTGCAGTTGTCTGTAAATCTGGAATAATAAGATTCCCATCTGCATCCAATAGCTTCTTAAAACATAAAGCCTTGGCTACACTATATGTTCCATTACCATATAAGTAAAAAGTAACATTAGTATAAGTATC
>CAMPBM010000049.1 GCA_946637865.1 uncultured Lachnospiraceae bacterium | reverse complement strand
TCGAAGGCGCTTCTGTAACGGCTCCAGATGTAAGTACAAAATTTACATTAGACGATAATTTTAAGCACACACTTTATAGTATGATGCAAGATTTAAAGAATGCCCTAAACGGAGGAGGACAACAGATGGATAATCTTGAAAACGCTGTTTCTGTTGAAGAAGAAACTGTAACACCTGTATCTGATTTTACACAGACAGATGAAGCGACTTCTGAGACGGTTTCAGAGGTTAATGAAAATATAGAGGATACTTCTGCTCCTGCTGATTATGTAAAAGAAGATGATGAAAAGAAAGAAGAAGAATCTGATGATTCTGATTCTGAGTCTGAAAATAACGAGGGTGATGATAAAGAGGATGAAGATAAGGAAAAAGCTAAAAAGTATGAATTACTTGAAGAGTCTTTTAATACTTTAAATGAATCTTTTAATACTTTAAAAGAATCTTATAGCGTACTTCAAAATCAGTATCAAGAACTTGTAAATTTCAAGAAAGAAATTGATAATCAGAAAAAGGACGCTCTTATTGCTGAGTTTTATATGCTTTCTGATGAAGATAAAGCAGACGTTATTCAGAATAAAGAGAAGTATACTTTAGAAGAAATTAAAGCAAAACTTTCTGTAACTTGTTTTGATAAAAAAGTTAGTTTTTCTAAAGAAGAAACTAATAACAAGGAAGAAGAAATTGTTACTTATACAATAAATGATAATGAAAACAACAGCCTACCAGATTGGGTGAAAGCTGTTAAAGAACAAGAGAAACTTGGTTAATTAATTTTTAGGAGGATGCTTAAAAATGGCAAATATTAAGAGAAAAGGCTATGGACAGGTTGAGCCTAATCACCTTTCTGGTATTGTCACTGGTCAGATTTATGCACAATTACCTGCAGTGAAAATTACTACATCTGGAGAAGGGGCTTCCGCAACTACCACTGAAACTCCAATTGCACAGCTTGAGCAAGGTCAATTTGCAAAATATGATTATGCGGCTGGTGTTGTAGATTTTGAAGGTGAAGGCGAGTTTATGCTTGTCTATAATGAAGAAAAACTTTATGATGAAAGAAAACAGGGTCATAAGGATTTTGTATATAAAGCAGAGGATTTTACTGATGGTAAAATGTATCCGCGTTTAATTAGAACTTATATTGGTGATATTTTTACTACTAATATGATTGGTGTTGCAAATAATAGTCCAGATGCTGATGTTACTTTAGGTGACGATGCCACTTTAAAAGTTGGCGCTTATTTAGTTCCAAATACTACTACTGGTATTTTAACAGTTGGTTCTAAAGGTAATGGTATGGCATGGAAGGTTGTTAAGGCTTATACTATGCCAGATGGTCAGCCTGGTTTTAAGATTCAAAGAGTACAGTAATAAGGAGGAAAGAAAAAATGGCATTAACAAGAGATCAACTTATTGAGTTAGCTAGAGCCAATGCGAAAGCTTCATTAAATCCTTCTGTTGCTTATTCTTTTGGCGGCGAAAAGCTTTCAGCTGAAGCTCTAAATAAAACATTTATTAAGGAGTTAAATGAACTTGGTTCTACTCCTCAAGATTTTAGAGAGAATAAAAATCTTATTTATACATTAATGGAAGTCGGCCTTACTGAGATTCTTCCTCAGAGAGTAATGCAAGCTTATGGACAGTTTGCAGATGTCCGTACTTTTGCGCAAGGAACAAAACCTGTTTATAAAGTAAGAATTAGTGAAGCTTCCAAGAAACGTGCTAAGCAGTTTGTTACTAGAGTCGGTCTTGCTGGTAGATATGAAGTCTTTAAGCTTGATGGATATTCATTTGAAGTTCCTACAGCTGCTTATGGCGGAGCTTCTCGTATTGAATGGGAAGAACTACTTGATGGTCGTATGACTATGAATGATTATTACAGCCTTGTTCTTGAAGGTATGGATGAAGCTGTTTATAAAGAAATTGCAAAGGCTCTTGAAGCATTAATTAATGCAGTTCCTGCTTTACAGAAAACTGTTAGAAATGGTTTTAATGAAGCTCAAATGGATCAATTGCTTTCTATTGCTGATAGCTACGGTGGAAAGAGTACCATTTATTGTACTTTTGAATTTGCTTCAACAATGCTTCCGGCAAAAGACAATAATTATGCTGCATGGTCCGATGCAATGAAAGATGAAATTTGGTCAAACGGATATTTTGCAACATATAAAGGACATCGTGTAATTATTTTACCACAATCCTTTGAAGATAATATTGGAAAAAATGCAGAGAGTGCTAATAAAGTTATTGATCCTCAATTTGCATATATTATTCCAACTGGAGCGGAAAAGCCTGTAAAAGTTGCATTTGAAGGCAGCGCACAAGTAAAATCTTTTGATAACAGAGATTGGTCTACTGAAATTCAGACTTATCAAAAACTTGGTGTGGCTACTTACTTAGTCAATCCTGGAATTTGTGTATATCAAAATCAGGCATTAAAGAAAACTATTGGTCCAATTAACGGCTAATAGTAATAACTAAATTACATAGGGGAGGATTATAAATAATTCTCCCCTCTTTTTTATAGTAGGAGATAAAAGGAGTTAAAAATATGATTGATAGAAATGCAATGATAAAAGTTATTAATAAATTTAATGGCATTGTTGGATATGATGTCCCAGAGTTGGGCGTAAATAGAACATTTTATCCAAAAGAGAGTAAAAATATTAGTTATAACGAATTAGAAAGATTATCATATCTACCTGGCGGAGAATCTATTTTAAAAGATTATCTAGAGATTACTGATGAAAATGCTATTTCAGAGTTATTTAATATAAAAACAGAACCAGAATATCATTATTCAGAAAATGATGTAAAAGCGCTACTTACAACAGGTTCATTAGATCAGTTTTTAGATTGTTTAGATTTTGCTCCTCCAGTGATCATAGATATGATTAAAGATATGGCTGTCACTCTTCCCCTTAATGATATGGCGAAAAGAGAAGCTATAAAAAATAAAATTGGTTTTGATGTTACTAAAGCCATTGAAATTAAAAATACTAAATATGATGGGGAAACAGAAAATGTTGAAGAAAATGTCACTCATTCAACTAGACGAGCAGCTCCGATTAAAAAAGAAGAGACATCTACCACCCCATCAGGAAGAAGATATAAACCAATAACTAAAGAATAATATTTTTTAATAGGGGGTATATAAATGAATACAACTTCATTTTCACTTGTATATGACTCCTTTCTTTCAAAAATTACAGATGATATGTATCTATAGTTAACAGAATTAGATACATTTAGAATGTTAGAACAACTCTTACTTTCTGCTATTGAAAAATTTGAATTTCCTAGAATTAATTTATGGAATTATGAATTATTTGAAATTTAGGATGAAAGAATTTACAATGGTGCGGATAGTAACAATTAGGATGCTATTGCTATTATTTATCATGGGGGCTGTTTCAATAACTCATTAACGCATGAAGAAATGAATATTCTTGCTGTTTATATGATTGTAGAATGGTTAAGTCAGCAACTTGCAAGTATTGAGAATACTCGTATGAAGTATAGTGGTTCTGATTTTAAATTTACTTCTCAAGCAAACCATATGCAAAAACTCCTTCAATTAAAAAAGGATTATGAAAGAGAAGGATTTCATTTACAAAGATTATATAAAAGACGTATTCAAGATCATCTTGGAGTTATGAGATCTACTTTTGGCACAATCATGGCTACTCCTGATTTTGTTTATAATAATGGAAAAGCAATTAGTTATAATGATTTAAAAGATAGACCAAAAATTGAGTCGCATGAATTAATAGGAGATCAAACTTTTGATGAATTAAGTATGTCAAGAATTGATTTTAATGAACTTGATGACATTACTTCTTCATAAATAGGAGGAAAATAAATATGCCGAAATATTTAGACTCAAGTGGAGTTGCCTATTTATGGAAAAAATTAAAAAATAATTTAAATAATAAAATAGTTTATTATTCTAAAAAAAAGAGTGAATGGGATGCTGATAGAGATACCATTGCTGAAAAAGATGTTCTTTATATTTATTCAGATTATAAAACTATTTAGAAAGATGGTAAATAGTTATTAGTACCTGGATTAAAAATTGGTGATGGAGTAAGCTACTTAATTGATATACCTTTTGTTAATAATATTAATAGTGAATTTGAAGATTTATTGTTAGATCATATTAATAATAAAGTAATTCATGTAAGTGCTTATGATAGAGAATTTTGGGATAATAAATTAAATTTAGACTTAGAACTATAGGATGAAAATCTTATTTTAAATAGAGAATGAGGAGGATTAATACAAAATGGCAGATATTAGTAAAATTACTTTGCCAAGTGGTACTACCTATAACATAAAAGATGCATAGGCAAGATCACAAATAGAAGCTCTTACAGGCGGAGATGCCGTTGTATTTGTAGGTGTCTCATCTGTGGAATTAACTGATGGGGGCACTCAAACTCCAAAAGTAGATAATGTAGATAAAACTCCAAAAGCAGGTCAATTATTCTTTTATGAAACTCAAGAGTTTATTTGGGGACAGGATAATAAATGGCATGCTTTAGGAAGCTTAGATTCTTTAGGGGCATTAGCTTATAAAGATTCGGCGTCGGGTAGTTATAAACCAGAGGGAACTGTTTCACAACCTACTTTTACAGGTTCAAGTTCAACAGTAACAATTACCGCAACAGATAATACAAGTGGAAATTATCAACCAAAAGGAACGGTAAGTAAGCCAAATTTTACTGGTTCTAATTCAACTTTTTCTGGAACTTTTACTCCAGCAGGATCAGTATCTGTTACAACAAAATCGACAACAAATAAAACAGCTGAAGTTACTGCCGCTTCTTCGGGTACAGCAACTTATACTCCTGGAGGATCTGTTTCTCAGCCAACTTTTACTGGAACCGCATTTGATTCCACTGGTACTTTTACTCCTGCCGGAAGTGTGGCATTAACAAATTCAAATAAGACTGCTACTGTAAAAACAACAACTGGAACTGCTACATACACACCAGCGGGAAGTGTTACACAACCAACATTTAGCGGGAATAGCCTAACTTCTACTGGTACATTTACTCCTGCTGGTAGTGTAGCTTTTACAAATTCAAATCAGACAACAACAGTTAGTAAAGCATCTTCTGGTACTGCTACTTATACACCAGAAGGGAGTGTAGCCGCGCCAACAATTAGTGTAAAAACTGCTGGTGCGACGACTACAATTCACAATCCTTCAAGTGTTACTGTGGCAAAAACTGTTGTTGTTGCAGCCCCAGGGGCAACCGCGCCATCTAATTCATTAACATATTATAGTGTTTCTGATGAAACTTTAAGTTTATATCAACTTGGATATACGACAGGTGCTTCAATTACAACAACAGACGCTACTGTCAAAACTGGTGATGCGGCTTATCAGGCGACCGCCCCGGCATTTACCGGAACTGGAGCAAGACTTGTAACTGGTAATATTTCTGTTCCAAGCAGTGCGTCTTTTACTGGTACAGAGGGAAATTTAAGTGTATCAGGAACTCCTTCTGGAACGGTATCTAAACCTACTTTTAGTGGAACTGGTGTTAGATTAGTAACTGATAATATTGCTGTTCCAACAAGCGCTGCCTTTACCGGAACAGAGGGAGATATTACTGTAAGTGGAACTGCTACTGGTACAGTGTCTCAACCAAGTTTCACTGGAACTGGAGTTAGATTAGTTACTGGAAATATTGCTGTACCAAGTGCTTATACTGCAACATTTACTGGAACCGAAGGAGAAGTATCTACTTCCGGTACTCCAAATGGTTCTGTTTCTCAACCGACATTTACTGGTACTAAAGCTCAATTATCAGGAACAACAACTGCTTCTGGTACTGTTTCTCAACCTACATTTACAGGTACAAGTAAGACTGTTACGGTTTCATAATGAAGGAGGTATCACATGGCTGATATTTCCAAACTTAAATTACCAAATGGGAGTGAATATGATTTAAAAGTTTATACTGACCATATTGCTCCCATGATGAGTAAAACTTTTTAGGGCGTTATTGGTACTGCAAATGATTTCGCAAATGCGACTTTTTATTATGGTTCTATTCGTCCTGATGATTGGTATCAAACTTGGGGATTAAAATATAGAATTAAAACATATGTTCCAGGAAGAAACGGATACGTTCAAGTAGCGGATGTTCAATTATATGGAGATCAAGGATCTTTAAGGGCTTCTTCTTCTTTTAATTCTATTGGAACCTCTTGTGCATATTATCACGATTTATATAGATTAAAAATAGCGGGATATAATAATGGATATGGACATGCCTTAGGCGTTTCTATAAGAAGTTCAAATCATCCCATTGATACGGGATATGAAAGAACATTTATTATAGATATTTTAGAAACTTCTAATTGTACTTTTACTTTTTTTAATGAATGTTTAAAATATAGTAGCATTCCAGGAACTGGCTCAACTAATTATGATACTTATTCAGAAATAAATTATATTAGTCAAGGCTTAAATGAAACTGGAGATACTAATGATCCAAATTATCAAAATAAAATATATTATTCTGATCCAGGATTGAAAGCATATGCAGCAGGTGGAAGATATACTCTTACTTTTACTAAAGATGATAATTATGTTCTTCCCATAACAGCAACTGATAATAAATATAGTGGTGAAGCAAAAGCATATACTACAGAATCTTTTGATCCATTTGGACAAATTTATTATAGAAATGCGTCTGGAGCAATTGCTGCAAATGCTCAAATTGGAAATGCTACATTATATAGACAAATATTGGTAGATGCAAGATACTCTTTTACTGGAGTATTAAACGGAGCTTCTTCAGTGATGTCAGCCAACCATCCAGTTTATTTAGTTTGCACACCTCAAGAAGACGGATCTGCGAAATTAGCAGAAAATCCTTTATCTTTTGAATTACCAAATTCTGAAGATGGATTATATTATATTTTACTTGGATATGCATATAGCATTTATCAATTTGAACTTCTTTTAAATAATCCTGTTTATATGTTTAAAAAAGGTAGAATAAGAGAAGTTAGTAATTATGCACATTGTGCCGGTGATTCCGCTACTGTTAATAGTCACACTGTAGAATCAGACATTCCTTCTAATGCAGAGTTTACAGATACAAAAAATACAGCTGGATCAACAAATTCATCAAAAAAATTATTTTTAATTGGAGCGGAAACACAAGCTGCCAATCCACAAACATATTCACAAGATACCGTTTATGTTGGAACAGATGGGAAATTATATTCTAATAGTAAAGTAGTATTAACTGGTGGATCAAATGCAGCATCTTCTGTTACAATTACTCCAAGCACTACTGATGTTTATTCAATGACTAGTGCTGGTAGCGTGACAGCAGGAACTAAAAATATTCCAACAAAAATTGATACAAGTAAATTTAGCGGTGGAAGTTTTACACGAGGAACCTTTAATCAAGGAACTTTACCAACTTTAACTTTTGCTATGGATACAACAGATACTAAAAAGTTAAAAATTTCTTTTAGTCAAGGTACATTGCCTACTCATGCGGCCGACAGCTTTACTGCGGCAGCTCTTCAAAGTGGTTTTTATACTGCTGGTACTGCAAATACGCCAACTGCTGTTACATTACCTGGTAGAAGTTCATCTGCTATTAAAGCATGGACTGGTTATACTGCAGCAACGGCAGCCGCGCAAACTTTCACTGGAAGTTCAAATTAATTAGGGGGTAATTAAATGAGTTTACAAATTTGGTTACCCCTTAATGGGAATTTGCATAATCAAGGAATTAAGAAATATAATATTAGCACTTTAGGAAAAATTTCCTGGCTCACAACTGGAAAAATTGGAAAATGTTTTCAGGGAGGAACTGGAACGCAAGTTCAAAACGGAATATCTTTAGATAGTAATTTAACTGATATTTTAAATGCAGATTATTCTATTGCTGTTTGGGTAAAGCCATTAGGTTCTCATGTTCATTATAATGGAACAATTATTAGTTCTGGAGATTGGAATAAAAAAAGATGGGCATTTGGAGTTAACCAAGATAATACTAAAGTAGATGTTTTATCTAATCGTCATAATGTTTATCTTAATTGTTCAGTTCCTGTAAATATGTGGACTCATTTAGTTTGCATTAGATAGAATGGAGTTATTAAATTATATAAAAATGGAACATATGTTGATAGCTTGAGCACTTCTATTACATCTGAGAATTTAGAATCAGATGCAACAAATACTACAATTGGACGTTAGACTTATGCAAATGGTTATTTCAGTTTTAATGGATGTATAAATGATTTAAGAATATATAATAATGCAATATCTGAACAATAGATAAAACAAATCGCAAAGGGATTAATTCTTCATTATCCTTTAAATGATGTATATATTGAATCAACTGAAAATTTAATTACAACAGAAGATTGTTTATCATCTACTTATTATAATGGAGCTATTAGTAAATATGGTTATGGAACCTCTACAGATACGTATAAAACAGTAGGGACTTTTCAAGGAAAAAAATGTACGAAAGTATATAATAAAACTAATACAACTCAAATGCAACCTTATGTATATATTAATAATATGTTTACTTCTGATGGAACAAATAAACCCTAGTATAAAACTTTAAGTTTTGATTATTATACTACCATAAGTACATCTTTAGTACCATATAAATTAGGAAGCGGTAATGGAACAGCAACTTATAAAGTCAGAAATACTGAAATTAAGACTGGTAGTGGAGTAAATCAAGTAACTATTCCTGTTAAGCCAAATATGTGGAATCATATATAGATTGTTTTTCATGGAACAACAGAAGCAAATTCTGAATGGGGATATATAAGAAATTTACCTACGCATACTTCTAATACTTCTAATTATTGGTTATTTGCTAATATGCAATTAGAAGAAAAAGATCATGCCACTGGATATGCTGGGATTGGCGGCATTCGAGATACTTTATTTACTTATGATACATCTGGTTATCAAAATAATGGTCTTAAACATAATATTACTTATGATTCAGATACACCAAAATATGAAGTTTCTTCAATTTTTACAAGTGCAAATACTAGTTATGTAAAAGTAAGTGAAAACAATTGGATGTCTCAGGGAACTGAAGAAATGACAATTAATTTATGGGTTAATCCAGATACTTCTTTTTCTAAATTTTTTAGCTGTACTGAATCTGGTGGTTGGAACACTGAAAGTGGTTCATCTGGTTATCTTAGATTCCCAATTCATGTTTATACTAATTAGGCAAAAACATCAACAACATATAAATATGATTCAAAATAGTTAAAAATATCTGATATACCATTAGATGAGTGGACAATGATTACTTTTGTATATGATGAGACAGGGACTCGTACTTATATAAATGGACAATTACATCATACTTGTCTTTTTACATCATATGGTATTCATTATAATACTAATGCACGATTATTTTTAGGATGTGAGGCAAATACCGGTGCGCCCACATCTCCTTATTTTAATGGAAAAATGAGTGATTTTAGAATTTATGCGACTGCATTATCTGCGGAAGATATATTATCACTTTATAATAATGAAGCGGAAATTGATTAGTCTGGAATTATTCATGGACAAATAAGGTGATAAAAGGAGATAAAAATGGCAACATACACTACAGATAAAATAGAATTTGGTGGAAATATATATAAATTGCAAGATAGTGATGCATTGCCTTTAGCAGGAGGTAATGTAACAGGCCCAGTAAATTTTGGAGATTCTGTCACTATGGAAGAAGCTTCTGTAGGAGATTTAATTATTACTGGAAATGCCAGTTCTACAAATAATCTTCAAGTAAATACTATAAATGGTGTAGAAGTTGGAAATAGTCCTGCTTTTACGGATACAACTTATACTGCGGCAACAGCTGCTCCAGGAAAAGTGGCTTCTACTAGTGCAACAGGAACATCTACAAATTATGCTAGACAAGATCATACTCACGGAATTGATTTAGCAACTGGAGATGCAAATGGACAAATAAAAATAGCTGGTACTAATGTATCAGTTAAAGGATTGGGTGCTTTAGCTTATTAGGATAATGTTACTGTAACCAAAGCTGATGTTGGTTTAGATAAAGTTGAAAATATCAAGTTAACAGGCATTGTTCCAGTAATAGGGACTCAAACTGCAGCTACCGAGCATTGGACTGGTTAGATTGATCTTCCTGCACTTTATGATGGATTAACAATTGCATATTATTTACCTTATGCTGGACTTAGTAGTAAAAATGTTACATTAAATTTAACTTTATTAAATAACACTACAACTGGACCTATAAATGTTTATTATACTGGTACAACTAGAGCAACCACTCATTATGCAGCGGGTTCTACAATTCTTTTAACTTATTGGGACGCTGGTTCTATTTCTGTTTCTGGTACAGCTACGGCGGAAGCTAGATGGACTAGAGCAGACTATACTGTATCAAATACAAATACTATAGGTGAATATGCAGGATCTTGCATTGCTGGTCCAAAAGGTATAGCAAGATACTCTCTTATAATGAAAGTAGATGAAACACATTGGTAGAGTTTAGTTTTATCAAGTGGCACTGGAAAAACTAAAGCAAAAAATACTTCTGGTTTTATAATTGATTCACCCATTTTATATGAAAGTGCAGGTACATATACTAGTGGAACAGCTGCAGGTCAATCTGCATGTTGGCACACAATATCTTTTGATACTAGATATAGTACAAACGGTGATCAATTTTCTACAGCAGGAAAACCTTTTTATTTAGTTGGCACTATTACAAATAATAAATTCTATCTTGCTAATACGTGGTGGGCAGATTCGCTTCCAACCACGGATAGTGATAATGTATATATTTATATCGGACAAATGTATTCAAAATATCAATGTACTTTGCAATCTGTTCATCCAATTTATATACATAAAGATGGAAAAATTCAAGAATGGTTTAGTACAAAACATGTTTTAATTTCAACAACTCAACCTACAAATCAACAACCAGGAGATTATTGGTTTGTAACAG
>CAMPBM010000048.1 GCA_946637865.1 uncultured Lachnospiraceae bacterium | reverse complement strand
TAATATGTTGCTAGCTCTTACATAATTTTAATTTTTGACTACTCTACTTTAATAGCCACCTGACCTGTAACCAAAAAAATCTAATTTTTAAAAAAATTTTAAAAATGTATTGACAATCCTTATATAATATTATATACTTACAATTGTTGAAAGCAACACGCGCCCTTAGCTCAGTTGGTCAGAGCAACCGGCTCATAACCGGTGGGTCCTAGGTTCGAATCCTAGAGGGCGCACCATTTAAGAGTGAATAGTGAAGAATATACAATTTAATAAGTAGTGCAAAATATGTTTTTCACTATTCACTCTTAACAATTTAATATTTGGGTAGGTGGCCGAGTGGCTAAAGGCGGCAGACTGTAAATCTGTTCTCATATGAGTACGATGGTTCGAATCCATCCCTGCCCACCATTTCAAAAAATCTCTGTAATACTTAATATAAGTAGATTACAGAGATTTTAATTTTGAAAAATGATGCAATGCTTATACTATTCTACATCTTTAAATATTTTCTCTAGAAAAATAAAACGAGACTATCTATTACAAAAAAAGATGGGAACCTGAAATCATCCATATTTCCCATCTTGCCTTTTAATTAATTTTGATGTTGTTCATCTTTATTTCCCTCTGGAAGAGCTGAAGGTAATTCTAAAACTATCCTTATCTTCATCAAGTATCTAATACTTCTTATAATTTTCATATTCTTGATTCTTTCCCATAAAGATGGTTTTACATTAACCCTAGTATTTTCATAATACTGTGTATCTTCCGTTTCTGTTTCTTCAATATTCTGTACATTTTCTTTTTCTATTTCTTCTAATCTTTCCTCTGGTACAGGAATTCCCTTTAACGCATCAGCTATCTCAATTCCTATATAACTTAGGGCTTTTGATCTATCCTCTATTCTTTCCATATCTATTTCAATATGAAAATTTGATTCAAGATTAGCAATTTTTGTATTAACTAATTTTAGTGCTTCCAAATAATTTTGAGTTTTATTATTTTTTGCTCTTCCCAATTGTCCTAAAGTATCTATTACTTCTTCTGAATAATCCTCAACAGATAATTCTTGAACTTGTTTCTTCCAATCACTTTCTTTATTCTCTACTACTTGTAATGTTTCTTTTAAAGTAACAGCCAATCCTATATTTTTTTCTCTCTGTCTTATCAAGTCCTCAATTAATTTTGTGTTTTCTTCAAATTGAGTCGTTGCATATTCCACTAATTCATAAGCTGCATCATATACGTTTTTAGGGAAATTATCTTTTTCTGGATACTCAATTAAATATGTTTTAATTGATTCTATCATATCTTTAAAATAGCTATCTTCTTCTAATTTTACTATCTGCTTTTTGCTATTTGGATTAATCATTTTCTGAACTTTTTCTATATTTGTTAATATTTTTTCCTCTGTAATCACCATTTTTACGTTTACTATGTCGGATTTAGACATTGTAAATTTCCCTCCTTTATCATAAGTATATTTTCTACAATACTATTATATATCATTATACGGATTTCTACAATAATATTTATTTTTCTTTTTTGTGTCAATTATGTTACAAAATTGTTACAAATTTATTACCAGTTCTATTAATGAAAGTTTAATGTTAAAATCTTAAACCTAAAACCTAAAACTCAAAACTCAAAACTCAAAACCTAAAGCCTAAAACTTAAAACTCAAAGTTTAAAAATTGAAATTAGAATTTAGAGAATCGAATTTTGAATTTTAAAATTAATTATCTTTTTTTATCTCCACATAACGCTTAATCTTCATAGTTGTGGTTTTTTCAAATTCATCTTTCTTAATCTCCAATTTTTTTATTGCCTTATATGAAGTTAATTTTCTGTTTACATCTTTTATCTTTTCCCAGATAATCTCATAAACTTGCTCGTCCGTTAATCCTTTTCCATGTAGCCTTTCAATTTCGTCGTAATTTGGAATAACTTTTGCAGTTATAATTAATTCTTTATCATTTTTCTTTTCTTTATCTTGTTTACCATATACCATCGATTCTTTTATTTCAGGTATATTTCCAAGCATTAATTCAATCTCCTCAGGATATATATTTTTTCCGTTCTGTGTAACTATAACATTTTTGCATCTACCTGTAATAAATAAATAACCTTCTTCATCCAAATATCCTATATCTCCTGAATGGAAGTATCCATCTTCCATTACTTCGTTTGTAGTTTCTTCGTCCTCGTAATATCCTAACATCAATGTTTTACTTTTAATTAAGATTTCTCCCTCACCTTTTTCGTTTGGAGAATCTATTTTTATATCTGCACATACTACAGGTTTACCTGCCGAACCAACTTTAGTCTTATACTCTGGCGTTAATGCTGCTATTGGTGCAGTTTCTGTTAATCCATATCCTTGTATGAAAGTTATTCCTATATCTTCAAACCATTTTCCTATTTTTTTATCTATTGGGGCTGCAGCAGAAACTATAATTCTTATGTTACCACCAAGATTCTCGTGTATTTCCTTAAATACCTTTCTCTTTATGTCTACGCCAACACTCTTTAATGCATTAGTTATATGAATCATTGAATTAACCATACTATCTTTTTTACTCTTCTTTATATTAGCGTTTATTTTTTTATAAATGTTTTCTACTAACAAAGGCACAGTTAGTACAGCTGTTGGTTTAGTTTCTTGCAAATCTGAAACTATATATCTTAGTCCTTGACACACACTTATTGATGTTCCCGTAGCTAGCGGTAACAAATATCCTATGGTAGATTCATAAGTATGGTGTAATGGTAAAATTGACATTAATCTGTCTGATGTATATAATTTTACATATGCTGAAACTGCATTTATATTTTCTGCCAAATTCCTATTACATAACATTACTCCTTTAGAACTAGATGTCGTACCTGATGTAAACAGTAAAACTTTAAACTCGTCTGGATTGATTTCTTCCTTCATATATGAATCATTTCCGTTATTGATTAGTATATTTCCCTGTTTTATTAAATAATTCAATCCTACAGAATTGCCATTTAACTCATCATCTGAATACATTTGTATAAAATATTTCACGTCAGTAACGTTTGCTTCTTTTATTTTATTTATAACATCCTTTTTCTTTGCTGAATAAATAACTGCTGTTGCCCTTGATCTGTTGATAACATTTATTATCTCATTTTCTGGTAATTCCTTATCTACTGGAACTGCAATACCACTACCACATAACAAGGCCATATATGAAATATACCAATGATATGTATTTTCACCTATTATAATAACTCTTGTGTCTTTAATTTTCAAATAATCATTTAACGCTGTTCCTAAGGATATTACATCACTTCTATACTCTTTAAATTTAATCTCTTTAAATGGTTCCTTACTATTAAACTTTTCTAAGATAAAAGTATTGTCAGCATATTTTGTGGTTGAACTCTGAAACACCTCTTTAATTGTTTTATAATTAGATACCTCATATCCCTTTGCATTTTTTTTAATTTTATTTTCTCTTTGTTTTTCTATAGAATCATAGTCTATGTCCATTTCCTCTATGTCTGACAGTCCATCCATTTTAAATTTAGGGAATTTAAAATCTGGAATTTTAAAATCTCTTAATATTCTCATTTACATATTACTTCCTTTCGGTTTTATAAATACTATGTTGTTTACGTTATAACTCCGTTTTTCCTATATTTCTACATATCTTACACCATACATATTATATACTCATATTGTACTTTTTGCAAGGATTTTTTATTTTATCGAATCAAGATTATCTAAGGCCTTACCTGTTCCCAAGGCGACACAAGATACTGTATCTTGTGCTATCATCACATTAATTCCTGTTTTTTCTTGTAGTAGCTTATCTAATCCATCAACTAAGCACCCTCCACCAGTCATATAAATTCCTTTATTACTTATATCTGCAACTAATTCTGGTGGTGTTTTTTCTAATATAGAATGTACTGCATCAACTATCATCATTGTAGGCTCCATTAATGCTTCTATCATTTCACTTGAATGAATAGTTACTGTTTTAGGTAAGCCATCAATCATACCTCTTCCTCTAATATCCATCTCAGTATCTTGAATTTTTGGATATACACACCCAATATTAACTTTCAAATCTTCTGCAGTTCTTTCTCCTATTATTACGTTATATTTCTTTTTTATATATTTTATGATATACTCGTCAAATTTATCTCCTGCTACTTTTAAAGAGGTACTAGCTACAGAACCACCTAAAGATATAACTGCAATATCTGTTGTTCCTCCACCTATGTCAACAACCATATTTCCACAGGGCTTGGATATATCTATTCCTGCACCTATGGCTGCTGCGATTGGTTCTTCTATTAAATACACCTTTCTAGCACCCGCTTGAGTTGCAGCATCAACAACAGCTTTTTTTTCGACTTCAGTAACTCTTGATGGTATACATATCATTATTCTTGGAGCAAATATAAATCTACCACACACTTTATTTATGAAATATTTCAACATTTTTTCAGTAACTGTATAATTGGATATAACACCTTCTCTTAAAGGTCTAGTAGCGACTATATTTCCTGGTGTTCTTCCTAACATTTTTCTAGCTTCCTTTCCTACTGCAAGAACTTCACCAGTATTGCTGTCCACAGCTACTACGGAAGGTTCTCTTAGCACTATGCCTTTTCCCTTTACATACGCTATTACTGTAGCAGTTCCTAAATCTATTCCAATATCTTGCCCCCATTTAAACATTTAAAATCTATCCTTTCTTTAAAAGATTACATCTCAGTTTCATTTTCCTTTCGATTATATTACATTTTGTTTAAAATATCAACTATATTGCATTTTATTTAATATATCAAAACTATAAATGTTACAATTCAGGTGGTGTTTTTTCGTAGTGGAGCACATTGTGCTCCACTACGGAGAAGTGGCACCTAAACCGTAACCTAAAAAAATATATTAGTAATATGAACCTTGACAGTTACAGTTTTGGTGTCAACCTTTTCATAGTGGAGTACTTAAGTTGCTCCTCTACGAAAGTTACACTAACTGAACAATAACAGTATATCACTAATATATTTTTCTATATTCTCTCTGTAATTTTTTCTATATCTTCTATATCTTTCTTTTTATATTCTTCTATAAATTTCTATATCTTTCTTTTTTATATTCTTCTATATCTTTCTATATTTTTTATTATATTTTTCACATCATATTGCATATATATCTACATCTAATTCTTTACATTTTTATATACCCTATTATCAGTTATCTTTTGGCTCCTCAGTTACAGTCTTATCGTTAGTTTGTACATTAGTATCATTACTTTGTACGTTAACGTCGTTGGTATGTATATTTACTTCAACTTTAGGTACAGGTATCATTTCTCTTTTTATGGACATCAATTCCTTAGCATTTGTTTTTACCAATTCCCAAAAGTCAGCATCCTCTGGCTTAGTATCCGTCATTTCTATTTTAAATTTTTTCACATTGTCATAATCAAACTTAACTTCAAATTTACGTAACTGTTTAGGTTCTAAACTGTCTATTTTTATATACTTCTCTCCTAATATATTATCATATTTTGAAAATATTATAATTTTTAAATATTTATTTTCAACAGGCTCACTTGTATTGTTTTTAACTATCCCATTAATATATCCATTTCTTTTCGATGCTTTTGCTTCTGTAACATCTACATATATCTGACTAACATTTATTTCATAGTCTTTTATATCTGAATATGAAACTTTAAATAATGCATTTATCATAATATTACTAAATACATAAAATAATATTACCAATAACAGATATTTAAAAAATGTATTCATTTTTTTCATTCTACTTCCTCTTTTCTTTCAAAAATTATAACTTTCTAAATACTCCAACTACCCTTCCTAAAATTTGGCAATCTGAAACTATTATAGGATCCATATTACTATTTTCTGGTTGCAATCTTATGTGATTATCCTCAATATAAAAGGTTTTTACCGTAGCTTCATCATCAATCATTGCAACGACTATCTCACCATTCCTAGCAACGTTCTGCCTTTTTACTAAAATATAATCACCATCTAAAATTCCTGCTTCAATCATGCTTTCTCCCCTTACTATAAGCATAAAGCTTTCAGAGTTTCCAACAAAATCTACTGGAATTAAGAAGTTATCTGTAATATTTTCTACAGCTAATATAGGAGCTCCAGCCGTTATCTTTCCAATAACAGGAACATCTACCAATTCTCTTCCACTATAAAAAGGCTTTTCATTATTACCACCATCACTTTTTTTATTTAATCCTTTTAATAATCTTAAAGTTCTTCCTTTTTGATTTTCCTTTTTTATATATCCTTTTTCCTCTAATTTAGCCAAATACGAGTGAACTGTTGCTGTCGAACTTAAACCAACCGCCTTTCCAATTTCTCTTACTGATGGTGCATAGCCTAGTTCAGCTACTTGTTTTTCTATAAATTTTAATATATCTCTTTCTCTATTATTTAATTCCTTTGAGCCTCTTCCTCTACGTTTTTTTTCTACCTTGCCCATTACATCTTTATTTTCTGTCTGCTTTTCCACTAACACATTACCCCTTCCATAATAACCTATTATTATAATAACACACAAACAAGAAATTGTCAAACATTAGTTTCGTTTTTAATCATACCATTCTAGCTCCCAATCAACTACTCTTACAGTGTCGCCTTCTTTTACTCCAGCTTCCTTTAACTTTGTATTTACACCAAGCTTATCCAGGCTTTTTTGGAAGTAGTACATTGATTCATTGTCCTCCAAATTAACTCTCCTCATGATTCTCTCTACACCAGGGCCATCAACTACCCATACACCATCTTCTTTTGATATAGTAAACTCTTCTTTCTCTTCTAAGGTATATACTTTCTTAACTTCATCTACCTCATATAAATCTTCTTTTGGAAGCGTTTTTAATGTACTTGATACATAATCTAGTAGTTCTTTTACACCTTCACCAGTTACAGATGAAATTTTAAATAATTTCATATTCTTTTCTTCTGCAAGTTTTACTAATTGATTAAACAATTCCTCATCTTGGATTAAATCCGCCTTACTTGCAACTATTATTTGTGTTCTTTCGCTTAATCTCTTACTGTACGTACTTAATTCGCTATTTATAACACTAAAATCTTCAACTGGATTTCTTCCTTCTATCCCAGAAACATCTATTACATGTAACAATAGTCTAGTTCTTTCTATATGTCTTAAGAATTGAAGACCTAAGCCTGTGCCTTCACTAGCACCTTCTATAATTCCTGGAATATCCGCAATTACAAAGCTATCTCCATATTCACTTTTTACTACACCTAAATTAGGCTCTAATGTTGTAAAATGATAATCTGCAATTTTAGGCGTTGCTGATGTAACTGTTGACAAAAATGTAGATTTACCAACATTTGGAAAGCCAATTAATCCAACATCTGCAAGTAATTTAAGCTCTAAAATTATTTCTTTTTCAATTCCCTTTTCTCCACCTTGTGAAAAATGTGGAGCTTGTCTTGTAGATGTTGCAAAGTGTGAATTTCCTTTACCTCCTCTACCTCCTGGGAATACAAGCTCTGTTTGTCCTTGTTCGCACAGATCTGCTAGAACAGTACCTGTTTCAGCATCCTTAATAATTGTTCCTAAAGGTACTTTAATATAAAGGTCTTCTCCACCTCTACCATATCTTCTTGCTCCTTCTCCATTTTTACCATTTTCAGCTTTAAATTTTTTCTTATATCTAAAATCTATAAGTGTATTTGCGTCTGGATCTACGGTAAAATAAACATCTCCACCTTTTCCACCGTCTCCACCATCTGGGCCACCTGCGGCTACGTATTTTTCTCTTCTAAATGAAATGGCTCCATCTCCACCATCTCCAGATTTTACTATAATTTTAACGTAATCTGTAAACATTTACTTTCTTTCCTTTCCTATTTTATCATGGACATCCCTTTTTCATATTTACTAACATTCCTCTATATAAAGGAACAAAACTTGATTAAAAATAACTAGTAAAGTATTGTTTTTCAATCTTTAATCAGAAATCTTGATTTTTTATTCCTTTACTGGCTCCAATATCTATTATAAAAGTATCTTTATTTTTACTACGTTTTAATTTCTTAAAACGTAGCACTGTCCTATTTTTTAATTAAATTATCTTATAATTCCAATCTTATCATAAACATCTTTTAAAGTTTTACTTGCAACCTCTTGAGCCTTCTTGGCTCCCTTATTATAAATTTCCTCTAAATTCTTAGGGTTTGCCATAAGTTCATTGTATTTTTTACGAAATGGGTCTAATTCCTTTATAATACTTTCTGCAACCGCCACTTTAAATGTTCCATATCCTTCGCCTTCAAATTCTTTTTCAATTTCTTCCATAGTTTTATTATTAATAATTCCGTATATTTCCATTAAATTACTAATCCCTGGCTTATTTTTTTCATCATATTTAACAATACCTTCAGAATCTGTAACAGCTTTTTTTACCTTTTTCAATATTTCTTCAGGTGTATCTATTAATAGTATTGTATCATTAGGAAGTGTACTACTTTTACTCATTTTACTTGTTGGATCCTGTAATCCCATAATTCTGGCTCCAATTTTTGGTATGTATGGTTCTGGAATTTTAAAAGTTTCTCCGTATAATTTATTAAATCTTTCTGCTATATCTCTAGTTAATTCAACATGTTGTTTTTGATCCTCTCCCGTTGGAACTAAATCAGCTTGATATAATAAAATGTCTCCAGCCATTAAACTAGGATACGTAAATAACCCCGCATTAATATTATCTGCATGTTTTGATGATTTATCCTTATATTGAGTCATTCTTGATAACTCACCCATATATGTATAGCAATCTAAAACCCAACCAAGTTCAGCGTGTTCATGAACTTGTGACTGCAAAAATATTGTACTTTTATCTGGGTCAATTCCTACTGCAATATATGTAGCTAAAACTTTTAACGCATTTTGCTTTAATTCATTAGGATTTCTTCTTACTGTTAGTGCATGTAAATTTGCTATCATATAATAACAGTCATAATCCTCCTGCATCTTCACAAAATTCTTCATTGCTCCTATATAATTTCCTAAATGTAGGTCTCCTGTAGCCTGAATTCCACTTAATATAACTTTCTTTTCCATAAAAAATATCATTCCTTTCTCTTTTCACTTGAAGGTACTTATAGCTATGATATAAATCTTTCAAAGTAACCTCCTTTTTATTTTATAATTTTCTATTTCACTAAAGTTACATACGCCATCGTCTTCCTACCATATTATTTATTATTAATTTCATATAATTTCACATTCCTCCCACACTACAAAATGTATGTTTTAAATCAATTTTACTATTGCTTAAATTAAACCATTTCAAACTTTTCTTTTAACTCAATAATAGATTTACTACATCGTCTACTTCGCGCTCCAACGCCTCTTTTAATCTATCTAAATCATTAAAATATTCACTTTTTCTCTCATTAAATCTTTTCATTAAAAATCCACTCCCTCCTTTAATATTGAATCAATAAGACCCTGTTTTCCTATTTTATTCATAAATACAATATCAATTGTATATGGCATATCTATTAAGTCTAACTCATTCAATATCAAAAACTTGTCTTGCTCAGTAACCTTCCCAAATACTGCAATATCAATATCTGAGCTATTTTTATAGTTACCGCGTGCTCTTGAACCAAATATTTTAAATTGATATTTTGCAAACTTATCAAATACCGTTTTTATTTTTTTATATAATTCTTCAGATAACCCAAACTTCATTTAAATACACCTCTTATACAAGATTATAATGGATTTCTAGCCCTTTTGCAAGTTTTTTTAAATTGGAGACGGAGAAAATTTTAAATTTTTGAAATGAGGGACAGACTTTTGAATTAGAAAGGGGGATTAAAAAAGTCTGTCCCTCATTTCAAAAATTTAAAATTTTCTCCGTCCCCAATTTAACGTCCCCAATTAAAAAAAATGAGATGAACCGCTTCATCTCATTTTTTATTAGTTATTAACTTCCTCTACAGGATAAACACTAACTTTTTTCTTATCTTTTCCTAGTCTTTCAAATTTAACTCTACCAGTAACTTTTGCATATAATGTATCATCACTACCTATACCAACATTTGTTCCTGGATGAATTTTTGTTCCTCTTTGTCTAACTAAGATATTTCCAGCTGGAACTATTTGTCCATCAGCTCTCTTTAAACCAAGACGCTTTGACTCACTGTCTCTACCGTTCTTCGTAGAGCCGCCGCCCTTTTTATGTGCCATGTTTATTCACTCCCTTCAGTTATTTAGATTTTAATTAATAAAATAATTTCTCATAATATTATTTATATTATATACAATAAATTGTTTCAATAAATCGATATAACTTTAAAATTACGCTACTGTAATTTTAGTTATCTCAACTTTGGTGTATGGTTGTCTGTGACCTTGTGTTCTTCTGTAGTTTTTCTTTGCCTTGTACTTGTAAACTAATATTTTTTTAGCTTTACCGTGTGCAACTACTTTACCTTCAACCTTTGCACCTTTTACATAAGGAGATCCTACTTCTACTTTGTTATCGTTAGATACTAAAACAACATTGTCAAACTTTACGTTTTTTCCTTCTTCAGCATCTAATTTTTCAAAGTACACTACGTCTCCTTCTGAAACTTTGTATTGTCTTCCACAACTTTCTATTATTGCGTACATTTAAGTACACCTCCCTTTATATGTATACTCGCTAAGCATAAAATACTAGGTAGCTAAGTTTTTCTATGGAGCATGATGCGCTCCGCTACGTACAGGACTGTTTGCTGTTCGTAGGATAAATAAGAAAATG
This sequence comes from uncultured Lachnospiraceae bacterium, assembly GCA_946637865.1. Lineage (GTDB taxonomy): Bacteria > Bacillota > Clostridia > TANB77 > CAG-508 > CAG-492. The sequence goes on along the minus strand of CAMPBM010000048.1, from coordinate 234 downwards.
TTTGATTTTCTATGGAGCACTTTAGTGCTCCGCTACGAGTAGATTTGATTTCCTGTCATATAAAAAATTAGCATTTTGGAACCCGACTCAGGCGGCTTACAGGTACTTATTTTAACATAATTTCAAGGCTGTGTCAACCGTTTTTTTGTTTTTTATGGTCACAGTTTTTTTGTGGTTACGGTTCAGGTGCCCATAATGTTGATGAAATATATTAATACGAAGTGGAGTGCGCAG
>CAMPBM010000047.1 GCA_946637865.1 uncultured Lachnospiraceae bacterium | reverse complement strand
GCGATTACATAATTTTGACTTTTTACGGCTTATTGCAAAAGCTGTGAATTGTAACCAAATGTTTCAACCTTGTAACTAAAAATTGTTTCATAAAATATATTGACAGTTACTTGCAAGTAATTGTAAAATGAATATGAAATATAATTCATTTTTGTAAAAATTATGGAGAAAGCTATGATATGGGTTTTAAAGATTATAAAGTGAATATTAGAGTGGAGAGGAATGATGTAATTTATGAAAAAAGAACTTTTAAAAATATTGATTTCTGTAGTATTGTTTATAGTAGGGTTATGTGCAAATTTTAATAATGAGCTGGTAAATACAGTATTTTTCATTATAAGTTATTTAATAATAGGTGGAGAAATAATAATAGATGCATTAAAAAATTTAGTGCATGGAGAATTATTTGATGAGTGTTTTTTGATGACTGTAGCAACTGTTGCGGCAATTGCAATAGGAGAATATCCAGAAGCAGTGGCGGTTATGTTATTTTATGAGATAGGAGAATTATTTCAAGATACAGCAGTAGATAAATCAAGAGATGCAATAGAAAGTTTAGCAAAACTTAGAGCAGATTATGCAAATGTGAAACGAGGCAATAATATAGAAAAAATTGACTCAAAGGATGTAAAAGTAGGAGATGTTATAGTAATTAAACCGGGAGAGAAAGTACCACTAGATGGTAAGGTTATAGAAGGAATTTCAACACTTGATACATCGGCCTTAACAGGTGAATCTATACCAAGAGGTGTGGAATTTGGGGATACGGTTCTTAGTGGTTGCATTAATTTGAATGGAGTTCTAACTGTAAAAGTTGAGAAGGAGTTTAGTAACTCAACTGCTAGTAAAATACTAGAATTAATAGAGAACACAGACAATAAAAAAGCAAAATCTGAAAAATTTATTACTAAATTTGCAAAATTTTACACGCCTACAGTTGTAATTTTGGCTTTAGTGCTAGCAATAATTCCACCAATCCTTCTAAATCAAGCATTTTCAGAGTGGATACATAGAGCGTGTACATTCCTAGTTGTTTCTTGTCCATGTGCACTAGTTATATCTATTCCTTTAAGCTTCTTTGGTGGAATAGGTTCAGCTTCAAAAAGGGGAGTTTTAATAAAAGGAAGTACATATTTGGAGGATTTAGCAAAGGCGGAGATTGTTGTTTTTGACAAAACCGGAACATTAACTAAAGGTGTGTTTGAAGTTACGAAAGTAGTGTTGGCAAATGCGAACAGATACCAAGAAGAAAGCAAAAAGATAACTAAAGAAAGATTACTAGAGATCTCAGCTTATGCTGAAAGCCACTCTAATCATCCAATTGCTAAATCAATTGTCAGAGCCTATGGTAAGTCTATAAAACAAAAAGAAATAAAAAAATGCACAGAAGAATCAGGTTTTGGAATATTTGCTAAGATTGGTGAAGATACGGTTATTATAGGTAACTCTAAAATTATGGAAAAATATAATATTAGATATGATAAAGCAGACGAAAATGGATCTATAATATATGTTGCCATCAATTTCGAATATACAGGGTATTTGGTAATATCAGATATAGTAAAAATGGATTCTAAGATTACAATAGACGAATTAAAGAAAAACGGCGTAAGAGAGACTGTAATGTTAACAGGTGACGTAGAAGCCGTAGCTAAAGATGTTGCAACTGAAATCAGAATTGATAAATATTATTCGGAGCTATTACCGAATGATAAAATTGAAAAAATGAGAGAAGTTGCTGAAGATAAAAGCGAAAAAGGTAAATTGCTTTTCGTAGGTGATGGAATAAATGATGTTCCTGTCTTAAGTTTATCAGATGTAGGAATAGCAATGGGGGCTTTAGGTTCAGATGCAGCTATTGAGACAGCAGATGTTGTTGTAATGACAGATGAGCCTAGAAAATTGGTAGATAGCATACAGATAGCTAAAAAGACTTTGAAGATTGTAAAACAAAATATTGTGTTTGCAATTGGTGTAAAGATAGTGGTTTTGGTTTTAGGTTCCCTACGGAATAACCAATATGTGGGAAGCTGTTTTTGCTGATGTGGGAGTTTCGATAATTGCAATTTTGAATTCATTAAGAACAATGAGACATAAGAAGAATTGAAACATTTGGGGACGGTCTTGCAGTTAGTTAACCATAATGCTTTCAGGCATCAGTATTGCCACCTTAATGGGAAATTTTTGGGGTGGTTGCCGAGAGAAAAAATATTAAAAATAAAAATTTTTGAAAATGTAATCTTCGGATTCAACAGTTCCTAAGCGTTACACCCTTGAGCCTCTCCGCAGAGGGTAGCTTGCGCACCCTCAAGTGGTGTTACTGCTAAGGAACTGTAGGAATCCTGCGTTAACATTTTCAAAAATTTTTATTTTTAATATTTTCTTCTCCGAGGGAGTTGTAAATATTTCCCTTTTAGGTGGCAATACTGATGCCTGAAAGCATTATGGTTAACTAACTGCAAGACCGTCCCCGAATGTTTCAAAAATGAAACAAAACAAGACCGTCCCCAAATGTTTCAAAAATGAAAAGCAAAATATGTTTAAGAACTTTTTGTAAAGTATAGACTTATTTTGTAAAAAAATATATAATGCATATATAAAATGTTATGGAAGGATGGTGGGGATTATGAGTAAAAAGCTAAAAAGGACGTTGTTTGTGGTAATTGTGGTGATAATGCTACTTTTTTTAACTGGATGTGGTAGTGAAAAATTGATTGCTACTAAGTCATTTTTAAAAGAAGACATAGGATTTAATGCTGTAGAGACTGTAGAAATGAGCGTGGAAGATCAGGAAGTTAAAGAGACTACTGTGATTTTGGAATTTGATGATGTGAAAATGTCTGAGGATTTTGTAACTTTTTTTAAAGACGATTTAAAAGATAATGTAGAGTATAAGCGAGAAGAAAAGAAGGTAACACTAAAAATGACTCCAGAGGTTTTCAAAAAATTTGAAGGTATAAATGAAGGTGGTGTAACCAAGGAAGATTTCAAGGAAGCACTTGTAAATAAGGGGTTTGAACTAAAATGATGAATATAGGAGGAAAGGCAAATGAAAAAGAATAGTAGAAATATTATAATAGTAATTGCAATCATTTTGATGTTGATTATTACGACTGTGATGGTTGTAGTGTTTAGTTCAATTGCAAAGAAAAATAGTGACAATTTTGCATACAATAGTGCAGATGAAATAATTACAGCGTATATTAAGTATATTAACGAAGGAGACTATGGTTCAGCTTATGAATTGCTTACTTCAGATAGCAAGAATACGATAACTAAAGAAAATTTTGAAGAAGAGTATAAAAAGATATATGGAGAGCTAGGGGTATCCAGTGTAGAAGTTAGTGATATAAAAACAGAGAAGATAGATTCGAATAATTCTAATTGTAAATATAATACTAAGGTTAGTTCAATGTATGGAGATATTAGTTTTGAAAGTTCTGTTGATACTCAAAAGCAAGAGGATAAGAAGTATTATTTGAAATGGGACTATAGCGTAATATATCCAGACTTAGCTGAAAAAGATAAAATTAATGTAAAAAAAACTTATGCTAAAAGAGGAAGTTTAATAGATAGGAATGGAGTTTTATTAGCTGGTGGAGGTTATGTTGAATCGGTTGGTTTAGTTCCAGGGTGGATGAATGAAGAAACAAAAAATGAGGATATAGCAAAGGTTGCAGAATTATTAGGAACAACTTCGGAAAATGTAAATAAAAAATTGAACGCATCATATGTAAAACCTGATACCTTTGTAGAGCTTGCAACAATTTCAAAGCAAAATCAAATGACAATTTACAACTTAAATCAAATAAAAGGTGTTAAAATAAAGGATGTTTCCGCAAGAGTATATCCGTATGGTGAAAAAGCTGCACATTTGACCGGATATGTTCAGAAGGCTTCTAAAGAGGATTTAGAAAAAAATAAATATTATGATGAGAATAGTTTGATAGGTAAAACTGGACTAGAGCAGGTCTACGAGGAGAGGTTAAGAGGTAAAGATGGATATGAGGTTTCTATTGTTGATGAAGAGGGAAATAGTAAAAAAATTGTTTTAAAGACAGAAAAGGAAGATGGAGAAAATATTAAATTGACAGTAGATGCTAATGTTCAAGAAAAAGTATATTCATTATACGCTTCTGACAATAGTACAACGGTGGTAATGAATCCTGAAAATGGTGATATTTTAGCATTAGTTAGTACACCATCATATGATCCAAATAAATTTGTAATTGGAATGTCTAATAAGGAATGGAGTGAGTTAAGTAGTAATATTAATAATCCTCTCTATGCTAGATTTTTAAAAAACTATGCACCGGGTTCTTCATTTAAACCTATAACTGGTGCTATAGCATTAAAAACTGGTGTTTTAAAGGGTACAGATGAATATGAAGCAAGTGGAAAAAGTTGGCAAAAAGATAATTCTTGGGGCTCATATTTTATTACAACGTTGAAAGAATATGCTGGACCTGCAAATTTGGTTAATGCACTAATTAATTCAGATAATATATTCTTTGGAAAAACAGCACTAAAAATTGGTGCAGAGGAATTTGAAAAACAATTAAGGGAAATAGGATTTGAAAGCGATATTAATTTTGAAATGAGCGCATCAAAATCACAAATATCTAATGAAGGTAAATTTGTAGGGGAAATTCAGTTGGCAGATAGTGGTTATGGTCAAGGACAAATTTTGGTTAATCCTATACATTTTGCTTCAATATATAGTGCTTTTGTTAATAATGGAAATATGGTAATGCCTCATTTAGAATTGAGTCAGAGTGACAAAATTACATATTTTAAAGAGAACGCTTTCCCAAGTGAAGTCGCAAATGAAATAAAAGAGGATTTAATACAGACTATTGAAAATGTGGAAGGAACGGCACACTCTGCAAAGATAGATGGAGTTACTTTAGCTGGAAAAACTGGTACAGCAGAGACGAAGTCTAATAGGGGTGAGAATTCTAAGGAATATGGATGGTTTAATTGCTTTGTTGCAGATTCTAATAATGCAAATCAGTTATTGGTTGTTAGTATGGTTGAAGGCGTTGAGGATAAAGGTGGAAGCTCTTATGTGGTAAATAAGGTTAAGAGTATATTTCAGTGAAACATTTGAAACATTTGGGGACGGTTTTGCAGTTAGTTAACCATAATGCTTTCAAGCACTAATATTATTACATTAAAGGAAAATTTTGGAGTTGGTTGCCGAGAGAAAAAATATTAAAAATAAAAATGTTTGAAAATGTAATCTTCGGATTCAACAGTTCCTAAGCGTTACACCCTTGAGCCTCTCCGCAGAGGGCAGCTTGCGCACCCTCAAGTGGTGTTACTGCTAAGGAACTGTAAGAATCCTACGTTAACATTTTCAAAAATTTTTATTTTTAATATTTTCTTCTCCGAGGGAGTTGGAATTATTTCCTTTTAATGTAACAATATTAGTGCTTGAAAGCATTATGGTTAACTAACTGCAAGACCGTCCCCAAACGTTTCAAAAATGAAACAAAACAAGACCGTCCCCAAACGTTTCACTGAAATTTTCGCCTAAGAGTATTGAAAAACAGGTATAATGTTGATATAATGTGTGGAGTTTTAAATATAGAATAAAGAAATGGAGGAGTAATAATGGAAAATAAAATAACACCTATTACATTACTAACTGGATATTTAGGTGCAGGAAAGACTACACTAATGAATCATATATTAACTAATCAACAAGGGTATAAGGTGGCAGTAATTGTAAATGATATTGGTGAAGTTAATATAGATGCTAAACTTATTGCAGATGAGGGATTTATACAAGAGAAAGACAGTGGAAAGGTGGTTCCGTTGTCAAATGGTTGTATTTGTTGTACTTTAAAAGAGGATTTGATGCAACAAATAGTAGATATTTTAAAAACTAGAAAATTTGATTATATTTTAATAGAGGCAAGTGGAATATGCGAGCCATTGCCAATTGCTCAAACTATAACGGTTCTTTCTAATTCACTAGAACAATATGGTTTGCCAAAGATGTGTAGACTTGATAATGTTGTAACAGTTGTAGATAGTTTACGCTTAGCAACGGAGTTTGGTTGTGGTGAAAATTTAGTTAAGGATGACATAGATGAAGAGGATATTGAAAATCTTCTTATAGAACAAATTGAGTTTTGTAATGTGATTGTATTAAATAAGGTAGATGAGGTTACAGAAGAACAATTAAATACTGTGAAAGCTGTTATTAGGAAACTTCAACCTTCTGCAAAAGTGATTGAAACAAACTATGCAAAGGTAGATGTTAAGGAAATGATGGATACTAATAATTTTGATTTTGAAAAGATAACTAGTTCTGCAGGATGGATTCAAGAGCTTGAAAAAGAAGATGATGACGAATTAGAGCATCGTGAATATGAGAAAGATGAGAGAGGTGCAGAGAATGAACATCATCATGAGCATGACGATGATGGAGATGAAAATGAACATCACCATCACGAGCATGAGGAGGATGATGAAGAGTGTGAGCACCACCATCACGAGCATGAGGAGGATGATGAAGAAAGTGGGCATCATCACAATAAAAAAGGAGAGCACCACCACCATCATCATGAGCATCATCACCATGAAGAAGGGGAAGCAGAAGAGTATGGAATTTCAACTTTTGTATATACATCAAGGAAGCCTTTTGATGTTGCGAGATTTGAAAAGTATATAAATGAAAATTTCCCAAAAAGTGTTATAAGATGTAAGGGATTAGTGTGGTTTAAATCAGATTATGATATGTCATATTTGTTTGAACAAGCAGGAAAGCAATTTAAAGTTTCTGAAACAGGGTATTGGTTAGCTTCAGCTCCTAAGGACGAACTAGAACAAATGGTTAAAAGCAATCCATCAATAATGAAAGATTGGGATGATGAAGTTGGTGATAGAATGGTTAAGCTTGTTTTCATAGGAAGAGATATGGATAAAGAAAAGATAATTTCAGATATGGATAGTTTACATTAGAATAAAAAATAAAAAAGGGAGTATAGTTTATGAATAAATTGATAGCTAAAAATCCAGTTGCAAGGCATAATTATAGTATTGAGGAGACTATAGAAGTGGGAATAGTCCTTACAGGTACAGAGATAAAGTCAATAAGACAGGGAAAGGTTAATTTAAAAGAAAGCTATGCAGGTATAAAAAATGGTGAAGTTTACATTTATTCTATGCACATAAGTCCATATGAACATGGGAATATTTTTAACAAAGATCCACTAAGAGATAGAAAGCTACTGCTAAATAGGCGCGAAATCAATAAATTAATAGGAAAAATACAACTTAAAGGATATACTCTTGTCCCAGTGAGTTTGTATTTTAAAGGAAGCTTAGTTAAGTTAGAACTAGGTATAGGAAAAGGTAAAAAGTTATATGATAAACGTGAAGATATAGCTAAAAGGGATGCACAGAGAAAGATAGAAAGAGCTTTAAAGAAGTGATATAAAAGCTAGCGTAGTTTAAGGTAACAGCAATAAGCCGTCCAATATAAGAATTATGTAATCACAAAAAAATATATTAACATTCCGCAAACTTGCTGGCTCGGCTTTGTCAAAAGGCAAAAGGAATCTACGAAACAGTGCAAAGTTTTAATACTGTCAATTCCTTTTGCATCTTTTGACAAACCTTGCCAAACTGCGCGTTTTGGACTCCATTGTTAATATGTTTTTTTGTGATTACATAATTCTTATATTGGACTACTCAGAAAAAATGGTTGACCTGCAATTTTCGAAGACGTTAGAACTATCAAATTGTTTGAAAAAGTGCTAGACAGAAATTACTAGTTATGATAAAATAATTTTAGATATTTATTCAATAATAAAAAATATACAAAGGAGGAAGATAGTGTGAAAGAGTTAGTAGAAGAATTAAAGAAACAGGATAATGAAGTGTACAAGATGTTTGCTAAAGTGTTAGAAACAACAGAAAAAGAAAAAAGATTACAAAGGAGTGAGAAATAATGAGTGAAGAACTACCAAAGAAGATAGGATTTTTTGATAGGCTAAAATTCTTGTTTAATGGGAATAATCCGATTCAAGAAGCCCTTGATACAAGCCAAAAAGAGAATAGTGATTTAAGAGAACAACTAAAAAAGGAACAAGACGAAAAAGATAAACTTAGATTAGAATTACTTGAAACTAAAGAATTATATAGAAGTAGTCAACAAAAGGGCAAAGAAGAAATTGAGATAGATGATAAAGATAAAATCTCTGTATACCTAAAAGAGCAGGTTATTTTAGAGAGGAAAAAATTAACTAAGGCTTTAGAAGAAATGAAAAAATCTGGTATTCCTGCGAAGGAACAACTAAGTGCAATAGAGCAATATCAGGCAAAGGTTATGGGAATGCTTTATGCTTATACAGAATATGATGATAATGTAGAGGTAAGGGAAGCTATTCAAAGTAATATTCAAAAAGAGGGAATGAAGATGGAAAAAAGGTCACAAGATTCATTCATAGATGGATTTATGCACACGAGATATTCTTCTTGTTATTATGATGATAGAGATTGGATAAGGTATACTAGAGATAATAAATTCTTTAGTGGTGAAGAATTACAAACTCCTGAAACTGATAAAAGAGCAAATTTAGGATATTATGCTATTAGAGAAGATTTTACTACTGTAAAAGAACAGTTAGAACCACACTCAGTTGATAAGTTACGTGAATATAGAGCAAACAGTAGAAGAAACAAGGGGAAAATTTCTCCTAATATAAATTCAGATTCAAAGGAACTATTAGGAACCACAAAAGAAAATATTGGATATGGTCTGGAAGAGAGTTTAGAGGATAGATAAAAGGATAATATTTAGGACAGTTTTGTTTCAAAAGAGAAACAAAACTGTCCTAAAAGTTTCATACTTCAAATTGTAAGTGTTTAATAATAAATATTTCATCTTTACTTGAACCATCTATTTCTCGTAAAGAAAGGTTATAAGAACGATTAAAGTTTATTTATTACCCCTACTTGCGTAATACCAAATAAGTGCTACTATTATGATTGTTATAATGCCAACGACAATCCACGCCCACATGTCTGTATTCATCCAACCAGGTGCACTATTATTGGTATTATTCTCTGTTGCAGTTCTTGTAACAGTATATGCTCCATTATCGTTATTTCTCATATTATTATCAGCATTTTCAGTTGTATCTTTAATGTTATCACCCGCATTTTCGACAGTATTTTTAATATTATCGCCTGTATTTTCAGCTGCATTTTTTACATCTTCTCCAGCATTATTCATTGCATTATTTGCGTTGTTTGTACCATCTTTAATATCATTTGTGGCGTTTTTTGTCATATCTTTAATTGAGTTCATCCCATTTTCCACAGCGTTTGAAGCACCATTAGCGGTATCTTTTATAGCATTTCCTAGTCCACCAGCAGTTTCACTTACTCCGTTTTTAATCTGTTCACCAGAAGTTGTAGCTAATGTGTATGAATATGAAAAAAATAAAGATAATATAATAAATGAAATTACTAAAATATTTTTTTTCATAGTTTTCCTCCTTGTTAGTTTATATATAAATAATACAAATAAAGTTGTATTTATTATTATTATTAATAAATAAATATAAAATATTCAAAATGTTTAACAAGAATAATAGTGGACATCATGAAATCTACAAAAATATTTATTGTAAATGTTCTCGTATAATTGTTTATGTGTGAAATTTTTATGGAAAATTTCTGCATAAAAAAAGTTAAGCATGAAAACTTAACTTTTTATAAAAATCATTTTAATTTTACAAATATTGCTATTGCTAATAAAATGATAACAATACCAGTAGCAATTAAAAGAATATTCAGTATGTCAGATTTTGTCAATTGGTTATCTGGTTCATTTGGAAGTGTATTTACTTCAGTTGACGATTCATCATTTGTAGCTGCAATGGTAATGTAAGCGTCATTAGGTGTAGTTTCTTCACCAACTGCTAACACTGGTATATTCATTGAAAGTGTTAGCATTATGAACGATACAAAAACTAACTTCAATATTTTTTTCATATATTAACCTCCTAAACTTAACTATAATATAGTTTTATCTTTTTGTACAGTAATATAATATCAAAAGTTTTTGGATAAGTCTAGTACTTTGGTAGAAAATATGGAAAAAGTGTTACTGTTTAACACTTTTTATAAAATAATCCGCCCAAACCTTAGAATTATGTAGTGTTCTGAAATATATTAATACTCCGTTCGTTTACTGGCGATTAGATTTGAGAGAAGGACATAAAGTAGGAGCGCCAAAACTGCGCACTCCACTTCGTATTAATATATTTCAGAACACTACATAATTCTAAGGTTTGGGCTACTCAAAAGACGAGACTGTTAAACAGTAGTTACTACTCTAATATTTGCCTATTGTTAAAACTAAATCAATATGGTATAGTAAAAATAATCAATAAGTTATGGAGGTGGATAATGGAAAATAGAGAAAAGAAAAGTAATAAAAAGTATATGTTAGAGGAAAGAAAAAAGAGGTTAGAGCAAATAAAAAAGACAAATGAGGTATTTGAAATTGTAAGAGATAAAATGGAAAATAATAAATAAGATGTGAGGGATAAAGATGATTATCGATAATGAACAGAAGATGATAGAACATTTAAAAGAAAAACCTGGAGAAATCGAGGTTATAAGCAAAGAGTTGCTTAAGAAAGAATTAGAAAAGAGGAAAAGGAAAGAAGAGAGTAAAATATTAGATTTACTAGAAAAGCAAGGAAAATGTAAAATCTATAATAATTCTTTAGAATATATAAAGAATAATGAATACATAGTTTATGAACATTTGATGGCAAATCCAGGAAGAATAGGAGTAATAGGTGAGGAACTGCTAAACCAGGAATTAGAAAAGAGGGAGAGGGAAGAAGAAAGTAAAATATTAGATTTACTAGAAAAGCAAGGAAAATGTAAAATCTATAATAATTCTTTAGAATATATAAAGAATAATGAATACATAGTTTATGAACATTTGATGGCAAATCCAGGAAGAATAGGAGTAATAGGTGAGGAACTGCTAAACCAGGAATTAGAAAAGAGGGAGAGGAAAGAAGAAAGTAAAATATTAGATTT
>CAMPBM010000046.1 GCA_946637865.1 uncultured Lachnospiraceae bacterium | reverse complement strand
ACAAACACGACTTTGACTCTGACATGCGCTAGTTCGAATCTAGCCAGCCCAACCATTGTTAAATAGCAACTTTCAAAAAATTGGAGGTTGCTATTTTGTGTGAAAAAAAGTTGCATCGTTAGAAAAAAAGAAAAGCATTAAATTCTTTATAAATTATTGCCCAGAATTTGACAGAATGATATAATAATATCGAATAAATATATGTTATAAAGAACTAAGATAAATTTTAAAGAAATGGGGGGATAAAAATGGGTAATAATAAACAGTTAAAAGGATTTCAAGGAATTTTTCTGGATAATGAAACTGAACAACAATTAATAGCTTTACAAGAAAAAGGATTAGATAGCAATATAGAAAATATGCACATTGCTTTCAAATTTGGAAATACAGAAAAATACCCAGAAGAACTTATTGGAAGAGAATTTGATATTAAGATTACTGGTTATGGATCAGATGGGAAAAATAGTGGATTTTCTGTGGAATTACCAAAAGAATTAAAGAAGTATTATAAGAGTAGTAGTCTTCCTCATATTGCAGTTTCTATTGGAGAAGTAGATGGAGTAAAAGGAAAAACTGTAGATACTGCGAAATTAGATTTTAAGCCACTTGATAAACCAATACAAATTAAAGGAAAATTAGGATACTTTATTTTTGGAAAGGGAATGAGTATGAATAATGAAATTATTAATGAATTTCAAAGAGAGAATATACCACAAAATTTAAGAATATTACTTGTTCCTAGATATATGAGTGAAGATGAATTGGCAGATGCTCAAATTATACCTACTGCAACAGTAGAGGCTGAATATGGCGAAAAGGTTATTAAGGGAGAGCAAGTTACATTAGCTCATCATACAAAAGAATATGAAAATAATCCTGCACCATGTAATACACCTGATGTTCCAGTATTAGCAGATGATAGTACAATAGTAGTTAGTCATTTAGATTTAGATACTATGCGGGGGTATTGCAGCTTTAATGGGAAGAAAAAAAGAAGATGCTCAATTTTGGAAGACAGCAGAGTTTATAGATTTAAATGGACCTCATAACTTGTTTCAAGTTGAAGAGGAAACAAGGAAAAAATATATTGCATATCAAGCATATCAAGCAAATCATAGAGCACCTAGATTTACTGAAATTACAGATGTTACAGATATTGTATTAGAACATTTAGAAATAATAGATAGAGTAATAGATGGAGATAAAACATTAATTCAAGAAGGAATGGAATGGGATGAAGAAACAAAGAAGAAAATTGAGGAATGTTTAGTGTTTGAAAACGACAATGTTAGAGTTTTTAATTCTCCAGAAGGTGTATTTTGTTCAGCAGCATATTATTCTGAAAAACAAGGCAAGGTAATACCAAGCACAGTGACTAGAAATGGAAAATTTAAGTCTATAACGGTTAGCATGGCAGATGGCGGAAATAAAGTATCTGCAAAAGGATTAGTGCAAGAACTATGGGGAGATGAAGCAGGTGGACATCCAGGAATAGCTGGAAGTCCAAGAGGTCAAGAAATGACAGAAGAAGATATGGAACAATTAGTGAAGATTGTTAATGAAAGGTATAATAAAATCAACGAAATGAATGAACCTATATATTTTGAACCTGATGAAGTATCATTAGATGATTAAAATACAGAGGAGATTAGATTAATATGAGAATTTTAAAAGCTAAAGATATTTTTCCAAAAACACATTCTATTGTTAATGGGAAAATAATAAAAAATAATAAAGGAGATTATTATACAAAAAAAGTTGCAGAACATGTTTTAAAAAAATCTCCTATAGATGATAATGAAATGAAAAAAATGATAAAATTTGATGAGGAACAATTAAATATAAGTTCAGTAAGCTATTTTAGAAATAGATATTCTATGTTGTTATCATCAAACAGCAATAATATAAATTTATTATTTCAACCAAATAAAGAATTTGAAATATTTAAATTAGATGTTTTCGGAGGAAAAGTTTGTTTAGCAGAAGCAAGTAGTTTGCCGGAAGGAGATAATAGAGATTTATATTATAATTTTGAAATAGCTAATAAAATATATCAAAAAACTATAGATATTCAAGATAGCACTTTTAATGATTATGAAGATGTTAAATATATATATGAAAGAGAAATATTGCAAATAGAAAGTGAAATTTCGGATTTAAAAATAAAAGATAATGAAGAATTTGAAAGAGATATAAATGCTTACAATTTAATAAGCCAGACACCATTATATAATAATTATCAATTGTTAATTAAAGATAAAGAAAAACTTGCAGAAGAAAATGAAAATATAAGCAAAATCATTTCAGACTATAATGAAAAAATAAGAGAGTTAAGTCAAAAATTAAAAGATTCATTAGAAAGAGTAGAGTTTTTACAAAGACCAAAGACCTTTGTGGAGAAATTAAAAGACTTATTTAAAAATGATAAAAAACAACTTTTAATTGATAATGGAAAAGGAGATGAAATATAAATGAAAATTACAACTGCAAAAAAAATAGATTCCTATCTTTTAGGAGGAAGAACTTTAAAGAAATTTTCATATACTGATATTGAAGGTGAGAGCAATGATGGAATGAGAGGTGGATATACATATACAGTACATGGTGAAATTTTGGGAAAAATGGAAAATGAAACTAGAAACCAAGATGGTACTTACACCTATGATTATTCATCAGTAGTAACCAAATACGGTCGTGGTAGTGAACCAAGAAACCCAAGTGAATCAGAATACGATTTAAAAGAAATGATTCAAGAATTATTAGTTGAATATAATATACATGAATTTTCAACAGACATACAAGAAGAACCTAATAACATAAAAGATTATTATGCTGATATTAAAGCAACTTCTACATATCAAAAAGGAAGTGAACCATCGATTTCATATTCTTGGTCAATTGGAAGTAAAGACAGCAAGGGGTATATTGAGGAAGATAATTCAAATACACAGGAAAATACTGGAGATGTTGGACCATATTATTGGATAACTCAAGAAAAAATAAAATCAGAATCAGTGGAAGATGTTAATAGAAAATTAAATGAGTCTTTTTCAAAAGATGATTGTATACTATATTTAATGGGAATTAAAGTTAGAAAGGCTTATAAAATTAAATTTGGACTTGATGATATTGGAGAAGATGAAACAATTGAAGATTTTTTAAGAAGGATGCAATTAGAAAAACCTAGATATCAAACATTTGAAAGTGCTTTAAAAGAAAATGCAATATCTATGGAAGATATTAAAAACTTAATTTTAAAACAAAAGAATCTAAGTGCAAAGGAAATTCCTGTTGATATATTAGAACAACTATTCAGCGAAGATCAAGAATTAATGTCTCATTTTAGTGAAAGAGAAATGCCAATAGATATTTTAAGAAAACATAGTCCTAATTTTGATATTACAAAAGTTAGTCCAAGTGATTTAATGCCATGTGATTTAGATAATGTTTTACAAAATGTTATAAAAAGTAATTATATTTATGGAATATATAATGGACCATCAGAAAAAGAATTAAAACAGGGTTATTGGGAGTATTTACAAAGTTTTTATGATAATCCTGATGCATTAAGAAAAATTATACAAGTTATAAATACTTCAAGGGATTATTTTTTTGTTAGTCATGCAAAAGACTTTATTAGCCAAATTTCTCCGGAGGTTATGACGACTACCGAAATAAGAGATACATTGTTAGATACAGAAAACATTAGTTTAAGTCAATTATCAAGATATGAATTAGATTATGATGCAGATTCTGCAAGGAAATTGATGGGAATTTTAAGTAATGAAACGTTAAGGACACCATTAGAAGATATAAATTCTATTTTAAGTATATTACAACAAAATGGTATTAGTAGTGATGAAATGTTACAGGCATTAAGAGAAAACGGATTTAATATATATATAAGCGATATGGAAGAAAATCAAGACCAAATATCTACATTTAAAAGCTTTGGTATAGAAGGAATTACTATAGATGATTTAAGAGACAGTATATTAAGAGATAAAAATTTTAATTTTCTTAAATTAGCTAATGATATTAGTCCTGAAGATATGACAAGAGAATATAATAGTTTATTAAATGAATTAGCAGAAAGAAAGGGCAAAAGAGATGATAAAGATTCTAAAAGATATGAAGAAATATTTGAATTAATGTGTACTTATTCAAATGCTAGTGAATTGTTTTCAAGATTAACTCCAGAAGTGAAAGAATTAACTAAAAAACTAATGATAAATAATTTAGATATAATTGAAACATTACAAAGAGGATCAGTTGTATATTCTAGTGAATTTTCAAAAATAATGGAAACTATGAGTAAATCATTTGAAATGACAGAAGAAGATATGACAAATATATATATGAAATGTTTAAATAATGGAGCTTCAAAGGATGAAACTATAAGTAGGTTAAAACGATATATGCCCGAAGAAAAAAGGATAGGATTTGCAGAAAAAATTAATAGTGCCAATATATATCCTAATCCAAAATATTTCTGGTTAACTGATAAAAATTTAAGAAGAATTAGAGTGAATAGAGGAGAAAATAGAGGTACAATAAAAAGTAAAATACAAGCTGATGGAAGATGCTTCTCTACTAGAATTAAAACAGATATGGTTGGAGAAAGCAATGAAGGAAAGAAAATTGCAGTAAACAATTTATCTAAATGGCTATTTGGTGTTCCAGGAACAAAAGGATACTTAACAATTACACGAGCTGGTGATTATATTCAATTACCTGGTAATACACCAGATGAAGCAGTAGAATTGATAGAAACCATTTTAAGGGAGAAGTCAAAGGGAGAACACTCTAAATAATTAAGAGTATGATTTGGCGGATTATTACCAAGTTGGAGGAATGTATGTAGATAATGTAAGTGAAGCACAATTCGAAAGAAGTGAAAAAGAAAACTCCCTCGTAAAGAGGGAGAAAGATAAATCTTTTTTGGTGGAGAATCAGTTCCCATGCGTCCAATCCAGCATTGTGCACATGTTGCAGTCAATTCCAGGACATCCAGCGCATCCATTGGGCTTCATAGTCACCTCGATAAAGTCGAGAGTAGCTCCTTCTGGAAGCTGAGTTGCCCCCTCCGGTAATCTAGGACCTTTGTACTGTGCGACATACAGAATATCGTCGCCGTTCAAGACCAGATTTACACGATTGAAGCGAGTCTCAAAACCGAGGATGTTGGAAACGATCGTAGCTGTGTCCTGATGACCTATGACGGATTCAACATCATGAGGAATATCGGAAGGCGAAACCTTCTTTACCCGGATGAGTGAAAAGTCGTCGATTGCCATCATGTTGAAAGAGAACGCGTTGCTGATATATTTTTTCATAGTAAATCTCCTTTCTGTGCCACCCTTAATTGTGGTGTGGACTTACCAGATAAAATGAATAGGACTTTGCGTAATCTTATTATAGCACACTTTACATAAAATGTCAAATTATGCAAACTTGTACAATTAAAAATCCCATCTTGCCAAATCAAAAAACATATGCTAAATTATAAATATAAAACTGATTGATATTTGTATCAATCGTTATAAATTCCAAGTTGTAAACAACTACAACAACGGAACCATTGTTAAATGGCAACTTTCAAGAAATTGGAGGTTGTTATTTTTTCGTATGTCAAACAAAATGTAAAACGCTACTATTAAATTATTTAAATTTTGTAGATAGGCTTTTTTGACAGGATTAAAATAAAAAAATCCGTAATGCTATTTAAAAAATTAAAACATTATGATAGAATTTATATAACTAAGAAAATAAAAATGGTGATTGATGAAAGTTGAAAAACATCCAGAAGTCTTGGATAGGTTGTCACTGGGCGAATTAAAAAAATATGGAGGAAAAAACAAATGATAACAGTAAAATCTTATGATGGAAGAATGGTAACAATACCAGAAGAAAAGAAAGATGAATATGAACAAAATCAAAGACTAATAAAAATGTATTTAAAGCAAGGAAAAACAAAAGAAGAAATAAAGGAGTTGTTAAAAAATGGATGAATCCATCAAACAAAGAATAATCGAATTTAATAATCAATTTGGAATAAAAACTGTGTTTGTTACACAAAAAGATGTAATGGGATATGCATTGGGAAATACTATATACATAAATGAAAGCGTTGAGCAAGATTATGAAAAAACAAATAGACATGAATTATTACATTTTTTTGAAGAAACACCAGAATTTGAAGCAACAAAAAAACGTTTATTAGAAGAACATGCAGATAAATTAGATGATATAAGAAGTGAATATGAATTAAGATATTTTGGATTATATTCAGAAGAAGAAATAAAAGCAGGAGTACTAGATACCGAAATAGCAATAGATATGATGGTAGATAATTCAAGTTTTGAATATGAAGATGGTTTAAAAATAGGAGATGATTTTTTAGGACAAATTCAGCATAGCATAGAAGAAAAGAGATATTTAAATTTATCATTAACTGCAAATATTAGGGGAATGAATTTAAGTGATTGGGAGAAAATATTTGTATTAAATTATTACGATGGAAAAGAGCGAAGATTGCCACAGGGAAAAGGAGCAGACAGAGTGCAGGCCATACGAGAAGATATAGAAAAATATTTGCAAGAATTATATGAATTGGATGAAACATCAATGCAAATAGATTCACATAGTCCAGAAGTAATAAGAGAATACGAAAGTGAAATAAAGGCACTTAAGGCAAGAGGAGAAGATACTTTTTATTTAGAATCAGATCCAGAAAGGGGCTATGAAGAAATAGCTAGAAGAATAAGTGAACAATTATATGCTGAATATAAACACATAGTTGATTTAATGAAAGGTTTAGATATTGAACCTTCATTAAAAAGCATGATGCTTAGAGAAACATTAACAAAAGTATATAAGTTAGATAGAGATAATGAAACTAATAAAGGTAAAACTATAGTAAAAAATAGAAAGCTAAACGAAAGTATAGCAGGTCATATGATTTTAAATGAATCAACATTACAGTTTATATATGAACATATAGGTAATCTTGACGAATTTAAGAATTTTGCAAATTTATACTTTGCAGCAGTAGAAATATATAAAAATACAGTAGCAGAGAAGAGCCAAATAACATTAGAAGGTGTTGACACTTATGGAAAGGGAACATGGATAAAATTTGATGGAAAAGGAACTGATGAAGAAAACTATTTAGAAAATGCTAAAAAGTTATCAGCATTAGTACAAGACACCCCATGGTGTACAAAACAACTTGCATCTTCACAACTTGCAAATGGAGATTTTTATGTGTTTGTTGACGCAGAACAGAAACCACATATTGCAGTAAGAATGGAAGGCAAATCAATAGGAGAGGTCAGAGGAATATATAATCGGACAAGAATTAGAAGAAGAATATAGAGACGTTGCACTTTCTTTTTTAGAAAATAACAAAGACATAAAAAATGGAAAAGAATGGTTTGAAAAAGAAGAATGGAATAAGAGATTAATAGAATATAAAAGGAAAATTGATAGTGCAGAATTTACAATTGATGATGTTCCAATGTTCCTAGAAGACTATTTGTACACCAAAGAATACAGAAATCAAGGAGAAGAAAGTTCAAATAAAATAGCTCTTAAGGAACGCTTAGAAAAAATAAAAGGATTATTAGCAGAATATTACGAATGTAGTGAGGAAGAAATTGTTTGTAATGATATTAGATTCGCAGATACCGAATTAACGCAAATACCATATAAGGTGATATTGGGAGATGCTGATTTTTCAAATTCAAAAATAAAAAACGTTGGTATTTTGGAATTTATAGGAGGAGATGCTAAATTTACACATTCTGAAATAACAAGTTTGTGCAAGATACAAACTATAACAGGAAGTGCAGATTTTAGAAACTCCCAAGTAAACGATTTAGGCGTGTTATGTAATGTTGGAGGAAACGCTTGGTTTTCAAATTCTAAAATACAAGACTTACTTAATTTGCAAAGCATAGGAGGAGATGCAGATTTTAGGAACTCCCAAGTAAACGATTTAGGCGTGTTATGTAATATTGGAGGAACTGCTTGGTTTTCAAATTCTAAAATACAAGACTTACTCAATTTGCAAAGTATAGGAGGAAGTGCAGATTTTAGAGACTCCCAAGTAAACAATTTAGGAGCGTTATGTAATATTGGAGAAAATGCTTGGTTTTCAAATTCTAAAATACAAGACTTACTCAATTTGCAAAGTATAGGTGGAGATGCAGACTTTTCATATTCCTCAGTAACAAGTTTAGGCTCTTTACGAAATATAGATGGAAATGCTATATTTGATGAATCACCAATAGTATACATTGAAAATTTAAGTATAAAAGGAGATTGTGATTTTTGTCAGCAGGATAAAAAAAGAAACAGCAAAATTAAAAATTTTCTTGAAATATGTAAGAAAAAAGAAATTTCAATAGAGGACGTTCCTGCATTAGTTGGAGTATTGAGTACTAGTTGGCGTGATATAATGATAGATGAAATTTTGGAAAGTAATAAAGAAATTTTGGCTGAATACTACAAGTGTAAGGAAGACGAATTGTATATAGGAGATGTTGATTTATCGAAGCATGATACGTGGCCATATAAAGTAATATTAGGTAATGCATATTTTGGTGGAGCATATAATAGCGATAGTGTACCTAATTTACAAAATCTATTATATATAATAGGAAATGCGGATTTATCAGAGTGTTTGGATGATTTTGATTTAGGCGGTATACAATGCATAGAGGGCTCTGCAAATTTCTCTCGTTGTGAGCTTTCAAGTCTGGGAAAAATACGCCGTATTGGAGGAAACGTTAATTTTAATGATTGCTTTATAGAAGATTTAGGAGATTTAGAAGATATAGATGGAGAAATTTACTGGGATCCTGTTGAATCAAATGATTTAAGGAAGCAATATGAAGAAAGACAGACTGAAAAATTAAGGAGACAGCAAGCTGAATTGATGAAAATTGGTCAAAGACAGAGACAAGGAGACTTTATTGAATTTGTAAATGGGGTTCCAAGTATAGATACAGTTATAGAAGGTGAAGGACCTGAAATTGAGATTAGAGGTGATGAGTAAAAGTGACTAATGTAGAACTTAAAAATACACTATTTGAAGTAAGTGTGATTTTAAAAAATATTGATAAAAATTTATCAAATAGAATTCCTGAAAGATTAAAGGAATACATAGAAACAAACAAATCTCAAAGTCACAAATTTAAGTATGATTACGATAAGAGTTTAAGTGAACAGAGAATGCTTAAAACTACTGAAAAATATTTAACAATGCTTTTTTTGAGATATTGGTGTACCAATGAAGAAAAAACAAAAGTTTTAGATGCAATGAAAAGAAATGAAGAAAAGTATCAAAAAGAAATAAAAGTAAAATATGCTCCAGATAATCTGTTTAAAAAATCTAATGTTGAAAATGTTAAAAAAGAAGTAGCTTTAGTGGAAGTGAAAGAAGAAAAATGGTATCAAAAAATATTAACCTTTTTTAGAAAATTGTTTAGAAAATAGAAAAAATAAATTTTTTTATAAAATGTCACACAGAATTTGATAGAACAATATGATAATATCAAATAAATATATGTTATAAAAAGTTAAGATGAATTGGGGTTAAGATAGATAAAAAAGGTCTCCCAATCTCAAGCTAAGCAGTTGCTTTTGCAAGAGATGGGAGATAGGAGATTAGTTTCCGTGTGCCCAGCTCATCATGCCACAGGTGTTGCAGTCAACAGCGGGACATCCCTTGCAGCCTTTCGGCTGGAACGTAATCTCCAGGAACTCAAGCGTTGCACCCTCGGGAAGCTGGGTAGCTCCTTCAGGGAGACGAGGGCCTTTGTACTGTGCCACGAAGAGCACATCGTCCTTTTCCAGGGAAACGTTCATACGGTTGGCAGGAACTTCATAGCCCAGAATACCAGAAACAACTCTGGCAGTATCGGCGTGACCGATTGCAGAAATTGCATTCTGAGGTACATCAGCAGGGGTTACCTTCCGTGCACGAATCAGGGTGAAGTCCTTAATAACGGAAACCATGTTCATCGAAAACGCATTTGAAATATAAATAGTCATAAAAATTCTCCTTTCTGTGCCAGCCATAAAGGTGTGGACTTACCAGATGAAATAGGGTTTCTTGAACAATTTAAGTATACTATAATTTACATAAAATGGTATACTAAAATAGTTAGAGGATTGATAATCCTCACCTGCAAGGGTATATCATATTAACCGCTGGTGATACCAGCAGGAGGTATTTTATGAGTATTTTTAGGAAATTCCCAAACAAGAAGGTTCGTGTTCGGTTTTATATCTTTTTTCCCATATTCTTTGTATTACAATTGCAATAATAGAAACAAATCCTGTAATAATGGCTACTGTTATTGTAGGTTCTTCAATTATTGATTCCAATATGAATTTTAATATTATGATTCCAACAACTAATAATATTACTAAAATAATTAATACTAATATAGTTTTATCTGTTGTATCGTTTGTTTGTGCATCTTTAGGTTGCTTCATAGTAATTATTCTCCTTCTTCAATATCTTTAATATGTAATTCAATATCTTCAGCCTTTGGCAACTGTGATTGTAGATATGCAGGGATATCTTCTAACAACTTATACTCACTAACGCCAATAGGTTTATTAATATCTTTTAGAGCATATTCTGCTGTAAACTTATCTTTTGTTTTACATAACAATAATCCAATACTAGGATTATCACTTTCATCTTTAATTAAATCATCTACTGCAGATAAATAGAAGTTTAATTGTCTAGCATCAGTTGGCTCAAATTCTCGTGCTTTTAGCTCTACAACGATATAACATTTTAATTTCAAATGATAAAACAGTAAGTCAATGAAATAGTTCTTTTCACCCACAGTTAATTTATATTGGTTTCCTACGAATGCAAAGCCAATACCAAGCTCAATAAGTACATCTTTTATTCTATTTATCATTGCATTTTCTATTTCTGATTCTTTAACTTTGCCCTTTAAAGAAATAAAATCAAAAAGGTATGGATCTTTCATTGTTTGCAATGCTAAATCACTTTGAATATTAGATAGTGTAGAAGGGAAGTTAGTAGCTTTAGGTGCTAAAGCTTGTCTTTCGAACAATTTGCTATCTATTTGCATTTTTAACATATTACTTGACCAACCGTTCTTTACAGCTTCTGCAATATACCATTTACGTGTTTCAATATCTTTTACTTTGTCCATTAAAATGATATTGTGATACCATGTAATTTGTGCAAGAACCTCTTGCACAAATTCAAAATCTGGATAATCTTCTGCCAATTTACGCATATATTTTAAATTTCTTACTGAAAATCCAGTTATATTAGGAAATTCTAATTTTAAATCAATAGATAGGTTGTCTATAAATTTATTACCCCATTCACTGTTTTCTAAAATTATTTTACCTATATGCTAATACATATAAATTAATTCTTTATTAACTACTTGCATGGCTTTATATTGAGATTTTAATATTTCATCTTTTATATTTTCAAAAATTTCTTTATATTTATTATTAATTTCTAACATAGAAACACCTTCTTTTTTTAAATTATGCAAGAGGTACTTGCACAATTTGAATTATAACATAAATTTTAAGTAAAATGGTAAAAAATGAAAAAATAATTTAAAGAAATAGAAACCAGAGGGAGTGAGCTATTGTGAATTAGGTGTAATAATCCCTTATGTCCAAAAAAGAATTACTACACCTATATAATCAGAAACCGTCGGTCGTTCGCCACGTTTCATAGGTAGTCTAGTATGTAGCTACAGCTACTATAATTGCTGATGTACCAAAACATCATTGTTCATATTCGCCCAAACTTTTTACAATTACAAATCCAACACCAAATATGCCACCGAATACTCTTTT
>CAMPBM010000045.1 GCA_946637865.1 uncultured Lachnospiraceae bacterium | reverse complement strand
TTACATAATTTTAATTTTTGACTACTCTACTTTAATAGCCACCTGAATTGTAACGAGTAGTAACACGCAAAGCATTTTTCTTCCAAAAAGCCTTGACTTTTCCCCATTTCTGTTATAAAATAGAAAAGCAATTAAATTGACATATGACTTAAAGGCAAACTTCTCCCCGGTGGTTTCACTTTGAGTTTCATATATAAATAAATTATTTTATGAAATGGAGGGTAATTTTTACCATGAATAATAACACTACATATGTTTTAAAAGGAAATGAAATCGAAAGAAAATGGTATATAATTGATGCTGCAAACAAACCATTAGGTAGAGTAGCAACAGAAGCTGCTAAATTATTAAAGGGAAAACACAAACCAACTTACACACCAAACATGGATGCAGGAGATCACGTTATAATACTAAACGCAAGTGAAGCTATTTTCACAGGAAAAAAATTAGATCAAAAAATTTATAGACATCATTCAGGATACATTGGTGGAATGAAAGAAACTACTGCAAGAGTAATGATGGATAAAAATCCAGAAAAAGCAATGATGCTTGCTATAAAAGGAATGCTTCCTAAAAATTCATTAGGAAGACAAATGCTTAAAAAAGTAAGAATTTATGCTGGTAGTGAACATGAAAATGCAGCACAAAAACCAGAAATTTGGAATTTCTAATTTATTATTAAGGGAGGAAATAAAAAATGCCTAAAGCAAAATCAGAAAAAATAGTTTTCTACGGTACAGGAAGAAGAAAAAAATCAATAGCAAGAGTTAGATTAGTTGAAGGAACAGGTGTTATAACAATTAACGGTAGAAGTATCGATGAATACTTCGGTGCTGAAACATTAAAAGTTATAGTAAGACAACCATTAACATCAACAAACACAGTTACAAAATATGATGTAATTTGTAAAGTAGTTGGTGGAGGATTCACAGGTCAAGCTGGAGCTATCCGTCACGGTATATCAAGAGCTTTATTACAAGCTAACGATGAATTTAGACCAACTTTAAAATCTGCAGGTTTCTTAACAAGAGATCCTCGTATGAAAGAAAGAAAGAAATATGGTTTAAAGAAAGCAAGACGTGCACCACAATTCAGCAAGAGATAATATGTTTCTTTACAGAATATATCAAAAATCGGAAGTTACAACACTTCCGATTTTTCTAGTTTTTAAAATAAAAAAACAACAACATGAAATCTGTCACAAACTAAAAATATTATGAAAGTGTCCATACATAATTTTGCAACTATACTTTCCTAATATACCTTTCTAATAACATCTTTGCAAAAGTATTAACTATTATATAATTATCTTTTACTTTGCTCTTATCCATCTCTGCTGTAAATATATCTGAATCTTTTCGTTCTAACAACATTATTCTGCTCACAATTAACAACGAAAGTATATATGTAATTTCATCTTTTACAACAAACTTTCCCTCAATATTACTATCTTTCAATACCTCCTGTACTATTTCGACCTTATTATTAATACTATTTGCAAGTGCCAACATTTTCATTTTTTTAATTCTCTCTTCTTGAGTCATTTCATAATAATTTTCATCTATTAAGGCTTTAACAATTTCCTCCAACGTTTCAAATTGATACTCTTTTCCATTTTCTATTATAATTAATCTTTTTAACATTTTAAAATCTCTCCTTAATCTCTAGTCATATCTTGATTATTTTCCTGTACTTTATTAGCACTAATTCGCAGATTATTTTCCATATCCTGCTTTCCCTTTTGGTATTCTTGACCTGTTACACGTTCCTTTCCTGTAAATACCTTTTTAACTATTTTTTTAACATCTATTGAAGATTTAGCACTCCTATTAGCTATAACTTTCTTCACTTTTGGATTTTGTTCTATCAATTTACTATTTACACTATAACGATTTCTATAAATATCCCTGTCTTCTTCTGGAATAACTATCGATAGCATTTTTTCCAATTTTTCCTCATTAGTTAATTTTGGGTCTTTCAAGCTTTTAAAATTTTCTAAAATCTTTTTTTCTGCATCAGTTCTCTCTTCTTCAGATTTTAACTGCATCATAGCCAAATCCTCTGAGGCTTTTATTATTCCTCCAAATAAATTTATATTTTCTATCCAAGTTTCATGGTCTACTGTACCATTGGCCAATCTAAACTCTATTGTATTTTTCTCATTTCCAAGATTATCAAAATTAATACCATAATACCTATTCATTTGTGATTCTTTTGCAAACTCTTTTAAGTCATCTTCACTTTGCAAATTAACCGTTCCACTATTTAATGTTTTTTCGAAGTTACCAGAAATTGGAGCTGCATACGTTTCTACATCTTCTCTAGGGATTTCCCCTGCTTTATTGCTTATAGTAAACAATATTTCTTCAGCATTTCCCCATATATCAATTAAATTGCACCAACTTTCTGCTGTAGTTAAATAATCTGAACCAATATGAATATGTCCACCACAACGTTCTGATGCAATTTGTCCTAAATTATTTAATCTAGAACAAACTTTTTTTATCTGTTCAGAATTTTTTTCCATATTTCCAGTTAATACTGGCGACACAACCTCAACCCCGATTTAATAAGCTTCCATCTTCCTTACAATCCCAACCATTTAGTTTCTCCGCATAGCAAATGCAGTTGCTCATATCACCTTCGGACTCTATCTCTATCCCGATAGTCATACTATTAGGTAATTTAATTATTTTATTAGTATTTTCTATATCATACTCTTCTTTTTTAGAGAAAAAATCTTCTATTGTTTTTTCATCCTTAGTCAATAGTGTTAATTTACATATAGTATCTTCATCTAATTTTAATTTTTCACTTTTATCCAATATTTTCTTTACTAATTCTGGCTCATCTAGATTACAAAAGAATATCATCATATCTAAATCACCTAATTGGAGATTTACATCATAATCTTCTTGCTTATTCAAAAAATCATCTAATTCTTTTTCATTTTTAGCAAATAGTATTAATTTGCATATCATATCATCATCTAATCCAAGTTCTTCTTTCTTATTTATAAAACTTTCTACAAATTCAGGTTCATCTAATTTAATCAAAAGAGCTAGTATTTCATTATTGCTTAACTGTAATTCTTCTCTTTTCTCTTTGCTTTCTATAATTTCTTTTACGTCCTCCGATTGATAAACTGCATCAAAAAAAGATACTGCTTCCCCAATATTCAAATGAAATTTTTTTCTCTTTTTAGCATCTTCAAGTGCATTCTTTAATTTGTCTGGTTCATTAATCATGCTTGAAGCAACGAAATTTCTATATTTAGTTTTTTCAAGAAGTTCAACCTTCGTTTCAAAATCTATACTATCCAAAAGTTCTATAATGTTACTATCGCTTAATTCGAATTTTTCTCTTCTTTCTAATAAATGAGCTATTATTTCAGGTTCATGTAATCCTCTTACTAGTTTTACTATGCTATCGCTTTTTATCCCTAATTCTTCTATATTATGTACCTTTTCTTTAATATAATCTTGGTCGTTAGTTTTTCTAATTAAATATGCTATTCCATTGTCCGTAATTCCTAAATCTTTCCACTTTTCCTTTGTTTCTATTATTTCTTTCATATAGGCTACATCTTTTGTTGATTCTATTAAATTAACTACTCTAAAACCTAAATTAAATTCTTTGCTTCTCTCTACCACACTTTTTATTAACTCTACATTGCTAGAGCTACATAATAAATCAACACAAAAATTAGCATCATAATCTCCTCTTTTTTCTCCCATTTTTGATAAAAAATGTTCAAAATCTCCTTTTTCAATTTTATCCATTATTCTTCTTTTTATTATTTCATAATTATCAACTTTCAAAGCATCTTTTGCAGATATTTCAAGACCAGCATACCTGATTAACACATCATGTTTATGATAATTAAAAGCATTTAACACTTCATCTATTTCATTTGCATCCATAAATCAAATTTCTCCTTTGTTTATCTTTTTTTAAATAAATTTTTAATCTTACCAAAAATTCTTGCCAATATATTTGTTTTTTTATACTCAATCATTTGAACATCTTCCTGTTGAGTTGTATTTGTGGATTTATTTCTTACATTTCGATTTTTAAATAATTCATCTGGATTATAAGTCTGTTGCATCTGTTCTTCTAATATATCTTGGTTAAAAATCTTCATTATTTGATCACGTTGTTTTTCTGTTGCCCAATAATTTAGAAATATATATGCTAATATCACTTTTGTTTCTTTTAATAATTTCTGTTCTTCAAAATCTACATTTTTCTCTATAACAAATTCATAATTATTGTCCATTTTCGATTTTAACATGTCAAAAAATTCTTTTGGAATCTTTCTAACTATATCTTCATCCATATTTTTTAAAATTTCATATACCTCTTTATATGCTAGAGAATAATTACTAGATCTTACCATATGTTCACCTCTCAATTTCAATATATATTGCATTAATTGTAACACATATTTCTATAAATATGCAACTACTGTTTGTGTCAAGTGAAACATTTGGGAAACATTTGGGAAACATTTGGGGACGGTCTTTTTTTGTTTCATTTTTGAAACAAAAAAGACCGTCCCCAAATGTTTCATTTTTGAAACAAAAAAAGACCGTCCCCAAATGTTTCATTCCACCAGCTCCATCAAATCTTCACTAGAAACATCATTTAAATTATAATAAGTATCTGGCACATTTCCAACAATTACCGCTTCAGCCAATAATACCTGATTTGTAATTTTTTCCTCAATTGTATCATATGGTGTTAAAATAACAACATTACAACTTACATCTAGATAAATTCTATGCAATGTCTGATTTATTCCTGAATGAGAGAAACTTGAAACCAAATTCGTTTCTACATTTCCTACCGTAGACATCTTTATTGGTACATTTGGTCCCCTTCCAGATAAAAGCTTACTTCCCGTAAAGGTTCCTAGCTTAATACACAACTTTCCACTTTGATAATTATCTAGTTCCTCTTGTATCTTCAAAGCTATTTCCGAAGTAATAGCATTTACCGTAAATATATCCATTTGAATCATTTTTACATTTTCTTGCTCATCCCTAATAATCCTTGAAATATTTTCATATTTATAATTTTGCATTACAGCAGTTGCTTGTTCATTTGAAATTTTTGTTGCAATAGATTTTGCCATATCACTACACAATATATACATAGTAGGTTCTATTGTTGTTATAATCTTATTTGCAATCCACACAGCTATAACTATTATAAGAAAAATTTTGATTAACCTTTTTCTTTTTATGCTTTCTATATCATTATTTTCCTTATTATGTTCAAAATGTCCTAAATTCTCTATAAATCCACCAGGACCCTTTTTCAAAAATTTTTTCCTATTCGTCCCCCTTCTCCTAATTCTTTTTAGTTTAGGAATTAAGAATCTTTTTCTAGAATAAATCTTATCCATGTTGATCCTCCACATTTTAGCACGACAAAAGAACGTGAGACAAGAAGAAGTTAGACAGGTCTCCTTTACATGCCTTACAAACAATGCTATCAACTTAAGAATTTTATTTGGAGCACGCTTGTAGCCCACTACATTAAAATAATCTCCATCTCTAATTTTAAAAAAACTTAAGTTAACAGCATTGACCTCACTACTCTTTTCTTATCAGTTTTAGGTGATAACTACTGCACATTTACATACTTTGGAATAAACAACTGTTGCCCTACATTAATCATATTTTCATTCTCTATTCCGTTAACCGACGCTATAGCATTAATAGTACTTTTGAACTTCTTAGCTATATTCCATAGCGTATCACCTGGTTTGACAAAATAAACAACTATACTATAAATGTTTTCATCGGTATCTTCTACAGCCTCAATACTATCAATAACTTTAATTTCTACCATTTTTGAAACATCAATAGCTACCTCCAAGTCAAGGTTTGCTTCAATATCTCCCTCCTGCATTACTGTGAAATCCTTAGTTACAATTTCAATATTAGTATCCAAATTTGAACTTTGATTTATTCCTTCACTCTCTATAGTTGCATTAAACGGAAGCCTTTGACTCTGAAGCTCTACCCTATTTGTAATACCAGATACATACATGAAATTAACCTGTAATTCTCCTTCTAGAAGTATCCTATCGTTATATACACTATTCTTAACCATTATAGGACTCACCTCTGTATTAATTATTCTACTATTATGTAATTCAGGAACATTTATCTTTTGATTTACTGAAATTCTCTCCTTTACATTTTTCTTATCCTTCATTACTGTTATATTTTTTTGACTAATATTTAAATTCTCATTTGGACTATATAAATCTTGAATAATATTTAGCTCTTTTTTCTCAAATATATTACATAAAATTTCCAGTTCAACTTCTACATAAATTGAGTGCTCCTCTGCACTATTTGGCTTCACTAGTACATTTTTTATTTCATAATTTACATTACACAAGTTCTCTTCAGAAATATTTGGCATATCAATAAATCCCATAACAGGAATTTGCCACTTCACTTCATTTACTCTGTTATCTTCAGTTAGATATACTAGACTAACTTGCATATCAGCCTTTGCCAAAACCTTGTTATAACTTGTTTTAGTCTCTTTATTAGATACATTAAAACTCGTTTTCAATATTTCAGCTATATTGTCGGTGTTTTCAATGTTTATTGTATCCTTTGCATACACCTTCGTAACACCTGTACCCAGCAAAGAATCTATTATCGTACTGGTGTTTAGAACTTGTATATCGCTTCTATCCTCTATTTCTTTTATAAAGTCAATACTTTCGTTAGAATACACACTTATTTCAACATCTATATCTGCAGTTACCGTAATTTTTCTGCCATTTAATATTTTACATTCTATATTTTTTAAATTAATATTACTTTCCATATTCATACTTGGATTAATATTTTCCATTTCTATTACTTTTTTAAAATCTATAACTGTATTGATTCCCCTTATATTGCTATTTTCATCGTCAGCGAGATACATTATATATACTTGTACTCCACCATCTATTCGTATTTTGCCATCTAATAACTCTTTTTTATAAACACATACCACACCGTTGGTATTTATTGTTCCTAGGATGTCTGGTTTTATATCTGGTATTATAATATCACTCTCGGCTAAAATGTTTTCTTTTGCTTTTCCTATTATCTGATTAACACACACGTTTTCCTTTAATGTTTCTATTGCCATCTTTTTACCTCCTATTATTTGGTTTATTACAATATATTTTATAGAATAAAAAAAATGACTATTTATTGTAAATTTATAAACAAGAATTGTGGAATACTTCTGTTTCGTGACATATTTTGATGGAAGGTTTCAATGGTAGTATGAGTGGAAAATATCTTTGAGTAGTTTTTTTGAAGCACTTAAGTTCCCCCGCTACGAACTATACTGTCAATTTATAATTTTTTTAGGCAAAGAAATTATATAAGGACATGCTATCCCAGTAATTATTGGGATAGCATGTCCTCTTAACTTTACAATTTTATAAAGTAGCTTTTGCTCTTTTTGCATCCTCAGCTAAAGGAGGTAATAATGGATTATATTTTTCTCCATCAAAAATTTCTAATTCTACAGTTCTAGTTAGAACATCAATGTAACTCCATGTTGCATTTCTATCTTCATTATCATACTTTACAATAAACATGTTTGGGTATGCTTTCTCTATTGTAGCTTCTTTTTCAAACGATTTACTCCTTCCTAGAGAACCCTTAACAATAATTTTTTGTTTGTTTCCACTCATTTCCTCTATATCTGCTTTAATATTCGAAATATCATTCTTGCAAATCATTTTTTAATCACCTACTTCTTTAAGATACTTTGATTATAGCATTTAGAGCGAAAATTGTCAAAGCTGGTTAAACGAGTAAGAAACGTCATACTTACCTGTTTTCAACGGTTTTCAGGTTTTGTTTCAGTTTTGTTACATTTGTATCACATTTTTATTACGAAAATATTACAAAAAAATATATATTTTTTTATTTTGGACAAGGATTATTATTTATCTGTTTCTTTTGGCACTACACTATAAATATTTCGCTTTAAACAAATAATCAGCACTTCTCAAGATGCAAGTTATCTCTGTTTCCAATTTCAAAAATTATAAAAAATCTCCGTCCCTGGTTTCACCCAATTTTAAAAATCAAAAAAATCTCCGTTTCCAATTTAAATTTCAGCACATTCCAACAATTTTCGACATAAAATATAGTAACCTTATTTTTTTAGGTAAATAATTTTGCGGATGTTGTTGGTGACACAAAAAATTCTGTGTCACATGAAAGTTATCAAATGGAAGGTGTATATTTTGAAGAAAATAAAAAAAGGTGATATTGTTGGTAGAATATCATATGGGAAGGACATTATTTTTATTGTAGATAGAATAATAAAATTAAAGAATGATACTCAAATAGCTATTTTAAAAGGACTAACAATGAGGATAAAGGCTGATAGCTTGCTAGAAGATTTAGAAATAATAGATAAGCGAATTATTAAATCTAACGAAAAAAGTATTGAAAATAGAATTCTCTCTCACTTAAGTAAATATACCAATCGCCTAGGGATGTTTTACGGCATTAGTAAAAATAATTATGGTAAAGTTCTACATTTAGATGGTGATAGCAGATATTCACAAAAATCTGTCAGATACTACAGAAACATAGGAATAACCGCAGTGGTAAAAAATATATCTGAGAGTAGGCAACCATTTGTTGTTAGAAGTCTACTAGATAAGTACAAACCCGATGTTCTTGTTGTTACTGGTCATGACGGAATGATTAAGCGTGGCACAGGTTTCAATGATATATATAATTATAGAAATTCAGTTTATTTTGTAAAAACAGTTGAACAGGCTAGATTATGGGAGAACTATTCTAATAATTTGGCTATTTTTGCTGGTGCATGCCAAAGTTATTATGAAGCTATAATTCAAGCTGGTGCTAACTTTGCATCATCTCCAGCTAGGATTCTAATAGATTTTGTTGATCCGTTAATTGTAGCCGAAAATATTGCAGTTACTAATAGAAATAAATTTGTTTCTATCAGAGATTTTGAAAAAGACTTGCGTGATGGGCAAAAAGGCATAAGTGGCATTGGAGTATTTGGAAAAAGATATTAACAAAAATCCAAACCAACATTGGCTTGGATTTTTGTTAACAATTATTCATACAATTACTCGCCTTTACAATAAATTCATTTTCACTCCATGTTACTTAGCTACTTCAAAAGTTTCTTACTGTTTCCTATTACTAATTATTATCATAAAAGTTCTTTTCATCCTTAGTTAACTTTGTTAAAAATAAACGTGTATTTTTAAAGTATCTTGTACATTCTAATGAAGCTTTTCTTATTTTGTCGCTCTTTGCAGTATGGAAGCTTGCGTAAATCACCTCATTAAAAGCTCTTCTTATTTCGTAGAAATACATTCTATCAAACTTGTATAACATTTCATAGATTTCTAAAATATAATCTTCATTGTCTACGTTTTCCAAAGACTTTTCTATTATTTTCATTACATCAGTTGGATTTATATTTTCCTGTTTAACTGCACATATTTCCATAATATTCTTCAATAAAGTATAGTTTCCATCTAATAATTTAGCATTCTCTATACAACTTGCACTTGTTTGTTCCTCAGAAACCATATCATCAACATCACATTCTATAACATCAACAAGATTATAATTATTCATCCTCTCTTCTATACTTAAACAGTTTTCAACAGAATCATCATCTGAAAGTATTGTATTTATCACAGTAACCATTCTATCAAAATCACCATTATCTAAGCATTTTGCTAGGAATTTGTAGGCTACATCATAGTCTAAATTACTCAATCCTTTAATATTTCTATTTAATTCGTATATCTTTCCAATTCTTGTGAAATTCTCATCTAGTTCCATTATTACCTCAGTTGGATTTGACGCTAAACCTATGTAATCTACTAAGAACTGAACATATAAAGAAATATTTCCATCCTCCTCATAGAAGGAATCGCTGTTATCTCTTAAGAATTCAAAGGTTTCATCATAGTTTTCCTCCGATAAACTATCCTCTATTCTTTCAATAAGAACATTCATTACTGAAGCTGGTATTTCAATTCTTGAGCTTTCAAATACCTGTAGAGCCTCTTTTGGATAGCAATTATAATTTTCTGCAACTATCTCTAAATATCTTATGTAGCCTGCATCATCAATATAATCGTACATCTTATCTACTATTTTATTGAAGTTAACAAAATAATTCTTATCAGAGACATTCTGCTCATAGTTTTCAAGTAATTTATCAAAATTATTATTTGCAAACTCCCTTAAATCTTCTTTTCTATCCATCTCACCTACTAATTCTGTAACCTCTTGAATACTTAATAGTGAGATATCCTCTTTACCTATAATATAGCTTAACAACGACTTGTCTTTATACATTTTTTCTGTTTTCACCTTAGTTAAATACATTAGCGTTGAAACATTTTCAATCTTACAATTTTTAGTTTGCCTCAAGAAATTTAGCAATGGCTTATATTTTGTTGTAAAGAAAGGCTTTAATTCGTCATCAATGCTGTCATAATTATCTTTTAACTCGGCTACATCTGTACAATATAGTTGAGTAAGCGTTTCTAAATAATTAGGATTGCTAAATAATACCTCATAAAATTCATCAAAATCTGCTTGTATAACAGATAATTTTGCTAATTGTAAATCAAAATCCCTGCTATTAGTATAGCTTCTATCAATTTTTCCGTTTTTTAATCTTTGTGATATCAATACCTTATTATTTATGAAATTATTTATAAGTTTTTTCACATGTCTTGGAGTTGTTACATTTTTATATGTTAAAATTTCTCTTATAACCTTTTCAAATATTTTCATATTACAGTATTCTGAAGCAAAGCTTGGAACCTTTTCTTCTGCTAAATTTACAGCATAATCTTTAATATTGCTATTGGAAATATGTGGCATATATACTTTAAATTCAAAAATTTTGTCTACTACCTTTTCAAATTTTAAAGGTCTGTAATTTGCACTTATTTTTAATTGATTTCTTGCATTAATAGCCCTAGCTAATACTCTTTCATCAAAAGGTACTATAAAAATGCAATTTTCGTACTCTGTACAATACTTTATTTCCTCCAAGGCTTTCAACATTTTAGAAACTGTCAATTTATCAATATCTTCTACTATTATTATATTTTTTGTGTATTCTTCAACAATCTCATCCTCGTCAGAATATATATCTTCAACAATAACCTCTGCAATATCATCATCTTCTCTCTCTTCGCATTCATCTACTACCTTTGCCTCATTATTATTTTTCTTTACTTTACCTTTCTCGCTTGCATCAATTTTTGATTTCTTAGCTGCCATTCTCAAAGTATTTATAATGTATACAATTGCAGTTAAGCCTAGCGAAAATATTAGAATAAGCCAAAAATTTTCACGATAGTTTAGATAAGTGTTTTCAACAAAAAAGATATCATTCTCATTATATATTTCTTTATTTTGCAAATATTCCATAAAAATAAATATTATAGTTGTAAGAATAAAGCTTGCTACAAACGCCAATATTAATCTAACTATTGATGAAACTGTATTGAATATTGTATTTTTCTTCTTTTTGTTTACTTTAGTATTATCCCCTTCATTACTGTTTTTTTCATTATCCAATGTATTGCTACCATTGCTCTCATCACTGTTAGCATCTTCATCTACATATTCTCCGTACTCATCATCTTCTTCATCATTTTCATACTCTGATTCCTGATACTCTGAATTTATCCTCTCATTATCTTGTTCTCTTGTAACACATGTAGTTTCTAGTATGTCCTTTAAAGAAGTTTCATTTTTCCATACATTAACCTTTTGAATATTGTATTCATCAACCCTATTCTCATACATTTCTGCAACCATATTAATTGCAGAAGATTTTCCTACTCCACTTTGCCCTGTTACCGCTATGGCAAATGGTGGTTTAGTATTATCAATAACTAAACTTATGTTTTGAGCAACATCTTTTGCGTTCAGCTTATCTTCTTTAATCGAGGTTAATTCCTCGTCTTTAATAAAATATTTTTTTAATTTAATTTTATCATTCATTATAAATTCAACATCCCTTCGATTTTTTACATCTCTTTTAGTATATCAAATTTTTGCCAAATTTTCAATGGCTTAGGGTATTTTTCATTTTATTTTTTGGTGAGGACTTGTTACAGGTCAGGTGGTTTACTTGTGCAGGTAGCCGTCAAAAATTAAAATTATGTAATCGC
>CAMPBM010000044.1 GCA_946637865.1 uncultured Lachnospiraceae bacterium | reverse complement strand
TTTTTGACGGCTACCTGCAAAAGTAACCCACCTGAATTGTAACTACTGTTTAACACTTTTTATAAAATAATCCGCCCAAACCATAGAATTAATTAGCGTTCTGAAATATATTAATACTCCGTTCGTTTACTGGCGATTAGATTTGACAGAAAGACATAAGGTGGGAGTGCCAAAACTGCGCACTCCACTACGTATTAAAATATTTCAGAGCGCTAATTAATTCTATGGTTTGGGCTACTCAGAAGACAAAACTATCAAATAGCGATTTTTATTTACGGAAATATTAAAAAGAAGAGAAAAAACAAGAATAATATTACAAGAATACTACAAAAATGTAATAGAAAAAACATATTCAGTCAAAATACAAGTAGCCTTAATAAAATTTTGAAAACTAAAAAAAAGAGAGGATTTACAAGAATAATAAAAAAACATATTATGAATGTAATGAAAAAATAGGAGGAACTAATATGGGAAAGGAAAAGTTTAGAATTCGAAAGGTAAGCATAATAGCATGTATATTTCTGGTTATACTGGTGTCTATTGGTTTGATTTTAGCTAGAAACAAGGTAAAAACAGAAGTCATTCCAAAAGAAGAACTAGAAAAACTGCTAAGTTATGAGCAGATAACTGATGAAAATGAGGAATTTGCGGATGAAAATAATCGAGTTATATTCAGTGCTTTTTTTCCAAAAGACATAGATATTGATGGGTATGCTGAAAAAATATTAGGAACATGCAGTAATCAAAATGCTGCACCGACTATGTATATTAATATCGGAGTGAAATCACAAGGATATCTAAAGGACGGATTGATTACATTAAAAGCTAAGGACGGAAATGTAAAGAATTATGCATTTAAAATGTCTATGCTGGAAGACGAAATACTAAATCCAAGTTACCCTCAAGAATATATTTCAAATGATGTACGAAAAATTAATTTAAAAACAATTAATGCAGGTATGCAGGAAATGATAACAGGTGAAATGCTTTCACGTATTTCAGTTCCAGAAGCTTATAGTAGTATAGCAGAGGTTGTTTTAACAGGTACATATATTGATGAAGAAGAGGGAATTGAAGAAGAAATAAATAAATCATTTGAATTGCAAATTGATTGGTATGGAACTGCAAAAACAAAAATAAGCAGTGCAACCTCTTCATATGAAATGTCAAGCTACACAGGTGAAGGAGATATTAACGTTTCATTTAATGTAGTAACTCAAACAGAAGGTTTGCTACAACAAAGCAATGTAATAGAGGCAGAACTACCTGAATTATATGGTGTGTATCCTACAGTATTATCAGTAGAAAATGCAGAAAGCTATTCTTATGATGAAGGAAGCCATACACTAACAATTCACAATTCAGCGGGAATAAGTAGAAATGTAGTTAATTTAAAATATAGTAAAGATATGTCTGGACAATTAATCGCAACATTAGATAGAGATGCTGAAAAGTCTATCTATGTAGATTTAACGGCGTATTCAAACTGCTATAACAACCCAAGTGGAGAATTTGCCAATCCTTATGTAACAGATAAAGTATCAACAAGGGCAAAAATACAATTTTATGTAAATGGAGAAATGAAAAATGAATTTTCTTCTAGGTCAACAATAAATGAAAAAACCTATTTAGGTAATAACCAGTATGGGTGGTCTAAAGAAAGATTTTTAGATTTATATGATGAACCTGATTCACAGACTTATGATTACTCTATTAGTACTACTATACACAGAGAAAGTTTGTATTCACAACCTGAGATTGTTACAATAAACGAAGGTATGTTACCAGACACACTTGCTGATATATTAGGTGAAGGTGGATATTATGAAAATGTTGGTAACGAGCAAATAGTAACTGATGATGGCAGAGTATTCATAGTTGATAGCGAATATCAATCGAGAGAAGGCCGTACTAGTGCTGAAATTAAAGTATATAAGGCTATACCAGGAAGAGTATATGAAATTAGAACTGCATCACACGATTTTGGAAGATACTATACAAAAGACTTCGTAACAATTAAAAGTCTATATTTTTACGAAACATCAGCAATAAAAAATGACGGTTACATACGAGTATATAATGATGATACAAACGAATTAATTAAAGAATTTAGAAATGGTGAATGGGTATTATATAGCAAAAGTACAACTCCATACACGTTAGGGGCAAATGTAAGACAAATAAGAATAGAAACATCAGAAGACGATAATACAAAATTAGGACAGTTAACAGTAGTAATAAATAAACAAATCAACATGGATGAGCTTAAACAACAGGTTTCAAGTAGAGAGGAACTTGAAAATATAGCTAATTATACTGACGGGGCTATTTTCACTGTTGGTGGTATTATACATTTAACAGATAGATGTACTTTATATACAGAAAGATCATATTCTAATTTGGAAATAATACATAATAATTTAGCAATAGGAGATGTTGAAAAAGAGATAACATTGAAAATTAATATTCCAACTAATACTGATGGAAATGCTGATTTATTATATTATCCATGGATTGATGGTACATTTTTAGTAAAAATTCCAAAGGAGAAAATAACCAATTTAAAGGTGCAAAATGTGACATCAAATTTAGATTATGTAGATATAGATTATTATTATTGTAATGAAGATAGCAATTATTATTACTTAAGAATTAATACAAAAAATAATAGAACAGAGCAAGTTGTAGTTAATGGAGAAGAAATATTAGAAACAAAGGGAGAGAAAGGTTTTACTATTACGGCTAATTGTAGAGCTAGTATAAGCCCTGTTGCAGGCGCTTCATCTGAAAATGTAGAACTATATTCATACAATAAAGCTCGTGAAATGTACTATACAAAAGTTGAAGATACATATGATTTAGATAATGATGGAAGAATTGATGACTATGTAGGATATGATAGCGATAGAATAAGTATTCAAGCACCAAGCAGTTTTATAGCAACACAAAGCTTGACTAATTATGATGGTAGTGAAGAAGTACAAGAATTATTTGCTCCAAACACTGTAGAAGTTAAAACTGGAACTAGACAAGCTACTGTTAATGTTTTGTTTGTGAATAATTATAAGAATGATATTACTAATTTGAAAGTGTTAGGTAAAATCCCATTTGAAGGAAATAAATATTTTGATGGTACAGAACTTAAATCAACATATTCAAGTGTAATGTCATCTGCAGGTATAACACTACCAGAAAGCTTGAAAAATAAGGCAACAGTATATTACTCTGAAAATACAAATCCAACAGATGATGTAAGTGATAGTAGTAATAATTGGAAATTAAAAGAAGATGTTCAATCATTTGAAAGCATAAAAACATACTTAATTGTTATAAATTCAAAATTAAATAAAGGTGAGCTATACAGAGCAAGTTATAATATAGAAATTCCAGAGGATATAGCTTCAAACAAAGTTTCTTTTGCATGCTTTAAAGCATCATTTGATATGTACACAGAGGGTGGATTGATACCATTATCTGTACAGCCAACTAAACTTGGTATAAAAATGGTAGAATATTATGATTTTGATGTTAAAAAGTTAAAAGAAGGAACTCTACATCCAGCTCAGGGAGCAATATATGGCTTAACAGAGAAAGATGAATTTGGTAATGAGGTAAACCAAAGAATTATCAGGTCTGATGAAAATGGAAATTTATCGGAAACAAATTTAATAGTAAATCAAACCTATTACCTAAAAGAAATTGATGGTGGAGTTTATGAAACAGATACAGGATTAATTAAATTTAGAGTTGTTAGCGATAATAATGGCAAATTAACAATTGAAAGACTAACCGAAAGTGAAACATTTTTTGATGGAGATGTTATTTTTAGAAAAAATATAAATAATAGAAACGTTTTAACATCGGAAATAAAAGATGTTCCAACTGTACATTTACAACTAAATAAAAAAGATTCTAAAACGGGAGCAGCAATTTCAGGAGTTGGTTTTATATTAATAGCACCTACAGAAGCAAAAGTTTATAAAACGGATGCTAATGGGAATGTTGACACATATTTGCGCACTAATACGGAGTATACGTTAAAAGAGGTTGAAGCAGATGGATATTTTTTAAACGAGGATATTCAGTTTAAAGTAGTAGGATCTAATGGGAATTACGAAGTAGAGAGCGACAGTGAAGTGTTTGAAGGTGTAACAGTATTAAATACTGAAGGTAGCGATTACATAGAAATAGATGTGAACATTGAGAACGACAAAATCCCAACATATAATTTACAACTAAAAAAGGTAGATAAGGATAGAGACATACCATTAGTAGGTGCAAGTTTTATGATAGAAGAAAAAGATACAGGAAAAATAGAGTACTATACAACAAATGAAAATGGTATTATAAATATTAGTAACTTATATGAATATGTTGCAGGAAAGGGAATATCTGCAGAGTATACATTACAAGAAATCTCAACTGCTAGAGGGTACGTGCTAAATAGCAATGCTTTGAAATTCCACGTGGTGAAGGATATTGACAACAGTTTGAATGTTGTGTGGGAAAATGAAGAAAATTTGGAATGCATAAAGAGTGTTACTTCAGATGAATCTAATGTAACTATTACAATTTCCAACAGTCCATTATTCAAACTTATAAAAATAAATGGTGACAATAATGAAAGATTGCAAAATGCACAGTTCATTTTATACCTATTAAACGATGATAATCAAGAAGAGGATTATGCTAAAG
Organism: uncultured Lachnospiraceae bacterium; assembly: GCA_946637865.1. Classification (GTDB taxonomy): domain Bacteria; phylum Bacillota; class Clostridia; order TANB77; family CAG-508; genus CAG-492. The sequence goes on along the minus strand of CAMPBM010000044.1, from coordinate 7,666 downwards.
ATATATATGGTGAATATGTTGGAAGTAGAAATGAAAACGGTGAATACATAATTACAACAGATGAAAATGGAGAGATTTCACTTGCGCTACCAGACGGAAACTATAAAATTGTTGAATGTGCTACTTTAGAAGGTTATGAGGAGAAGACAACCGTAGAATACTTTACAATTGCACAGGACTCAGCTAATGAGGAAGAAGAAAGTCATTCAACACAACCAACGGTAAATAAAATAATTCACATTAATTATATTGAAGATTTGGTTGACTTGCAAAAATCTTGTTCACCAAATAAAACGTATGCAGGATATAATGTTTTTCTAGACAGAAATCTAGATTTTGAAAATACAAGTTCATATAAAGACGCTACGTCTAAAGTGTATGGCGATTTAAATAAAAACGGAGTTGTTGAAACTATAAAAGAAGAGCTTACTACTAAAGATGGTATTGGATTTACTCCAATTAATAACTTCGCTGGAAATTTTGATGGTCAGGGACATGAGATTAAGAATATATATGAGAGGGTAATTGGAAATAGCACGCAAGTACTTAATCAGCAATACGAAAAATATGCGGGCCTATTTGGAAAATTTAATGGTTCAACAATAAGAAATTTAGGGGTGTCTGGAGAATATTATTGTGAATATGTAAAATATGCTGCAGGTATTGTGGCAGTAGGCGGAACAAAATTTGAAAATTGTTATAGTGATGTTGATATTACTATTAATAATGGTGTATATCAAACAAGGGCGGCTGGTATATGTTCGGGATATGGTGAACCTGACAATATCAGGGAGACCAGTGTAATAAATTGTTACAATACAGGAAATATCTCTATAGATTCTGAATATGAAGCTTACGCAGATGGTATTGCACCAAGATATGTAGAAAAGAGTTACAACACAGGAAATATAAGTGTATCTGCTCCTATGATATATAACTTTGATTCAGTTCATGTAGATGGAGTTTCAGGAATTGGTTATAAAGCTAAAAATTGCTATAACAGAGGAAATATAATAGTAGATGGAAAATCTTCATACCAAGGAGTTGCTTATGGTGTTGGAATATATGCTGAGAACTGTTACAACACAGGAGATATTAAGCTTATAGATACATCTTCTAATGTAATAGATGCTGTTGGAGCAGAAGTAAAAAATAGTTATTACTTATCCACAGCAGACATTACAACTGCAGGTCTTACAACAAATGGAATTGGAACAACAGGAAACTATATGCAAACATTAGATTTCGTAAATGATTTAAGTTGCGCTTTTTGGAAAATGGATACAGAAAATAAGAATGACGGCTATCCAGTACTTTTAGAAACATATAATTATGTTACAGAAGTAAATTATATTGAAGACTTGGTACGATTATCAATTGATGGCACAAAATCAATTTCTTATAACAAAATGGAATTAAAGAAAACGTTGGACTTCAATGACGATAGTTCATATAGGAATTATGCAGATACAAGCTTTGGAGATTTAAATGGAGATGGAAATGTAGAAGGTATAAAAGAAGAACTTACAAAAGTGACAGGCAAAGGCTTTTCTCCTATAAGTTCATGTAGTGAGTTTGAAGGAAATAATTTTGAAATTAGAAACTTATACATGAATACAAGTGATGTGTCTGAAGTAGCCTTATTCACAAGCGGAAAAGTTGAAAACTTAGGCGTTACAGGAAAGATAAATGCCAATAATGCTGTAACAGTTGCGGGAGTGGCTATTGACTGGGCTAGAAATTGCTATAGCAATGTTGATATAGATGTAAATGATACAGATAAAGATGTTTATGTATATGGTGTAAGTAGAGAAGGTTTATTCAACTATAACTTAGGTGATATAAATGTTGAAACACAGACAAGTACAAATGTACTAGTTTGTGGTGTTGGTTATAGTTCAAACTTTTCTTATAATAGAGGAAACATAGATGTTAAAACAACATATACAAGTACAGCAGAGGTATATGGAATTGCAAAAGGCAGCAGTAATTCATATACAACTGGAAATATAAAGGTTGAAGGAGAAATTGCTACATTAAAAGTAAGTGCAACAGGAGAAACATCAACGAACAGCTATTATAGCCAGGATTGCGTGCTAAATGCAAATTCAGTAATGTCAAACGGAATAGCTAAAACAAGCGAATATATGAAACAAAATGATTTTTTATCTGATTTAAAGGACAGATATTGGAAAATAGATGCTGACAAAAATGAGGGATATCCTATTTTTAAAGATGAAAGTAATATACGAGTAAGTCAAATAAATTATATTGAAGATTTAGTTAATTTATCATTAGATGTTTCGTACTCTATTGATTACAAGGGCGAACTTATAAGATTAATGAGAGATTTAGATTTTCAAAATACAGATTCATATAGAAACGCAAATGACACAAGTTACGGTGATATAAATGGTAATGGTACTATAGAAAGTTTAATAACAGAGCTTACAACTGGAAAAGGTTTTAACCCTATTGGATACGACAATACATATTTTAGAGGAGCTTTTGATGGGCAACAATATACAATAGCAAACCTATATGTAACAAACCGCCATTCTAGTGGGCTTTTTGGCAGAGTAGATTCAGGAAGTATAAGGAATGTTACTGTAACAGGAACAATTGAAGGAAATACATACACAGGATTATGTGCTTATGCTCAAGGAAATGTTTCAATAGTAAATTGTACAAACTATTGCAATATTCTTCCAGCAGAAACGAATAATCATGCGTACTCAGCAGGAATTGTGGGAAGCTGTCAGGGATCTATAACAATAAAAGGATGCAAGAACTATGGAAATATAAAAGGTTATAGGGTAGCTGGAATTATAAGTGAAGTTTATTCTGGTAGCTATAATTTAATAGATTGTGAAAATCATGGTAAGATAGAAGGAACAGGTAGTGATAACATAGGTGGTTTAGTAGGATTAGCACAAAGTGGAGTTTCGCTAACTATAGATAATTGCCACAATTACAATGAAATAGTAGCACAAGAAGGAGGAACATCTAATGCAGTAGGTGGTCTAATTGGAAGGATGCTCGCAGGGGTGGTTAATATCACCAACAGTAGTAACGAAGCTAAAATAACCACAAATAGATATTACGTAGGAGGCTTAATAGGAACTTGTCAAAGCGCTAGTGCAATAATTAATAATTGTTATAACACAGGAAATTTTGAATTGACATCATCAGGATATGTAGGGGGACTAGTTGGAGAATCATATTCTTCGGTTGTAATAAATAATTCTTACAATTCGGGTAACATAAATAATACAGGTACAACGTCTAACACTATATATATAGGAGGTATTTTAGGAGATTGTAATAACGGAAGTATAGCTAATTCATATAACAGTGGAAATATAACTTCAAATATAGCAACTTCAACGGAGATAGGAGGTATATTAGGTAGAGGACCAATAAGCGTTAACAATTCATATAATGCAGGAAACATCGAGATTACACAAGCAACCTCTACGTATGTTGGAGGAATAGCAGGTCAAAGTAATTCAACATCATATTGTTATAATACAGGTAATATAGATGTTACATGTACAGGAAGTACTTATGTTGGAGGAATTTTAGGCGCGCATTATTCAAGCTCATCCGGTACTAACGTAGTATATTCATATAATACAGGGAAAATTGATGTAAATGCAAATAGCTATACATATGTAGGTGGCATAGCAGGAAATGCGAAGGGAGTTGCATATTCTTATAATAAAAATGAAGTAAATGTAAGAGGAAATGCTAGTTATAAATATGTAGGCGGTATTGTAGGATATTGTAATGGTTCAGTGTCAAGATGTTATAATACAAACCCAGTAATGGTACAGACCGACACCACATCTTCTATCACTAATTATGTAGGTGGAATTGCAGGTTATGCAGGCATGGTAGTTGAAAGTCACAATACAGGAAACGTAACTAATAGTGCTAACTGTGGAAGTGGAAGTGCTCTAAACATGGGAGGAATTGTTGGAAACGGAAGTGCATCATTATCTTATAATACAGCAAAAGTAAGCAACTCAATGAGTACATCTGGCGTTAATTGTAACATAGGTGGAATCACTGGTTCAGGAACAATTCAAAATACATATAATACTGGAAGCATTAACAATAACATGACAACAAATGGTGATTCTTATGTTTATGTAGGAGGACTTGCAGGTACACTTAATTCTGGAAGTAATGTATATTCATATAATACTGGAAAAGTAAATAATAATATTCTAGATGTAAGTGGTAGTTTAATATCAAGTTCAGGACCAATTTATGGAAGTGGTGCATCTAATGGTACATATAATTTCTTGGTATATCCTAAAGACCTACAAGTAACAGGAAATAATATAAATTACGAAAATTCAACTGCAAAATTAGATGAGTACATGAGAAGTACAGGCATGTATAATACAATAAAAGTAGGTGCTCCAAACAATTGGAAGCAAATAAGTAATCAGTATCCAGTATTAGACTTACCAGTGCTAGTAAACGAAACAAATGCAACCAAAGTTACAGTAAAAAATACACCATTAGAATATAATATAACAACCGAAATAAGTAAAAACTCTGAAGGAGAAAGAGCAGGAGGAACAATATCAGGAACAAATGATGGTTATTCATATATAAAAACTGTTGAAACTATTGCGTATGGTGATACATCAACAAAAGCAATTGAAATAACTCCAGCAGAGGAATATGATGTAGTAGATATAAAAATTAACGGTAAAAATTACGATTATAATAAAACACAAAGCAACAGTATTGTAATTCCAGTTGGATATTTTAATAATGTAACTCAAGATTATCACGTTGAAGCAACTTTTGAAAAGATATCTAACATCTTAAACATAAATAAAGTTGATAGTCAAACTAGCGAACCAGTAAAAGATGCAGTATTTAGCATACAGGAAATAGATACAAGGCCAGAAGTTACAAACGCAATTGGTACTTTAGAAAATGATGGTGAAGAGTACGCAGAGCCTGATTTAAACAATCAAGCTAATGATTTACTTGGCACTGTAACACATAATAGTTCCCCAAGTTATTATTTTAGAAAGCAGTCAGATGGAACTTACGTTTCAACCAATACTTCTGCAACTAGGTCAATAGCAGAATCTTATGCAAAAATAGACTTATCTGGAAAAACAGGTAGCTACACGTTGCAAGTTAGTATGACAGCTTCAAGTTACTATTATGGATATGCCAAAATAACAGAAAATACATCATCACTTAATGCTACAACAGCTGTTAGTGGATATTTCTTAAGAGTAGGTGGAAATAGTACAGTTACACAAAGCGTACAATTAGAAGCAGGAAAAATATATTATGTACATTTTGCACATAATAGGACGGGAACTACAAATCTTTCTTCTTACCAAAATAAAATAACAATTAATAGTATTAATTTATATAAAAATTCAACTTATGTACCACACTTTGAATTAGAAGATGGAAAATATGTAACAAAAGAAGTAGATAACCATGTTGATTCAAAATATGCAACCTCATATATACCAATTGATTTAACAGGTTATACGGGAAAATATAACGTTATAATTAATGCAGAAAAATCTAGTAAGGGCGCAGGATATATAATTATCAACCAAAGCCCAAATAGAATTACATATGGAAGCAATGCAATCTCTATTGCTTCTGGTGAGGCAGATTATACACAGGTGTTACATGGTGGAGAGATGTATTATATGCATTTAAGCTATATGCCAACAAAAAATACAGATGGTAATGAGATGAAAGTAAATAGCATACAATTTTCACGTAATGAAGATGATTTATATAGCGCCTCAGGATTGAGAACAAATTCTAGAGGACAAATTGCAACAGGACTACATTATGGAACGTATAATATTGTAGAAACTGAAGCTCCTATAGCGTACATTTTGAATGAAACACCAGTGGTATATGAAGTAAATGAAACATCAACAAATCAAGTTACTATACCAAATGAGCCTTTAAAAGTAGTAATAGCTCATTACTATGTAAATGGGACTGGTCCTGAGTTTGAAAATGAACCTGTAATGGTTGCAGAAGATAAATATATATATGGTAGAGAAGGTGAGCATTATACAACTAAGGTTCAGCCAACAATTGGAAATTATGAATTAATAAAAGAGAACGATTTACCAGTAATACCTGATAATGCAATAGGAAATTTCGGGGCTGAAGCAATAAATGTTTACTACTATTATGAAGTGCCAACAGCTTTTGGTTCATATAAATTGAATATGACCAAGTTACGTGAAGATGATAGGTCAATAGTGGTAGAGGGTGCAGAATTTGATGTTTATGAAAATAGAAACGGTTCTTTAGTAAGAGTAGGAAAATTAGTGGATAATGGAAATGGCTTGTATACTACGGATAATATTGCTATACAAGAAGAAGGAAACTTATCATTAGTTGTAAAGGAAACAGTTGTACCAGAAGGCTATGAGCAAATGGCTGATTTGAATATTTCTTTAAATATTGTTAACAGACAAAATGAGTATGTAGTTGAAAGTAGCTCTATTGGTAATGTTGAAACTACTGGTGAAAGTGGAAGAAATATTATTTCGGGTGAAATAAATGAACCTTTAAAAACATTGAAATATGAAGTTCATTATTTCAAAGATGGTATTGAGTGCGAGGAATTGAAGGAAACGAATCTTACTGCTAAATATGGAAGTGTAATAGATAGCTATCCAGATAAGTTACCAAGAGCATACGTATTCGACAAAGCTATGGCTTTAGATGAAACTGGAAATGAGGTCGATTTACCTTTAACAATAGGTCTTGACGAAGAAAAGAATGTAATTAATGTATATTATAAAAAGATTAGAAGTTCATTTAAGTTTGACGCAACTAAGGTAAATAGTGCTGATAATTCATTAACTGTTGAAGGTGCAGAATTTGAAGTGTATAGAGTTAACGGAGCAAGTGAAGTTAAAATTGGTACTATATCAGATGAGGGCAACGGACAGTATAGTAGTGAGAATATTGAGGTTAGCGAGGAAGGTACTGTTAATATAAAAATCAAAGAGACTATAACTCCTACGGTATATAAGAAGGTAGATGATATAGTTGGTACAATTTCTTTTGAGTTTGATGAGGATAATCAGGTATATGTTATAAGTGATACGTCTTTAGGAATTGTAAGTGTTGCGGATGAAAATAGCAATAACAATACTATTCGTATGACTATTGAGGAGCCTTATGACGATTTCGCATATACAGTACATTACTTCTATGACGGAACAGAAGATGAGAGCAAGAAAGTAGAGGAAACAGCGGTATTTGGAAGCACAATAACGGAAGTGCCAAATAAAGTAATAGAAGGATATAAGCAAGATAGAGTTGAGACATTACCACTAACGATAACAGCAAATGAGGCAAACAATGTGGTAAATGTATACTATGTAAAAGATAGCTTTAAATATACAGTACACTACTTCTATGACGGAACAGAAGATGAAAGCAAGAAAGTAGAAGAGACAGCAGTATTTGGAAGTACAATAACAGAGGTGCCAAATAAAGTAATAGAAGGATATAAACAAGATAGAGTAGATGCATTACCATTAACAATTTCTGCAAACGAAAATGATAATGTGGTAAATGTATACTATGTAAAAGATTCATTCAAATATACAGTACACTACTTCTATGATGGAAC
>CAMPBM010000043.1 GCA_946637865.1 uncultured Lachnospiraceae bacterium | reverse complement strand
CATACATAATTTTGATTTTTTACTACTCTACAGTAATAGACCGTGAATTGTAACGTCGCATCTTACATTTTTCAAAAAATTCCCAAAAAATATTGATTTTATGCACATATTCATATATAATAATATTTATGTTAAACAAATCAAAAAGGAGATGTATATATAATGAAAAAAACAAAAATCATATGTAGCATTGGGCCAGCTAGTAATAAACCAGAAATAATGGCTCAAATGGTAGAAAATGGAATGAACATTGCAAGACTAAACTTCTCACACGCAACTGATGAAGAAAAGCAACAATTCCAAGACTGCGTTCGTGAAGTAAGAAAAATTACAGGAAAGAACGTATCAATATTATGGGATACAAAAGGTCCAGAACTTCGTGGTGGAGTTATGGTTGAAGAAGGTGCCGATTTAGTAGTTGGCAACACAATTCGTATTGTTAAAGAAAGTGTTATAGGAAATGCTGAAAGAATTACTATTAACCACCCACAAGTTATAGATACACTAGAAGTTGGTGACGAAGTATGGTTAGAAAATGCAAAAATGAAAGTTGTAGTTATTTCTAAAGAAGCAGATGGTGTAACATGTAAAATTACACAAGGTGGACATTTAGGAAGCAAGAAGAGCTTCATTATACCTGGTAAACCATTAAATATTCCATATATATCTGATAAGGATAGAGAAGATATAAAATATTCTTGCGAACATGGTGGAGAATATTTAGCTATATCTTTCGTATCTTGCAAAGAAAATATAATGGAAGTTAGAAAATTATTAAAAGAAAATGGAAGAGAAGACTTTAAAATTATTTGTAAAGTTGAAAGTGTTGTTGGTGTTCAAAACATTAAAGAAATTTTTGAAAATTCAGATGGTGTTATGATTGGTCGTGGAGACCTAGGTTCAGAAGTTCCACCAGAGGAAATACCAGCACTTCAAAAAATGATGGTAAAAACAGCTCGTGAAATGGGTAAAATTGTTATTGTTGCTACAGAAATGTTAGAGACAATGATGGAAAACAACAGACCAAAGAGAGCTGAAACAGCTGATATTGCAAATGCTGTATTCGATGGTACAGACGCAGTTATGCTATCAGGAGAAACAACAGTTGGTAAACACCCAATTGAAACAGTTGCTGCTATGGCAAGAACTTGCGAAGTTTCTGAAAAATATGCTGATTTCACAGGAAAATTTGCTTTACCAACAAATCCTGATGAAAATGAATGTATAGCTTTAGCTTCAAGTGCAATTAACTGTGCTAAAATAATGGATGCTAAATTAATAGTAGTTGAAACAATTACAGGAAGAACAGCTAGAATTTTAAGTAACTTAAAACCAAATGTTCCAATTATTGCAATCTGCGAAAATGAAAAATTAGGAAGAAGAATTGGATTAAACTATGCTGTTTACCCAGTAATCAAAGAAAGAGCAACTTCAGTTGAAAAATTCATAGCTGATGCTAAGAGCGTAGCTGTTGAGTTTGCTGAAAAGAATGCAATTAGATTGGAAAAAGGAGATAAGATATTAGTTACAGCTGGATTTACTGAAGGTGAAAGTGATGAAAGAGATTATGTAAGTACTAATTTAATGAAAATTGCAGAGATTTAATTTTTGTAAAATGGAAAATCCCATTTCAAGTTGTTAAACTTGAAGTGGGATTTTTGGTGGTGCGACGGGCATGGCATTAATCTTACTGGTCGAATAATCCATTTAGAACTGTCAGCACGTTCTTTTCGTGACTTGCTTGGTCATAAAGTTCATGTATAGTTTCTTCAGGTATTCCAAGTTTACTGTAGGAACCTGAAATATACAGAGAACGCAGAGCTTCAAACACTTCATTCTTTGCATAAGATGTAATTATAAGGTAGAAAGGTAAAAATATAAAAAATAAAGAATAAATTTTCCACAAATGAATACAATATAAAGTGAAATATATATTTTAGGAGAATATTGATATGGGGTATGAATATGCTAGAGAATCTAAAGATATAAGAGATAAGAGTGAGGATGAGAAGAAACTTGAATTAATTGTTAATATTATTAAAACTAGAGATGATTTAGAGAATGCAAGTAATAATTACGAGTTCGCAGAAGGGGATTTGATTGATTACTTTTTGTATGAAATAAAAGCCAATCAAGCTAAATTAGATTATTTGCTAGGTAAAGCTAAGAAAAACGGAATTGAGCTGAATATAATTGATTCATTTTCATTAAAAAATAAAAATGTTATTTAGGCATTGTAAATATGGGAAAAGCCTTCCCATATTCACAAAAATAGGTTAGGTGAAGTGTATATGAATACAAATTATATTATAATGTATTTGGCATGTTTGATAGTTATATTTATAGTGGGAAGGTTGTTTTTTTTACCATTGAAGAAAATTGTAAAAATATTGTTAAACTCCATTTTAGGTGGAGTTATAATATACATAGTTAATATAATAGGAGCTTCCTTTAATTTTCATATAGGGTTAAATGTAGGAACTGCCCTTTTTGCTGGAATATTGGGTACCCCAGGTGTAATATTGCTGATTATTTTGAAGTTTATAATTTAAGAAATTCTCCATCCAACAATTTTTATATGAGAGGGAAATTTGAGATGGAGATTTTTTTATATAATAGGAAAGTTTTAGTATAGTATAAAAATTAACTTATAGAGCTTTCCTATTATATAAAAAGCTTCGCTAACGGTTGTACAGAAATTTTCTTGTGAAAATTTCGCACGCAAACAATATTACTCAACAGTAACCGATTTAGCCAAATTTCTAGGTTTATCAACATCCAATCCCTTATTCTTAGAAATATAATATGCTAAAAGCTGTAAAGGAACAACAGATAGAATAGGGGAAATGAGTGGGCAAATTTTTGGAATTTGTACAACATAGTCAAAGTCATTATTTTCCAAATCTTGGTTTGTAATAACCAAAGTTTTGGCTCCTCTAGTGATTACCTCTTGAATATTGCTTATAGATTTTTTTACAAGACATTCATCCGTTAAGATACTTATAACATGTATTCCGTTCTCTATTAAGGCAATAGGACCATGCTTTAATTCGCCAGATGCATACGCTTCTGAATGAATATATGATATTTCTTTTAGTTTCAAAGAGCCTTCCATAGCAACTGCTTCATCGATTCCTCTGCCTAAAAAGAACATGTCTTTTTCATTATATGAGTCATCTGCAAATTGCTTTATTAATTCTGTATTTTCTAAGATGGTGGATATCTTTTGAGGTAAGCTTATAATATCTTTTTTCAATTCCTTTAAAGTTATTGTACCGCCTTCAGAATTAATTTCTATATCTTTATCTCCATTGCCAAGCAATTCAGCAAAGTGTATTGCTAAAATAGCAAATAATACAACTTGTGAGGTGTATGCTTTTGTAGAAGCAACAGCAATTTCAGGGCCTGCATGTGTATATATTGTATAATCTGCTTCTCGAGTAATTGAACTCCCAATAACATTTGAAATCGCTATAGTTTTAGCACCTTTTGATTTTGCAAGTTTTAATGCTGCAATGGTATCTGCAGTTTCTCCAGATTGACTTACATAGATACACAAGGTTTTATCATCTATAATAGGGTTTCTATACCTAAATTCTGAAGCTATGTCAACCTCGGTAGATATTTTACATAATTTTTCAATTAAATTTTTACCAACTAAACCTGCGTGCATTGCTGTTCCACAAGCTACAATATATACTCTATTTACATTTTTCAAGTATTCTGGTGAGATATTTAAATTGTCAAAAGTCACAGGTTCATCAAGCTTCATTCTTGAGCCTATAGTTTCTCTAATAGAATGTGGTTGCTCGAAAATTTCCTTTAGCATAAAGTCGTCATATCCGCACTTCTCAGCAGATGAAGCATCCCACTCTATATTTTTTATTTCTTTTTTATATTTTTCTAAATTGTTGTCGAAAAAGGAAATAAAATCCTTTGATATAACCGCAAATTCGTTATCATTAAGCAAATAAAAATCCTTTGTATATGTTAGTAATGCTGGTATGTCTGATGCAATAAAGTTCTCACCAGGTTTTGTACCTATAACTAAAGGGCTATCTTTTCTAGTAGCAATAATAGTATCAGGAATAATAGGTGATATCACTTCTATTGCATAGCTTCCTTTTAAGTCTTTTGTGGCCAGGGCTATAGCTTTTAAAACCTTCTCGGTAGTAGCATTGCATGTATTATCAGGCATGCTTACGAATGAGTATACATTAGACTTTTTATTATCTAAATTTGGTACATTATTAGATAATTTTTTTTCACCTATATTTGCCGTAATACCAGAGAAATTATTTTCTTCTGGATTTGCTATAATACCGGACAAATTATTTCCTTTTAAATTTGTAATTGTGTCTAAATTGTTATAATAATAATTTATTAAATTTGGTATAACTTCGGTATCTGTCTGAGAATAAAAAGAATATCCTTTACTAATTAGAAAATTTTTTATTTCATTGTAATTCTCTATTATTCCATTATGAACAACGGCAAAAGTATTACTATTGTCAAAATGTGGGTGAGAGTTATTTTGAGAGGGCATACCATGTGTAGCCCACCTAGTATGTGCTATTCCATAAGTTCCTTGTAAACTATCAAAACCTTCTAGGTCTAATATATTTTTAACCCTTCCTTTGCTTTTCATAATTTTTATTTCATTATTTTCCAAAGTTGCTATTCCAGCAGAGTCATATCCTCTGTACTCTAAGGCTAATAGACCATCTATTAAAATATTGTTTGCTTTTTTATTTCCTATATATCCTATAATTCCACACATAAAAAAAACCTCCTAAAATTAATTACTCAATTATAAAAGGCACAATTAATAAGCCTAAGTAATAGCATTTTTGTTCTAATATTCCTACTAGGTTTTGTATGCTATTTTTGACAGTAGGCATGCCATAGGATTATCCGCCGAATCTTTCGATAAACCCTATCCTCGTCAACAAAGTGGATTAATATTTCCTTTGTCCTGGCGCTGTAATTAAATAAATATAAACTCCTTTCTTGTAGTATTTTGTAACTTTTATAATTATGGTATTATATTATAACAAATAGTGCAATTGTGCAAGTTTATATAATTATTTTTTGCAACATTTTTGGTAGTTGTTACAATTCACGGCTTTTGCAATAAGCCGCAAAAAATCAGAATTATGTAATCGCAAAAAATATATTAATAATTCGTAAGTTTGCTGGTCGGTTTAATCATAGGATAAAAGGATTTTGAACCTGAGAAAGATTTAGGTAAAGGTGTATCCTTTAAGATGCTGTTACTCCTATGATTGCATGTTGTTTTAGTTTTCATAGTAGTAAGACCGTCCCAAAATGTTTCAAAAATGAAACAAAACAAGACCGTCCCTAAATGTTTCAAAAATGAAACAAAACAAGACCGTCCCCAAATGTTTCAAAAAAATAAGAGAGTGATATAATTGTAAAATTATATCACTCTCTATCTGCTATATAAGCCATTTAGGTTCACCATCAGGACCCCTGACAATGATTTTCGAGTTAGACATTTGTACCAATGCATTGTGGTTAAAATTTTCAAAAACTTTAGAATTCTTGGCATCAAAAACTCCCCATTTATGTGTGGACTTTAGTCTGCAACATATTAAATCTTCAACGTGTGCACCATATTTAAGGTAGTCAGAATCGCAAAAGTAATTCTTTGTGAATGTTCGTGTGGGTTCATAAATTTCTGCCTGATTCTTGGAACCGTAAAAGAAGAGAAGAGCATCAATGGGTAACTTTAGTATAATAGTTTTTTCTACATAGTCTAATATAAAACAGTAGTCATTTGCGGAAGATGCAATTATAAGGTTATTCTCTAAGAAAACCATATTTTTGCCATTTTTAAATAGTGGTGTTCCAGTTAGTGAAAATGCATCAGAATACGAGTTACCTTGTTCAGCTATGATTCCATATTTTTGTAAAGTAATGTTGCTATAGTCGAGAGGGACTATTAATTTGCCATTAGTGTCGTCGACAACACCGTTCCGGCCGTTTCTTAGTGATGTAACAACATGAAGCATTGTATTCAACTCCTTATTATATTATTATGTAGTTAGATTATACTAGTTTTAATTTAAAATTTCAAGAGGCAGGGGAAATATTACAAAAATATTACAATTGTGTTACATAGAGAAAACTTTTTTATAACATTTTTGTAATATTTGTTATATGAAATAATTTATGTGATAGAATAAGAGAAAGAAGGGTTATCCCCTTCTTTCTAACCAGCTTTCAAGTTCTTGTACGAGAGCTTGCTCAGAAATCTTATATACAGATTCTGAGTATACATAACCAGAAATTAGGTTATGCATAGCTCTCTCATTTGGAAATTTGGATATAAACATTTTCTCTAATTCTACTAAGGAAGTAGAGTTACTATCCAAGATTTTGTTGAGAATTGAGATTAATGGCATAAAATCACTCCTAACTGCCAATCCTATCAGGATTTGCTATATATATTATAAACCATACAATACTGTTTCATTATAACACTGTTGTTAAAAAAAGTCAAATTACCCTGAATCCTGAATTTATCAAGTATTTGATTTTAAATATCATTAAGTTAAGAATATTTGTGATACTTTTTACCTGGATTATTAAAAATCTTCAAAATGTTTTTAACCTAATGATATTGAGTGGGTTGATACTATCTAGAAGAATATTATCTAAATAACAGAGGAAAAACTATAAAATTGCAATAGATAGTTGACTGTTAAGTCTTAATGCACTTTACAGTTAAAAAACCTATAATAATTTTGAAAAGATAAAACAGAAAGGAAGAAATATGGCATGAGTGATATGTTAAGAATTATCAAAGATAATATTAATGAGGATAATATAGATTATTTGTATGAAGTAGCTCAAGCGATGGATGATAGTATGCATACAACTCAAAATTTAAAATTTGATAAAGATGAATTACTTGATATGATTGGATGTTTTCAGGAGTTTGGAGGACTGAGAGAAACTGTAAAGAGAAGCAATGAATTTTTTGATGATTTTTTTGGCTACGGTCAGCATCCATTTAGGGTATCACCAAATGATAGTTCTCAATATACAAAAATGGATGAAACCAACATAGAAGAAATTGTAGCAAATGAAGTTGTAGTATCAAATAGACTTGCAAAAATAGCGAATGCAGTAATAGAAGATATTGTCAATGCTTTGCCGGGAAAGGATAAACAAGAAAGAAGAAAAAACGAAAGAATATTTAATAATTTATATGCTCATCTAAGTCTTCAGCCGGAATATACTGAATTCATGGAGACACATTTTTTAGATAATGATGGTAGCATTGAAGATCACATCACATCAAAAAAAGGAATTAAATATGTTGGTGATCCTACAAGAGATAGTGATGGTAACACTAAATATGAAGTTTTTGAAAAAATATTTTGTGATGAATTGAACAATACGTATAGTGCTACGAATATCGGGCTATCGGAAAAGAATATACCAGCGTTTCAGAGATATGCTAAAATGTTATATTGTATGGACATATTTTATAAAGCAAAGAGCCTTTCTATTGAGAAGTGTATTGATTTATCTCAAAAAAAGGATGCTAGAATAAAGGTTTCTGATGCAAGTAGATTTGATTATTCTGGAAAAGCAAATGAGAGGCTTATACAAATTGATTTACCTGCTTATACGGCTCCTATATTAGCACATGATTCTCATGGACATGATGCAAGTCATATAAAAGTTAACTTACCAATGGTAAAAAGTTTAAAAGAGACTTATTTGAATCCAATATGGTCTTTCAAGATGAATGATGAACAAAGGAAGTTTATAAGGACATCGGATCCTGTTGATATATGGAAAACAAACGATAAAAAATATATGAAATTTGGTGAGAAATTAACATATATGAAAACCTCAGATAAATGGGAATGTAATATAGTAAATATTGAAAATATAATTAAAGCTATAAAGACTAATAGTGCTAATCATAATAAAGCAACGGAAAAATTTAAGAAACTAGAAAAAACAAAAAATAGTTTAGAATGGAGTCTAATCAAAAAAAAGGATAAGGATAAGGAAGAGTTATTAACAATCAGTAAATAATTGTCTTGTTATATAATTTATTGAAAGGTGGTAAAAATGGGTATAAGAAGTATATTTACCAAAATCAAAGCATCTTTAAAAAATATGTTTGGTAAGCATAAGGTATTGATGCTTAATAGTCCAACCAATATCAATACAGAAAAAAATATTACTAAAAATGCACAAAATGTAAGTAAAATGAATTCTGTTCAAGAAATGAGTGAGAAGAACAAGAAGGAAAGAGCTTTAAAAGAAATAATTAGAATTACAGAAAAAAATCCAGAGTTGTTATATACATTAGATCTAGATAAATTAGACATAATTAATAAGTATTATATAGAGGATACCAAAAAAATTAGAGTAAGAAATACACAACTGAAAAAAGAAATTAGATGTATGCAAAAAAAATTGGAAAATATTAATAGAATGAGGCAAGGGGACATAGAAACTTTTTGAGACAAGAGAGCGTGAGACAAGGAAGCGTGAGACAAGGGGACGTAGAAACTGTCTGTAACAGGTTGATTTCAACTTGTTACAGACAGTTTCTACGTCCCCTTGTCTCATGCTTAGCTCACACAACCAAATTAATTATTTTCAGTTGTATCTCTATTAGTAATTTCTTCCAAATCCAATAATTCTTGCCATCTTCTATCAACTTCCTTTTGGAATTCTTCTATCATCCATTCATTACCAGGTTTAAACATATGTTTAAAACGTCTCTGTGGCTTCAAGAATTCTTCTATAGGTTTCTTGTTTGCTGGTGTATAGTTTATATGATATTTTCCATCAATAATCTCATATAAAGGCCAGTAGCAAGTTTCTACAGCTAATTTATTAATTTCCATTAGCATATCTGTAGGGTATCCCCAACCTCTAGGGCATGGAGTAAATACATTTAAAAATGTTGGACCTTCAGTGTAAATGGCTTTTTCAGATTTCTCATATAAATCCTTGAAGTTATTTATGGCTATACTTTGAGCTACATAAGGTAGGTGATGTCCTGCCATTACTTGAGTTAAATCTTTACGAGATTGCATTTTGCCTGGAATAACATTTCCAGCAGGACTAGTAGTAGTATCAGCAAATCTAGGCGTTGCACTAGAACGTTGAATACCTGTGTTCATGTATGCACCGTTATCATAACATACATATACCATGTCGTGTCCTCTTTCCATCGCACCAGACAAACTTTGTAACCCTATATCGTAAGTACCACCATCTCCACCAAATGTAATGAATTTTGTATGTTGATCTTGTGGTAATTTTCCTTGCTTTTTTAATGATTTATATGCAGCCTCAACCCCCGCAGTATTTGCTGCAGCACATTCAAATGCAGTATGTATAAATGAATCTGTCCAAGATGTGTATGGGTAAATAAAAGTTGATACTTCCATACAACCTGTTGCACAAGATACTACCGCATGATCGTCATTCTTTAATGCTCTTAGAACAGTTCTGCCAACTATTGGAGCACCACATCCAGCGCACATTCTGTGTCCTGCAGTAAACCTAGAAGGTTTTGTTGCTATTATTTCTTTTAAATTATATGCCATTTTTATATCTCCTTTCAACTTTCTATTTTCTAACACCTAAATATCTATAGAAGTTAGTAGTTCCACCAGTGTTTGCAATTTCTGTTAAATCTGTATAAACACTTTCTATATCTTTAGCAGTAGTATCTCTACCACCAATTCCATATACATAGTTAACAGTAGGAACTTGAATTTTATTTACAAACATAGCCGAGGTAACATCTTCAAATAATGCTCCACCAGCACCGTTTAATGAATCTGCTTTATCAAGAACAGCGATAGCTTTTAAATTTGATAGTGCTTTAGCTATTTCTTCAGCAGGGAAAGGTCTAAACATACGAATTTTTAAAAGACCAGCTTTTACTCCATTTTTACGTAGATTGTCTACAACGAATTTTGTTGTTCCTGCTGTTGAATTCATACAAACTATAGCTATTTCAGCGTCATCTAATTTATATTCTTCGAAGAATGAGTATTTTCTTCCTGTTAGTGCTTCAAATTCCTTAGAAACCTCTGCGATTACATTTTTTGCATTTCTCATAGCTTCAGCTTGTTGATATTTGTGCTCAAATAAATATGCTTGTAGGTCTAAAGGACCAATTGCAATTGGTTCTTCTTTATTTAGCAAATAGTGTTCTGGTTTATAAGTACCAACGAAGGATTTAACCTTGTCATCTTCTAATAATTCAATATTTTCTATAGAATGTGAAGTTATAAAGCCATCTTGACATACCATTAGTGGTAGTAAAACATTTTTATTTTCAGCAATTTTATGTGCCATAAGTAAATTGTCATAGGCTTCTTGGTTACTTTCACTAAATAGCATTATCCAACCGCTATCTCTAACGCCCATTGCATCAGAATGGTCATTATGTATATTTAATGGACCTGAAACTGCACGGTTAACTAATGACATTACTATAGGTAAACGTAAACTTGAAGCTACATATATTTGTTCCCACATTAATGATAAACCGTTTGCAGATGTTGCTGTCATTGCTCTTGCACCAGCAGCTTCTGCTCCTATGCAGGCAGTCATAGCACTATGTTCGCTTTCAACAGCTACAAATTCTGTATCAACTTGTCCATTACTTACAAATGTTGAAAAGTATTGAGGTATTTCTGTAGATGGTGTTATAGGAAATGCCGCAACAACATCTGGATTAATTTGTTTCATTGCAATTGCAGCTGCTTCATTACCACTTAAACGTTCTCTAATTCCCATTATTCATTCTCCTCCTTCATTTCTATTGCTTTGAAAGGACATACTTTTGCACATATGCCACAACCTTTACAATAATCATAATTAAAATCTTCTCTTTTTTGCTCTGAATTAACAGGAATTGCATCGTCTGGACATACAGGAAAGCATAACCCACATTGCTTACAATTTTCACTAATGTAAACAGGTTTTATACTTCTCCAATCACCAGTTTTAAATTCACGAGCATTTCCTGCTGTATATATATTTCCACCAATTGTTAATTCACTGGCAGGTGTATTTTTTGTGATTTCTGTCATATTTTTTCTCCTTCCACTCTATGTGATTTCGACATCACTCTGAGTACTTTAAGTACTATGTTTTTTTTACACGAGATAGCCTATTAATTGACTTTCTTTACTTCTGTTAATGCAAGCTGTAATGCCTTCATATTACCTTCGATAACTTCTGGTTTTTTAGCAAATTTGTGCTTAAATGAACCTTCCATATCTTTTAGTAATTCTTCGTCAGTCATAACTTGGCTAACTTTGACAATTGCAGCAAGCATAGGAGTATTAGGAAAGTATTTTCCTAAAGCTTCTATTGAAACTTTCCTTGCATCTATTGTGTAAATATTTCCCTCATAATTCTTTAATTTTTCTTTTAAAACTTCTCCATCTTTTGTTGTATTAATTATGATTGCTCCAGATTTCTTTAGTCCAGATGTTACATCGACTGCATCTAGTAAAGTATCGTCAACAACAACCACATAATCTGGTTCATATATGTTACTGTGAATTGTTATAGGTGAGTTGCTTATACGGTTGTATGCAGTAATTGGAGCTCCCATTCTTTCTGGTCCATATTCAGGAAAACCTTGAATATATTTTCCAGTGTTAAAAGCTGCGTCGGCAAGTAAAAGTGAAGCTGTTTTAGCACCTTGACCACCTCTACCATGCCATCTGATTTCGATTAAATCTTCCATATGTATTATTACCTCCTTGGTTTGAATTTCACAAACTTAGTATATGATTATTTTTGGGTGATGTCAAGGATAACTTTTAACTACTTTACTTGCCAATAAACATCTGTACATAAATCTTCCCATACTTAGGGCTAGAAACAACAGCTAAACCAGTATAATTATAACTGCCATTTAAAATATTAGCTCTATGTCCAGAAGAATTCATCCATGCTGTTACTGCGGAAGTATTGCTAGAATTGCCAGCTATGTTTTCACCTGCTGATGTATAGGATATTCCAAAGTTTTTCATCATATTAAATGGCGTACCATATGTGGGAGAATTGTGGTCAAAATAATTGTTGTCAACCATATCTTGTGCTTTTATTCTGGCAACACGTTGTAATTCAGAATCAACTTTTAAGGCAGAAAGTCCATTATTTATACGTTGCTGATTTATAAGGTTGAATGTTTCTAATTCGTCTGCTGATAAAATAGATGTACTAGAAGACGTGGTTCCTGATGAATTACTTTCGCCTGAACCAGTATTTGTAGAAACCCCACTTGAAGTTCCAGAACCACTTGGATAAATGGGTTTTATATATTTTTGACTAACTGCACCAACAAAATCTGCGTTTGTTTGGATAATATACCAACTACCAACTCCAGCAAAAACTCTAACATACTCGTTTTTATTTACGGTTGTTACAACAGAATATCCAGTTCCAGGTCCACTTCTAACATTTAGTCTAGTTGCAGTTACAAGACCAGTTGAAAAATCTAGCTTATAATAATGCTGGATTCCAAAAGAAGTGGTACCTATTAGTATTAATAAAACAGAGATTGCAAGCGCACCTATAATTATGCTTCTTTTTTTAGTTACCTTAAATATTTTCATGAATAATATCCTCCCTTGCCTTTGCTTGTTATTTGTCACTCCACCTAAGCTTTTGCAATTAGCCGTCAAATAAAGGGTAATTAGTAACCTTCATTTAGTTCGGTCTGCGTAAGGCACAAATCTTTATTAAAAATAGTACTTACATACTTTCTAATGTTATTTTTAATATATGTGAAGCAAATATCCAATATTCTATTTTTTTTGCTCTTACATAATTCTTATATTGGATTAGTCAGCCTTGAAACATTTGGGGACGGTCTTGATTTGTTTCAAAAATGAAACAAATCAAGACCGTCCCCAAATGTTTCAAATTAAGACCGTCCCTAGGTTACAGGTCAGGTGGGTTACTTTTGCAGGTAGCCGTCAAAAATTAAAATTATGT
>CAMPBM010000042.1 GCA_946637865.1 uncultured Lachnospiraceae bacterium | reverse complement strand
TCATACATAATTTTGATTTTTTACTACTCTACAGTAATAGACCGTGAATAGTAACACGTAACATACAGTAACGAAGCATATTTATTAAAAAAATATTGACTAAAAATTATCGATATGGTTTAATATAATAAGAAAAGAACAGAAGATAATCATGACGAGATTCTAAAAATCAAATGATAAACCTTTATGAAAGGAATGATAGTAAAAATGACAAAAGAAAAATCATTATACCAGGTAAAATTAATACTGGATTATTTACCAAATGAAGAGTATGACAAAATTCCAGAGGAAACAATAAAATACATTGAAGAAAATATGGAATATAGTGATGATGTAAAAATCAATCCAGATATTCCATTAGAAAATCAAAATATTGACGACAAAACTTATGATTTTCTTGAAAAAATAATAAAAAGAATTGAGAACCCACAACAATATGATAACTCTAAGGACAACTCCTCAGAAGAAGAGTTGCCTAGGGAAAAATTAATAGAATTATTGGAAAAATATAAAGCTGAAAATACCAAGGTTAATAAAGCAAAAGAATTATTAGAGGAGTATAAGAGTGCTTTAGAAAAGAAGGATAAAGAAATAATTGAACTTAAGAGAATTAATCAAGATTTATACAATAGTATAAAAAAATGTCCTAAAATATTTAGAAAAATACTTTTTAAAAATTTTGAGAAAAAATTACTAAAGTAAAGGTGGGTTTAGGTTATGAAAATAGATGAAAATGGTGTATTAAATAGTATCGATGAGAAGGATATTATAGATGGAGTGTTGACTATACCTGAAGGAGTAAAGAAAATAAATTGGAAAATAGATTCGCAAAGTATGACATATAGATACATGCCAGATGGAGGTTATATGGTAGAGCCTAATGTTACAAAACTTATTAAAAAGATAGAGCTACCAAGCACTTTAATTCAAATTGGAGGAACGGGGTTTAGTGGATTTGAATTGATAGAAAACATTACAATACCTGATAGTGTAACAGAAATTGGATATGCAACTTTTAGAGGCTGTACGAATCTTAAGCACATTAACCTGTCAAGAAATTTAGAAAAAATCCCAGATGATTGCTTTGGTGGTTGTAAAAGTTTGAAAAACATAGTTATTCCAGATTCAGTTAAAGAGTTGGGAGACAAAATATTTGCTCGTTGTTCAAGTTTGGAATGTATGTATTTGTCAAAGAATATAGAAAAAGTGGGAAATTTTGATACATCTGATAGTGTATTAAAGGAAATTGTATTTCCACAAAGTATGACTTATAGCGATTATGATGTTGTAGCAGATAAGAAAATAATGCCAGATGATCTACAAGGCATAGGTATTGGATGTTTAAATTCAAAATGTGTATTTAGAACGGAAAAAGCAAAAAACAATTGCAAGGCTAAGGCTAATAATAGATTTAGTGTTACTCTTATTGACCAAGTTTCTGTTGAAGGTAATCCAACAGGAAGAAGAAGAATAGAAATGCTAGATGTTGCAAAGAGTAAGAGAAATACACTAACTACAATTACTGTTGAAAATACAGATATCATAGGTGAGTATGCATTTGCTGAGTGCGAAAATTTACAAGAAGTAATAATTGGAAAGGGAGTAAAATCAATAGAAAGAGGAGCATTCGCTTTTTGCCCAAATTTGAAGAGAGTAATTTTCCCAAAAGAGTTAGAAAGCATAGGAAACGATGCATTTAAGGAGTGTACTTCATTAGAAGAAGTAGAAATTGTCTCTAATTTAACTAGAATTGGTGATAGAGCTTTTAGCGATTGCAGTTCATTAAGACAGGTAACTATGAAAAAGAATGTAGGAAGCATAGGAGATGAGGCATTTTTAGGATGTGAAGCACTTTTAGCTGTATCTATGCCAAGACAATTAAAGAGCATAGGTAAGAGTGCTTTCAAGGATTGTTCTAAATTAATTTCAATAAGTATCCCAGAAGGTACGGAGGTAATAGGAGAGGGTGCATTTGAAAATTGTTGTTCTGAACAAAATTATACAGAAATACCAAAGATGGTTCAGGGGTCAGATAAAATAGAGTGGCACAGAGTTGACTTGCCTAACTGGGATGTAGTAGTTATGATTCCAGATTCCGTAAAACAAATTGGAAAGTCAGCATTCAAGAACTGTAAGAATATCGTTTATGTCCACATGGGAGATGAGTATCAGTTGGAAAATATTGAAGAAGAAACCTTCGCAGGATGTGAGAGATTACAGGCAATAGATATTCCACAAAATGTAAAGGCTATTAAAGATAGTGCTTTTTCAGGGTGTAAGTCGTTAACAGACATAACATTGCCAAAAGGTTTCGAGGAAATTGGTAATAAGTCTTTTGAAAATTGTCAAGGCTTAAGATTAGTCATAACTAATGGTGAAATAAAAAAGAAATTGGACAGTTTTTTAAATGCAAATAGTGCTAGGGAAGCTAATATAAAAGATATTAATTTTAAAAACAAAAATATTGGAGGAAAACAATACGAAGTAATATCTGCACCTGAAGATGAAAATAGAGGAAAAATTACTTTAGCTTCAATAAAGAAAGTGTTAACTATGAAAATAGGTCAAGAGCGTTGATTATATGCCTAGTAAAAATTCACTATTAAAATTCTTATTTTAATAGTGATTTTTTTATATACTAGGCGTGTGATTCAAATTTGTAGCAAGCCTCAAGCATGATCCAAAGAAGAAGCGTAGCTTTTTCTTGAGTAATAACCAAAACATAAATAATTGTTACAATTCACAACCTTTGCAATAAGCCGTGAAAACTCAAAAAATCTTTGGTGGAGGTGAGGAGAGTCGAACTCCTGTCCAATTGCCCTTCCATATAAAATTCTCCGAGTGCAGTTTGTTATTATAATTCCCTTAATATACCGTTAGCAAACAAACAATATACTAAAGTAGCTATAAAATACCCACTATTCCCATAGCAAAGAATAGCTTTGTTTCCCACTAAATCGACGCCTTATTAATAACAGTGGGCGCTATTATAAGACGACACTGCAACTTAGGCAGCGTATGCTAATTCTGTTTTATCAGCGTTTATATTTATTTTCTCGCATTATTTAAGTGGCCAAGCGAGAATCCACTACTCGCTATTTATACTTCTGAACAACTGTCGAAACCAAGTACACCCCCATATATAAGTTGGGTGTGACTAGAAGACACATAAATATTATATAATATTATAGTAAAAAATACAATACTGTAACACAAAAAACATATTGCCAAAGAGGGAAAAAAAGTATAAAATATACATATCATAAGAAAAATATATAATCATATTTTTACTAGGAGGTATGTCATGGATAAAGGAAAATACTTAAATTTTAACCAAGAGGACTATACATTAGATGAAATTATAGACAAAGAATATAACAATATACCAGACGAGAAAGATGAAGAAGAAGAAAACAATGTTATTATAGAGGGCATAGAAAAAAGTATCGTTACGCATATTAATTATAGCAAAAAGGACTATGTTATAACATCATATTTAAATAATAAAAATGATAACATTATTGAAGTTTATATGGAATCTGCAGGTAAATTTGTAAAGCCAGACGACTCTGATAAAATCACTAAAATTGTATTAAAACTATTAAAACAAGTAAAAGAAAGGGAAGACCCTAGAGAATTTTAAAAATAATTCTATAGATATAAGCACAAATGAGAAAGAAAGTAGGAGAAGTATATAATGAAGGAGTATATAGATTATTCAAATAAAGAATTAGAAGAAAAGGTTAGAGGGGTATTTGGAAAAGCCTTTGGAGCTATACAACCACTAATTATAGATGTTTTAATGAGAAGAAGTTTTACGTTCAAGTTATCAGATGAAAAGACAATAGAAGATGCAAGAAGGGTATTGGACAATCTTGATAAAATAGAGTTTAATTATATGAACCATAACCATACAGGAATAGCTGATGCAAAGGAAAGAACTGTTAGCATTAGTAGTAGTTTGTTTAGTGCTGCACAAAAAAGTCCTAGTGAAGACAATTATTACAGGGAAAAGTTTTTGTCTGTATTTGTACATGAGCTATTTCATATACTGTCGTTTCATTATAGAACTATTGACAAAGATACAGGAAAAAACATAATAGAGAATTGTACTAAAGAAAACAACAGTAATTCCAACAATAATAAGATATTGAGTGCTGGGCTTACAAAAGTTCCTTCAAAAAATACTAACAGTTATAGTGTTACAATGAGTGAAGTTTTCAACGAAGTGGCGAGTAATATGGTATATAATAACAATAAAGAGTTATATATTTCAAATGAGGTTTCATATTCTCACCTAACATTTCTGCCACATATGATGTCCGCAGCTATTGGTACAACCGATAGTGAACTGGTATATCCAGGAACACAATCGCCAGATGAATTTAATGCTTTTCTAGAAAAACAATTTGGAATTGATAAATCAAATAGTAACTCTAAAAGAATTTTCCAAAGAAGTATGATGATGATTAAAAGTGTTAGGCAAATAGATAAGAATTTAGATTTATTGCAGAATTTATGTACTTTAGAAAGAGAACAAGAATTAGAAAATAGCGTCGAGGAAGTTAGAGCACTGAAGGAATCATTCTTCAACTCCATAGTTAGCAGTGTGTATTCCTTGGCAAATCTCCACATTAAAAGCGATTCTAGGGAGGTATCACAAGAATTAATAGATGAATTGATAGTGCGATATAAAAAAATGGATACTTGTGTTGGTGTAGCAGCAGTAAAACTGAATTTAAAGGAATATGACGGATTAGAGGAAATAAAAAAACAAAGAGATGATATGTTAAGACGAATCTGGGGATTAAATATAATAAATAATATAAAAGATAAAATAACAGATAAAGATTTGTTAGAAAAATATGTATATGAAGCCAAGAGTGGCAGAATTTTTAATTGCAAAGATGAGATAATAGAAAAGTATGGAATAGATATATCTAAGGAGAAAAGGTCTGAAATTATAGAATATATTGTATCCGAAAAATATAAGAATTCTCAATACTACCGTAGACTAGAAAAAGAAGATATGCATGATTATAGAAACTGGGATACTGAAAAAAGCAATAATATAATAAAGAATTTCTTCATTAAATTTAAGGAAGAATCAGATAAATGTAAGGAAATAAAAATACCTGTTGAAAAAGTGGAAAATATATTGGCAACTGTTTTAGGAAAATCCGCAAATGCGTATGATTACAGTAGAACACAAATAGTAAAAGCCTTAGCAGAAGACCTGGGTGAAGATGAAAAGACTACTGAGAAAATGTACGATAATATATTGCTTACAAGAAAAGTCTTCAAAGAGTGTTTAAATTATGGTAGTGAGATAATAATACAAGATGGTGATAAATTGAAAAAAGCATGTGAAAATTGCCTGATAAAGCTTTCAAATTATTATGAGGAAGCTATTAAATTCGTGATATGTAAAAACTCTTCAAAGAATTCTAAGATAACACTAGAAGAGACCTTAAGAAGTGCACAGGGGTATGAAAATTTAAAGGATTACTACCAAAAGACAGTAGAATATATTAAGCAAAAGGGAAGTTTATCAGAGGAAATAGTTATTGAAATTCAGGAAAAAAACAAGGAGGTGGAGGAGCTTTTACAAAAGCAAGTTACAGGACAATATGTACTTTTAAAATTAGAAAATATGGGCGTGCATACAGCAACTGAAGAAGAAAAGGAAGCAGTGAGAAAAGGTAAATTGTTTGAAATGGAGGAAAAACTAGGTTTTAGGTTTTCAGATTATATGGATTCTAAAGAATATAAAAATGATATAAAAAAACAAAACAAAAGAGATAATCATCAATCATTTATTGCAAGAATTGCACAGCACATGAGCTTCATAACAAAAGTATTTAAAAATACAAAGGCGTTACCAGAAGGAGATTTAAAAATAAGCTATAAGGGAAAAAATAATGAAGAAAAAGCAACATCAGGGCATACTATAAAAGGAAAAAACGAATTTATGAAGTCTTTAAAAGAGATTGAAGGCAAAACTGTTAATAAAAACAAAATTAATAAATTAGGTACGCATCAATCAGCAAATAACGCAAAGCAAAAGAAGAAGGAAAACGACCAAGTATTGTAAGAGCGGACATTTGCAATATATTTTTTCTTTTGCAGATTTCATAATATCCGCTATTGTTCTAAAGATTTGTGCCTTACGCAGATTAAGTGAAGGCAAGAAAGGAATGGGGTCATATATGAAAATTAAGAAAGTAGAGGCATTACAAAAAATCGCCAACGATATAAGAATCAATATCGTTAAAATGGTATATAATGCAAAATCAGGGCATCCAGGAGGCTCACTATCTTGTGCGGATATATTGACAGTATTATATTTTAGCCAAATGAATATAAATCCACAAGAACCTAATTCTATGGAAAGGGATAGATTAGTTTTATCTAAAGGCCATTGTTCCCCTGCATTATACAGTACACTTGCAAGGCGAGGTTATTTTAGTGAAGAAGATTTGAAATTATTTAGAAAGTTAAATTCTAACTTACAAGGTCACCCAGATATGAATAAAGTTCCAGGAGTTGATATGACAAGTGGTTCACTTGGACAAGGGCTATCTATCGCAAATGGTATGGCGCTATCATCAAAAATGGATAAGAAGGGGTACAGGGTATATTGTATCCTGGGAGATGGTGAAATAGAAGAAGGTCAAGTGTGGGAGGCATGCATGACTTCATCAAAATATAATTTAGATAATTTATGTGTGATTGTTGATAACAATAATCTACAAATTGATGGAGATATTCACACTGTTAAAGGATTAAACAAAATAGAAGAGAAGTTTGAAAGTTTTGGCTTTAAAGCTATAACAGTTGATGGAAATAATATAGAACAATTAATAGATGCATTTGATAGAGCTAAAATGACAAAGGGTGTACCAACAGCCATAATAGCAAAAACTATAAAAGGTAAAGGTGTATCATTTATGGAAAATAATGCATCCTGGCATGGGAAGGCACCAAACGAAGAAGAATATATTCAAGCGATAAGCGAGTTAACAGGTAGTAATGCCAACTTGTTATAATGTTATCAGCTTGAGAATTGATCAATGGGGTTTGAGTAGAATATTAGTGAAATTAGGATAGGTTTAAAAAATATAAGCCAATGGTTTTCTTAGTTTCTAAAAATCTTTTCATATTTTCATCAGATTGTGAAGATAAAATAAGTAAATAAAAATGTCGCTATTTTTCGGGGCACTTTATGCCGAATTTACTTTTCAAGTGATGTAGCCCTTTACGAAAAGGTTGGTCACCTGAACTATAACATGCTGAGAAAAGCGACGGAATGGAGATTGATATGGATGATAATAAAAAAATAGCAACACGACAAAGCTATGGAGAGATACTAAAAGAATTAGGCAAAGAAAATGAGAACATAGTTGTGTTAGATGCAGATTTATCAACTGCAACAAAAACTAATATATTCGCCAAAGAATTTCCAAACAGATTCTTTGACATGGGAATAGCAGAGCAAGATATGATGGCAACGGCTGCAGGCTTTGCAACATGTGGAAAAATACCATTTGCCAGTACATTTGCAGTTTTTTCAGCGGGAAGAGCTTATGACCAAATTAGAAATAGTATATGCTATCCAAATCTTAACGTAAAAATATGTGCAACACATGCCGGAGTTACGGTTGGCGAAGACGGAGCTACACACCAAATGTTGGAAGATATTTCTATGATGCGTACACTTCCAAATATGCAGGTATATTCACCAAGTGATGATGTTCAAACCAAATTTATCATAAGAGAGATAAGTAAAACTAAATCACCATGCTATGTACGTTTATCTAGATTAGCAACACCTATTATATATGATGATAATGAACAATTTGAATTAGGAAAGGCTAAGCAAATTGGAGATGGATGCGATGCAACAATTTTTGCAACCGGAGTGTGTGTAGCTGAAAGCTTAAAAGCCAAGGAGAACCTTGAAAAAAGAGGGATATTTGTAAGAGTTGTAGATGTATATTCAATAAAACCTATTGACAAGGAAACAATAATGAAATGCGCAAAAGAAACTAAAAAAATCATTACTGTAGAAGACCATAGTATAATTGGTGGATTAGGAAGTAGTATTTGCGAAGTATTATCTGAAGAATATCCTACAAAAGTAATTAGATTAGGAATAAATGATACTTTTGGAAAATCAGGAAATGCGACTGAATTGATGGATTATTTTAATATTTCTTCAAAGGCTATAGAAAAATTATTTGAATAATTCTAAATCTGGAACATAAAAAATTGTACCCTAAGGGAAAGGAAGGTTGTTGAAAATGGAAAACATAAGAGATGTAATAGAAGCAATACAAGGTAAAGAAACAAAAGAGTTAATTATATCTGCGGTTATTCTTATAGCATTTTTAGTATTAAGTACACCAATTTCAAAGCTGATTTGTAAAATGCTAAAAATACAGAATTCGAATGCAAATAATAAAATGATATACAGAAATTTAAGAAGTATATTCATAATACTTGGAATTTATTCTAGTATAGTATTCTTACAATTACCATTTGAATTTATAAACATTTTTAATAGAGTTATAAGAATCATTCTAATAATTCTTATTTCAAAGCTGTTCGCAGACTGTGTTAATCCAGAGGCTACAGTTTTAAAGAAAATGATAAAAGATGAAAAAAGAAGTGATAGTTCTGCCAAATTTATAACTAAAATAATTAGAGGAATAATATATACGATAGGTGCGTTTATAGTTATTACGGAATTGGGATATGACCTAAGTGGAATAGTAACCGGACTTGGATTAAGTGGTGTTGTAATAGCTCTTGCTGCTCAAGATATCGCAAAAAATCTATTTGCCGGTTTCACAATCTTAACAGATAAAACCTTTCTTGTGGGCGACTACGTAGAAATAGATAATATTGCTGGAAATATTGAAGATATAAGCTTTAGAACAACAAGAATAAGAACCTTAGACAATTATGTGGTAACACTACCAAACTCACTTCTTTCGGATGGTAAAGTAGCTAATTGGAGTAAGAATTATAAGAGAAGATACGACTTTAACCTAAGATTTAGATTAGATACTGATGTAAAGCTCTTGAAAGAAATAGGCAATAGAATCAAGTTTGTTTTAAAAACAAATAAGGATATAATAAGTGAAGATATACATGTCAATTTTACGCAGATTTTAGAGGATTCAATTAATTTAAATGTTTATTTTTATACTACAATAGTAGATTATTCTGATTTTTTGGAATTTAAAAGCGAAATCAATATGATAATACTTGCTTTATTGGAAAAGGAAGGCATAAAGTTAGCATATCCATCATACGAAATAATAAAGTGAGGTAAATGTCTTTTCTTGTCCTTCTATTCTATCTCAATATTACAAAAATATTACAATAATATTACAATTAAATTACAAAAATGTTGCAAAAATATTACAAACATGATATAATATTGTTATATGATAGAAGGTGGTAAATATGAAAGTATTATATATAGTATATATTTTGTTACTTATTATTACTGCAGTTATTGGATACGCTATACTACAAATTAAATTAGCTGGAATGAAAGTTAGGGATTTTTGGACATTTATAAAATCCATTCAAAACCTAGATGTTTTATATAAATTTTCAAAAAGACATGAAAACATGTCAACCCAGGAACAATTGATATTCTTAACAGAAGCTGAAAAAATGTTTAGCATTTTCGAAAAAGTTCCAGAACAAATTTGGGAAGACGAATATGATAAATATTCTCATATCTTAGAGGTATATAGAAGCATACGAATGCTTCGTTGGGCAGAAGCAAATTCCTAGAAGTACATATAGTTATTACAAAATTTTAAAAGGTGGTGTCGCATTAGATAGCTAATGTGGCATCACTTTTTTATGTTACAGGAAAGGAATGCGACATTGGTGGGCTATAAGTATGCTACATAAAAAATAAACAAACTTTTCCAAAAAAAAAGTAACAAAAATAAAAAAGAAAAATATAATACAATAAAATGAATGAATAGAAATCAAATAAAGAACTATACTAAAACAGTAAAACATACAGCAGGTTTATAGGTGTATCCATATAAAAACCTAAATATATAAAGCAAGGAAGTAATCTATATATGAGTATAATTTACTTTGATCACGCTGCCACAACGCCATTAAAAGAAGAAGTGCTAAAAGAAATGTTACCATATTTTTCAGAAAACTACGGTAACGCATCCTCTGCATATTCGATAGGAAGAAGAAGCAGAAAAGCAATAGATTCAGCAAGACAAAAGACTGCAAAAGCAATTAACAGTAAGGAAAATGAAATCTATTTTACATCCTGTGGAAGTGAATCGGATAACTTAGCAATAAAAGGTGTTGCAAGAGCAAATAAAAGTAAGGGCAATCATATTATAACAAGTAAAATAGAACATCCTGCTGTATTAAACACATGCAAAACACTAGAAAAAGAAGGATTCGAGATAACATACTTAAACGTAGACAACAATGGATTTGTAGATTTAGAGGAATTAAAAAAAACTATTAGGAACGAAACGGTTTTGATTAGTATAATGTATGCAAATAATGAAATAGGCACAATACAACCAATTAAAGAGATTGCACAAATTGCAAAAGAAACAAATGTAATATTTCATACAGATTGTGTGCAAGCTATAGGAAATATAAAAATCAATGTGGAAGAATTAGGAATAGATTTATTATCAATGTCAGCACACAAATTTTATGGACCAAAGGGTGTAGGTGCGCTATATGTTAGAGAAGGAGTTAACTTTCAAAAGATTCAAGATGGTGGTCATCAAGAAATGAATAAAAGGGCAGGTACGGAGAATGTTCCTGGAATTGTTGGATTAGGAAAAGCAATTGAAATTGCAAATGCAAATTTGGAAAATTACAATAGTAAGCTAATTAAATTGCGAAACTATTTCATACGAGAAATTACAAGTCGATACGAAAATGTAAAGATAAATGGAGACTTAAAAAAAAGACTGCCAGGAAATATTAATTTTTCATTTCCAAATCTAGATGGTGAAGAAATTCTACTAAAGCTAGATAGCCTTGGAATATGTGCATCAGCAGGTTCAGCTTGCAGTTCTGGTTCGTTAGAACCATCGCATGTTTTAAGGGCGATAGGTTTAGATAGAAATTATGCAAATGGTTCACTAAGAATAACATTAGGTGAGCAAAATAGTATTGAAGAAGTTCGCTTTTTATTGGAGTGTATTAAGAGTATAATTGCAATAGATAATTAGCAACGACCATTTTAATTAATGATTTTGAGATATAGAGTACTATCGAAAAAAGTTAATAAAAACAAAAACTAGCAAATATTTCAGCCTGTATATTAAAATAAAAAGTACAAATAATAAAAATGTGTGAATGAAACAACGCATTTATTTTATAAAAGGAGGTAAGCAATATGAAGCTAGTAAAGGGAATGATAATTGGTGGAGTAGTTTCTGCTGGATTAGTTATGATGTATGGAGAAAACGTGGGATTTAATAAAAGAAAAATGATGAAACAGGGAAAGAAATTCGTAAAAAAGATAGGAATTATCTAGTTTAAGCTTTTATGCACAAAAGACGGTTTACCTGTCAGATGATATGCATGTCAATACTGTCAACTTAATATACAACAAGGGGACGTAGGAATTGTATTTAACATGCTC
This sequence comes from uncultured Lachnospiraceae bacterium, assembly GCA_946637865.1. Classification (GTDB taxonomy): domain Bacteria; phylum Bacillota; class Clostridia; order TANB77; family CAG-508; genus CAG-492. The sequence goes on along the minus strand of CAMPBM010000042.1, from coordinate 1,794 downwards.
ACCACTGCTAAAGACAATTCCTACGTCCCCTTGTCGCAATAAAACAGCTAAAGGTAACTGTCCTTTTTTCAATTTTCTCGTTAGCCTGCATGTGTTATTGTTACTGATAATGCAACTCATCAATAAGCAATGCTGTCAACTTAAGATGCGACGGCCTTGTATAAACAAGGAGAAACCTTTTTAATCAAACTAAATTAACAATCTTTCTAATTATTTTCTTCACAATGCGGAAATTCCTCTTTCTTGTCACAATCTAGCTTAACACCTTTTAAGCACTTTCCTTTATGACGGCAAGATGCACACATTTTTTTGTGCTTTATATTATCAGCCCAAACTTGTATTTCATAAAATTTATTAGCACATAAAGGTCCAAAAACAAATTCCCCATCTTTATCTGTAAAGGTATGAGACACTGGCTTTCTTTCTTCCTTCCCACAATCTTTTTCAATCTCAATTAATTTAACAACTGCATCCTTCACAGGCTCGTCATAAGCATCCTTAATAACTCCATATATTACAGAACGATTATCTTCAGGTAATGTTATATCTACATCGTATTGTTTTCCAGAAGAAATTACACCATCAACATCAATTATAGGGTAATGGTTTTTTTCAAAATCCATTTCTACCAATCCTTTCTAAATCAAAATTTATAACTTCGTAATGCACACTATCTTTTTGTGTGCTTAATATATAGTATGCAAAATTCGACAAAAAGTGATTGCATTCCACCTCTGAATTGTAACCATTAACAACCTATCTAAAAAAAATACATAATAGTGTAGAAATAGTTCCCAATTTCTGCTATAATAAAAACGAATGGAGAGAATTATGAAGAAGGAAATTTTAATAGTAGCAAACCCTTGCGCGGGAAAGGGAAAAGTAATTAAATACATACCTAAAATATGCAAGAAACTAAAAAAACAAGGCTTCGAGGTTGAAGTAGTATATACATCAGAAAATTATAATGGAGCAGATATAATAAATAATTATGAAAGATACATAGATGCTGTAATCGTATGTGGTGGAGATGGAACACTAAACGAAGTTATTAATAGCATAATAAAAAACAATAAAAAAATAGACGTAACATTTATTCCATTCGGCACTACAAACGATTTTGCTAGGACTTTAAAGATGCCTAGGAAAGTGTTTAAATTATCAAAAAAATTATCAAAATACGAGAGGATAAACGTAGATATAGGAGGGTTCAACGACAAATATTTTTACTACGTAGCAGCCTTTGGTTTATGTACAGGAGTATCTTATAGTACTAGTCAAGAAGAAAAAAATAAATTTGGCAGACTAGCATATTACAAGCATGCATTAAAAGAAGTACGAACAATAAAAGATATAAAAACATATAAAACTACCATAGTAACAGATAATGAAATAATAAAAGATGAATTTATTTATGGTGGTGTTACAAACTCTATTTCTATAGGTAGTATTAAATGGTTTAAGAAAAACGAATTCAGTATTAACGATGGACTTTTCGAAATTATACTGATAAAAAAACCAGAAAAATTCAAAGATATATTAAAAATAGGAATATCAATATTAAGAAAAAAATACAATCAAGATAACATTTATTACATTAAATCTAAGCATTTACAAATAGAGTTCGATGAAAAAGTTAAGTGGACATTGGATGGAGAATTTGGAGGAAGTGAAAAAAAAGTATTGATAGGAAATAATAGAAAAAAACTTGGTTTATTAGTTCCTAAAAGGAAATAGTATGTTACAGGTCAGGTGGGTTACTTTTGCAGGTAGCCGTCAAAAATTAAAATTATG
>CAMPBM010000041.1 GCA_946637865.1 uncultured Lachnospiraceae bacterium | reverse complement strand
GCTAGCTCATACATAATTTTGATTTTTTACTACTCTACAGTAATAGACCGTGAATTGTAACACAATAGTAACAAAAATTAAGAATATTTTAAAAAAACAGTTGATTATTTTATAATTTTAATATAAAATTTAAAAGTAATTGGAGGAATGATATGGTAACATTAGAAGACGTTAAGGAAAATGAAGAAGTGCAACAGTTAATTCTTGGTGCACAAGAAGAATTAAATGCCCTAGGATATACAGAACATTCTTTTAGGCACATCGGCATTGTTTCCAAAAGAGCAGGAGATGTCTTAGAGGTGTTGGGATATGATTCTAGAAGAGTAGAACTTGCAAAAATTGCAGGGTATTTACACGATATAGGAAATTGTGTAAATAGAACAGATCACGCTCATTCTGGTGCAATATTGGCATATCAAATTTTGAAAGATATGGGAATGGATGCTAGAGAGCGAACTGAAATCATGATGGCTATAGGAAACCATGATGAGAGAACAGGGACTGCTGTTAGCGATATTTCTGCTGCATTAATATTGGCAGATAAGTCAGATGTTCACAGAGATAGAGTTGTAAATACGAATTTATCAACATTTGATAAGCATGATAAAGTTAATTATGCAGTAACAGATTCAAATTTTACAATTTCAAAAGAAAACAGAAAGGTAATTTTAGATTTAACTATTGATAATAATATTTCACCAGTATTGAACTATTTCGAAATTTTTATGGATAGAACAATGATGAGTAAGCATGCAGCAAATTTTTTGAATATTTGGTTTGAACTAATTATCAATGATACTAAGTTACTTTAAAATGGGAGGAAGAAAAGTGAAAAAAGAAGGGTCTTTAAAATTAATTTTAGCAGTATTGGTTATAGTATTTGTATGCGTAGTTTCTTTGGGAGGAGTGTATGTAAAAGACAAAAACATTTCAAAGAATGCGCTTGCTGAATATGTACTTGGATCAGATTTGGACACTAAAACTATAATAAAATTAGATGTTCAAAAAGATGAAGAAAACAATCAATCAACTAGTAACGATAATCAGACAACTGAAAGTGGAGAACAGTCAAATGTGAATACTGAAGAGTCTGTAAGTAGTGAAGAAAATAATCAAGAGAAAAGTGAAGAAAATAACAGTGAGAACACGGAAAATACTCAGGAAAGTCAGGAAAATAAAGAAGAAAATGCTCAAGAGAATCAAGAGAATAAAACAGAAAATACAGAGAATTTATATACAGTAGAAAATTACAAAAAATCTAAAAAAATAATTGAGAATAGACTTAGACTAGCAGGTATAGATCAATATGCAGTAAGATTGGACGAGCAGTCTGGTAGTATAGTTGTGGAATTACCTAGCGATATTAGCACATATATATTGGATGGTTTAAGTGCTACTGGTAAAGTGGAAATAAAAATCCCAGAAACTGGTGAAGTTATAGGAAATAATCAATCTATTAAGAATTTTAAAGTAGGGGTAGATTCTAAGTATGTATCTTCTGGAATGGGAAAAATTATAACGCTTGATATAGAATTTAATAAAGATATTGTAAATAAATTTAAAGAGATGAAAAATAATTATACAGCACCTGTTGATGAAAATGGTACAGCTACTGAGCAAAAAATTGATATTTCAATAGATGGAAATTCTATATATAGTGGTGAAGAATCAAAATTCTTAGAGGCTGCTTCAAGTGGTATATTAAAGCTTTCTTTTGGTGATTATACAACTAATGAGGATCAAGTTGAAGCATCTTTACAGTATTCAAATGCTAGAAAAATGTTGGTGGAAACTGAAAATTTAAATTTGAAGTATAATACAAAATATGAACAAGCAGTACATTCAAATATAAGTGAGTTTGGAATTAAGTGTGTTTTTGCAGTTGTATTAGGTGTGATGTTATTATATTTATTAATTAAATATAAAGCTAGAGGATTGTTAGCAATGTTAAGTATAATTGGTTTCCAAGCGTTGTTATTACTTGTAATTAGATATACTAAGATACAAATTTCAGTTGCATCTATTGTTACAATAATTGGAATGATGATATTGCAGTTTATTTATTTAATTAAAATATTAAGTAATAATAAAGTAAGCTCTACTGTTTTTTCAGAGAAAACTATGGACTTTACAATGATGTTAATACCTGCATTTATAGTAAGTATGGTTTTATCATTAATACCTGCAATGGGAAACTTAGGAAATACATCGGAAATTAGTGTTTTTGGTATGATTGTATTCTGGGGATTAGTTTTATTTGAATTATTTAATAATATATTAACTAGAGCTATTTTAACAAATGCAAAAAATAAATAAATTGAAAGAGGGATTAGAATATGAAAAATAAGATTTTCGTAGGGCTAGCAATTGTAATTATTATAGGGGTAATAGTTGTTGCTGCTTTAGGTTTTAATGTGGATGTATGTTATAGAGAGTCTAATTTAGTAGAGGTACAAATAGGACAAGAATTTAATGTTAATGATATTAAGGCAATTACTGGAGAAGTATTTGGAAATTCAAAAGTTGAAATAGAAAAAGCTGGTATGTTTAATAATTATGCACTTATCAGAGTAAAAGAAATAAATGAAGAACAAAAAAATCAATTGAATACAAAAATAAATGAAAAGTATGGAATAGAGAATAAGGTTGAAGATATTAATGTAGAATTTATACCTAGAGTGAGAATATTAGATTTAGTGAAACCATATGTTATTCCTTTTGCTACTGTTACAATATTAGTATTGATATATTTTGCAATTAGATTTGGAAAAATAGGTAATGCTGATTCTCTAATGCGTGGTGCTATAAAAGTTGTTCTTCATACCGCTTGTATGACAACAATAGCAGAGTTATTATATTTTTCAATAATAGCAATTACTAGATATCCATTCAATAGATTGGTAATGCCAGTTGCAATGGTGGTATATATAGCAATAGTTACTGTGTTAACAGGAATTTTTGAAAAGCAAAAATTTAGTTTAGAAGAACAAGGAAAATAATATAACATCATAACATTTAATATCATGATAAAATAAATCTATATAATTAAATACCAAAAAGGACATTATGAATATAATATATTATATTCATAATGTTTTTTTCTATAATAGGGAAGCAATCACTTCATAGCAGAGCACTAAAGCGCTCCAAAGAAAAATTGAATATAAGGAGGTAAAGTACAGTTTTGAAAACGTTAATATACAAATTACAGAAAAGGTTAATTCGTACCAGCGAGAATAACATAAACTATTCTAATATGAAAAAAATGTTAAAAGATAATCCACAAATTATAGTTTTGGATGTTAGAACGAGAGATGAGTATATCGAAAAACATTTAGATAATGCCATTAATATACCTATGCATGAAATTGATAGGAAAATAGAGAAAGTAGTTAAGGATAGGAATGAGGTCATTATAGTGTATTGTCAATATGGTGGACGTAGTAGAAAGGTATCAAATAAGTTAAAAAAAATGGGATATGTTAATGTGTATAATTTAGAAGGTGGAATAAAAGCAGTGTCAACTTAAGAGAATAATAATTAGGAAAAAGAGTGTCAAATTTATATAATAGGAGAGTTCTAGTATAAAGAAAAAATTGGTTACAATTCAGGTGCCCATAATGTTGATGAAATATATTATATTTCATCAACATTATAGGCACCTGAATTGTAACAAAAATTGACTTATTTTTTGATATTAGTTTCTTTTTCTTCATTATATGTATCAACGAAATAAAGAGGTCTATGTTTAGTTTCAGAAAATGATCTGCCAAGATATTCTCCAATGATGCCAAGGAATATTAGCTGAATTCCACCGAGGAATAAGATTACCACCATTGTAGATGCATATCCAGGCATGTCAATACCACGAATAAGAGTTTTGGCTATGATAAATAGCATATAGATAAATCCAACAATAGAAACCAAAACTCCAGTAATTGCTGACCATCTAAGAGGGGTTGTAGTGAAGGAAGTGATACCATCTAGAGATAGTTTTATCAACTTTCCGTAATTCCATTTTGTTTTTCCAGCAGCTCGCGGATCTCTGTCGTATAAAATTTCCTTTTTATTATATCCAATCCAACTAAATAGCCCCTTAGTATATCTTTCAGATTCTCTAAATTGCTTTAGTGCTTCAACACATCTTCTATCTAATAATCTAAAGTCACCTGTATCTTTTTGTATTTCGATATTGGTTACGCTTTGCAAAGTTTTGTAATAAAGCTTTGAGGTTGTTTTCTTTAGCCAAGTTTCTCCTTTTCTGGATTTCCTTTTTGCATACACATCATCATAGCCTTCTTCCCAATATTTAATCATTTCTGGTATTAATTCAGGAGGATCTTGCAGGTCGGCGTCAATTATCACAACGGCATCTCCTTTTGAATAATCAAGCCCAGCTAACATGGCTGTTTCTTTACCAAAATTTCGAGATAAATTTAAATAACATATTCTTTTATCACGGCTTCGTAAAAATTTTATTATATTAAGTGTGTTATCTTTACTTCCATCATTTATAAATAGTGCTTCAAAATTATAGTTGGGCATTGAGTCCATTAATTTTACTAATCTTTCATACAGCATAGTTAATACATCTTCTTCATTATATGCTGGAATTAAAATTGTTACTAATTTCTTGCTTTCCATAAATCATTTTCCTCCTTAATTACAACCCAAATTACTATCCAGGTGCCAATCTATTCGTAGAGGGCTACTTAAGAGCTCTCTGCAGTGTAACTAACTAGATTATATCATACTATTAATGTGGACACAATATAGACTTTTTTTATAAAATATTATATAATATTCGCATGAAAAGTTTAATAGTAATTGATAAATATAATGGGAAAAAATTGAGTAGTTTATTATTTGATAGTTTTGATGGATTAACTAACAATACATTTAACAAAGCCTTAAGGAAGAAGGATATTAGAATAAATAATGTTAAAATTTCTGAAAATAGAACTATATACAAAGGAGATGAAATAAAGGTATATATAGTTGACGAGTTATTATATAAAAAAAATAATGAAGTAGAAGTAGTATATGAAGATGACAACATTGTTGTTTTTAATAAGCCAGCTAATCTGGAGGTTACAGGGGAAAATTCATTAGAAAGTTATGCAAATATAAAATACAAAAACCAGTTTATTAAGCCCTGCCATAGATTAGATAGAAATACTATTGGTTTGGTCTTATTTGCAAAAAATGAGGAAAGCATGAACATTATATTAGAAATGTTCAAAAATCATAAAATAAAAAAACATTATAGGTGTGTCGTAGTTGGAATTCCTAAGCAAGACCATAAGGTTCTTGAATCATATTTATTTAAAGATAATAAAAAATCCATGGTGTATATCTCTGATACACCTAAAAAGGGATACAAAAAGATTGTTACATCTTATAGTATTATAAAAAAAGATTATAATAATAATTTAGCTACCTTGGATGTTGAGTTACATACTGGTAGAACCCATCAAATTCGAGCACATTTGGCATATATTGGACATCCAATTTTAGGGGATGGAAAGTATGGAATTAATAGTATAAACAAAAAGTTCAAGGCAAAAAGTCAGCAGTTATGCAGTTATAGTTTAGAATTTAGCTTCATCGATAACAATAATAAACTTGCCTATCTAAATGGTAGATTGGTTACATTGAATATATAGTATAATCTTAATTTAGAAATAGCACAAATATAAAGTACAACTTTCAAAATCTGTTTTCTTAGAATAATATATGTATATCTATGCAAAATTTAGTAGATAATATATGTGTATCTAAGAAAGGGGATTTTTTAATGAAATCATTTTGTATAAAAAACAATAATAATAGAATATTAGATTATCTACTAACAGAAATAAATAATATGGACCTAAATGATGTTTATGTTTCTCAAAATAGTTTTAAGCTGTATAAAAATGTTATAGTTCATTATACTGGAAGTAATGAGGAAAAGTTTGTATATGAACTATCAAATATCTTAATGAATTGCATTATGAAGTTTTATGAGGAGAATATCATAAAGAGGGTTGTGAATTGTGATTTTTTTTACTTTGAACCTAAGGAAAAAAATACCATTTATTATAACTGTTATGAGCTATTAGAAGAAAACAACAGTGACGAATTTCGAATTAGAAAAGAAAAAATCTTTGAGTGCTTGGTAGATTATATTTCAGAGCATAAGTTTTTTATATTAGATGGTTTTGTGAATTTTCGATTATTTGAATATAATTCATTGATTAAAGAGTGTGTTGATACAGCGGTTAATAAATATATAATTGATAAAGAGTATAAAGAGTTTATTGAATTACTACGAAGTTATGTTGCTTCTCAAAAGAATAAAACAGATATAATTCATGTTATATATTCTAATAATGATCCAATTTTAATGGATGAAGATAAGAATATACTAATATATGAAAATCAATTTGAATATCCAAAATATTTATCGGATATTTCTTTTTCTTCTAAAGATTATTGCTTAAATGCATTGTTAAATTTATTACCTAAAAAAATTGTTGTACATCTATTAGTTGAAGAGGATGAGTTTATTGAAACTTTAAAACTTATCTTTGAAAAGAGATTGCTTGTATGTAAAGAGTGTAGTATCTGCAAAACTTTTACAATGTTAAATGTACATTGACACCAAATCTAAAGTATGGTATTTTAGATTTGTAGTAAAATGTTAAAAGGTAAAATATATGAATTGGAAAATGTAGTAGTAAGGAGAGAATAAACTGTGAGTAAAACAAAAGGAGTAATTTTAATTTTTGCAATAGTTTTGGCTGTAATAGCAACATTTCTTGGAATTTCAAAGAGTAGAAGTAATATCGATAAACATAAAACAAAATCCGAAGAGGATAGTGTTAATTACAGTGGTGTGCAAGAAGATGGTGACAAGGAAGACATACAAAAAGAGATTACAATTTATGATATTGAAGATGGATATTTAACGGTACAATATAACCCAAATGCCGATACGCATCAGTACAACTGGAATAAACTGTTGGTAAATGACAGTGGATTGTATCAATATGAAGATGATTATTATAGGACAAGATTAGGGATTGATGTTTCTTCTTATCAAGGAACTATTGACTGGAAAAAAGTTAAAAATGCAGGCATAGAATTTGCTATTTTGCGTTTGGGATTTAGAGGATATGGCGATGCTGGAAAAATTGTTTTAGATAAAAATTTTGAAGAAAATTATATCAATGCTAGAAAAGAGGGGATTGATATAGGGGTGTATTTCTTCTCACAGGCTATAAATAATGATGAAATTAACGAAGAAGTAGAATTTATAGTAGAGAATCTGAAGGGCAAAGAAATTACGTATCCAGTATTTTTTGATTTGGAAAAAATAAAAAACGACACTGCAAGGACCGATAATTTAACATTGGAAGAAATAACAGATATGACACTTAACTTTTGTAGGATTATTAAAGAAAAAGGGTATGAGCCAGGTATTTATGGTAATGCAAAAACTTTTACTATGAAAATGAAATTAGAGTTATTTAATGACTACCAAAAATGGTATGCTGATTATCAGGAAAAACCACTTTATCCATATGATTTTAGCATTTGGCAGTATACTGAAAAGGGAAGAATAGATGGGATTTCTGGAAATGTAGATATTGATATAGAGTTTATAAAGAAATGATTGGTTGCAACTAATTGCCTTCAATTTAATAAAAAAATAAATAGACATTTTTCATCTTTTTATATATAATGATGTTGGTGTAAGGAGGTGAAAAAATGAAAAAAATTAAAAGTATTGTATGTATTCTAATGATGTTTATGATGGTATGTACATTAACAGGTTGTGGTGATGATAAAAAGGATAGTAAGGATTCAAAAAAAACTAGTGAAGATGTATTAATTGCTACTAAATCAGACAATACAAGTGGATTGGGAGATTATAAGGAAACAATAGAAATAACTTTCAAAGATGGAAAGGCGGATTCCGTAAAAGAAATGATGGAGTTTGGTGATGAAAGTACTGCTAAATATGCTGGTTCAATTATGCAAATGACTGCTAGCTCATTGGAAGGAATGAATGTTGAACAAGAAGGAAATGTAATAACGGTAAAAATGGAGGCTGAAACCTTTTTAAATGGTTTGGGTGATAATGAGGATTTATCAAGAGAGGCTATTGAGAAAAATTTACAAAATAGTGGATTTACGATAGAGTAGTTTTTTATGTTACAGTTCAGCCTTGGGCTTTTGCAATAAGCCGTCCAATATAAGAATTATGTAATCGCAAAAAAACATATTAACATTCCGCAAACTTGCTGGCTCGGCTTTGTCAAAAGGCAAAAGGAATCTACGAAACAGTGCAAAGTTTTAATACTGTCAATTCCTTTTGCTTCTTTTGACAAACCTTGCCAAACTGCGCATTTTGGACTCCATTGTTAATATGTTTTTTTGCGATTACATAATTCTTATATTGGACTACTCAGTAATAATGGCTGACCAGTAACCATTGTTCAAGTTACAATTCAGGTGCCCATAATGTTGATGAAATATATTAATACGAAGTGGAGTGCGCAGTTTGGCGCTCCCACCTTATGTCTTTTTCACATATCATAGCGCCAGCAAACGAACGGAGTATTAATATATTTCATCAACATTATGGGCACCTGAATTGTAACATTGTTCTATGAGATTTATGGAAAATTTAAGGTTTCCCTTGCGTAATGAAGAAAAATGTGATATTATGTGTACATAATTTTTTTTCTCTGGTCAAGTACCAGTTTACATAGATTAATTAAATCATGAAAGGAGAATTCCAAATGGAAAATTCTGAAAAACGGTCCCCAGACTTTAAGGTAAAAGAGTATGAGGAATTACAAGACGACGGAAGGCAGTATTACCCTTTTGAGAGGTTACAGTTATTAAACTGTGCCGTACAGAGTGAGGCAAAAAAGGGTATTATTATCGAAGGAACAACAGGTACAGGAAAAACGTCTGTTGTACGCAGTTTTGTACAGCAGGATTTGGAGACTTGCTTATGTTTAAGAGAAGGCGTAAAGGTAATTCATCTTAAGGAGATATTTCTCCGGAAAATAAGGAATGAGACAGATATTCTGGAAAATTTTTCGGAGATGTTGGAGGGTTTTGAGAGTTCGCAATTTATACTGTATGCGGATCTCAAGAACTTGGGAGAATTTAAGAAAATAGTGGATGTTTTAGACGTATACTATGAGGAAATAATGAGATACAATAATCTTTCTTTCCTTAAGTTTATGTTTGAAATAAACACAGATAGTATGGCAGAATACAATGAGTTGAAGAAAATCGCTAGAAACGACTACTTCATTATAAGCATAGCGCCATGCAAAGAGATGGATAAACTACTGGATGTTTTGAGCATAAGAGCAGACGAAATGTCAAGAAGGTTTAATATATCCTACTCTAGAGATGTTCTGTTTTATATAGTTACTATAGTGAAGGGCTTATATGAATCAGACGAAGTATACAACTTGAATAATTTCCTTGAGAGAATAGAATACTTGTTTATATGGTCGAAAATGCAGAATAGAGTTTCACTTGAAAGAGATGGCGCAATTGAGGTCTTTAAAGAGCAATTTGAAGTGCTGTTTAAGTTTTCAAAAGAGGCTAGGCTAAATACTGCGACGCATGAAGCTGGACACACCCTGTTAAAACTGGTGTATAAAGAATCCAGCAAAATACAGTATGCATCTGTAATCCCGGGTAATCGATTTTGCGGAGTTATGTCTGTAAAAGATGATAGGGATATTCCAAACATGGTAAAAACCGAAGAATACTTCATTTATGAAATAGCATGTACTCTGGCTGGACGATTGTCAGAAAAAATTATTGGAAAGCTGGAATTTCCCAATGTAGGAGCCGCGGGTGATTTGCAAAGGGCAAATTCGGTTCTTGATAGGGTTATTTGCGATTTAGGCTTTTTTAAAAGCATAGGAGAAAATTTAGTCGTGAATAAAAATAGCTTGGTTTCAGAAAAAATGAAAGTCGATATTGAGCAGGAGAAAAAAATCTTGCTTGATAAGGCTAGAACGATTGCCAGCAATGCGCTTATTGAACATGGTGCGTTTGTAACGAAGTTAGCTGAAAAGCTAGCTGAGGAATGGGTAGTCTCCGGTGCGGAAATATACCGTATGTGGGAGGAGTACTTAAAGTCTAAGGAGGAATCAAGAGAGTAAAACTAAACAAGGCAAAAGCGATAATTCACTTTTGCCTTGTTTTTCTATTTTGAAGAGTATAGAGCACAGGCTTAATGTGGTGTGTTCCTTTTTTACATATTATGATAAATACTGCCAATATTGTAGCATCTTGTATCTGGTTGTTAATACAGTTTTCTGGTAGTACATAATATCTTATATATGAACCACTAAGTAAAATGGCTGACCTGTGACCATTTTTCATGTCTTTATCCTATATTGGTTGCTTGAGTATTGAACTTAGTGTTGTTTTGTGGTATAATAATATGAAGAGATTCAGCAAATATTAGATATTTTATAGGTAAAACGCGATTAAGAAAAGAAAAATAGTGATATTTATAAGTGATAGGAAAAATCTTAAATTATAAATATCAAAAAAATGAAAAATACTCTAATAAAGTCTTTTACAGTATTTAATTAAAAGGAGATGAATAATAATGAGAGAAAATTTAGAAAAATTTAAAAAAGGAAATAAAATAAGGGTTCAAAACAATGAAATAATAATAACTTCTGAACTAATGAAATTTAAAGATTACTATGCAATTTATGCAGATATCACAAAAAATACTGATTTTAAACCGACGTGTGCAGCTTGTAAAATAAATGATAAGATTGCCTTGGTAATAAGAGATAAAGAATTAATGGCTAAAATGGGGTTTACTGCAGAAGAAAGAAAAGCTATATATTGTCATGAATTAGGTCATTGTTTTAGTGAAAATCAAAAGAATAATGCTGGAAGTAATATTAGAGAAATTGACAAAGAAATAGATAGTGATACATTTGCTGTAGAAAAATGTGGGATATCACCATATGTTTTAGAGCGTGCTTTAGCTAAAACCTATGACTATCAAATAAAACATATAAAAGAGAAGAAAGATTTAACGCAAGAAAGATTGGATAGATTTGTAAATGAAATGAGAGCTAGAAAAAGAAATATAGAGAGGTTAATTAGAAATAAAGAGAATACAATGGATAGATAATAGGTGTGAAAACAGGGAAGTGATATAAACGAAAGATACAACTAACATAAACTGCGATACGAGGATTTTAGGAAAAACACACCCAAATCTCTGAGAATACATAATTTTTGATATTGGGATTTTTACATATTTAATAAAAACTCAGAATAAATAGTGGTATAAAAAAAGATGACAGGGTAGTAATGTTCACAATATAAGTTCTAAAATGAAAGGAGGATAATTAAATGAATCGATTATTTTATCATGGATTTGAACCTGCAGGCTACCTAAGTGAGGGGGTAAGGCATGTAATAGATATTATTAATAGTGGAGGAATTAAAAAGCGAAATGAAAGTAGAAAAAATGGTGATAATCTGCTTAGCCATATATGCTTATACAGAAAAAATATGAATTTTGATTATAATTCACCAGATTATTTTTTACAATCTGCTAGAGCTGGATGGATAGATAATTGTATGGTTTTTGTTATCTCTGATGATATTCAAGCAACTTACATTCCACCTAATACTGAACTTGAAGGATTTGGCTTGAAAACAAATTTAGTTGATGAATGGCGCTGTTTAGATAATATTCCCTTGAACAAAATAATAGGAATAGCATTACCATTAGACTCAATACAAGACACATTAAAAGGTAGAAGTCCTTTTGCAGATGAAAATGAAATCCATAGATTAAAAGAAACTTTAAAAGAATTAAAAGAGATTTGTGCTAAACATGGATTAAAAACATTTAATAGTGAAATTAAAAATTTTACAGATAAAATTGATAAACAATATTCCATTTCTAATTCAATTGAACAAAATCAAGTGATTGATTGAAAATCACTTGATTTTGTGTTATAATACAGGAAGTATTGAAGATGTAGGAAATGAGGAAGTGATATAGTTGAACGATAATAAAACTAACATAAATTTGGATATCCGTATTTTTCGAAAGGTTGGATTAAACCGCTGAAAATACTAGATTTTTGATGTTGAGATTTTTACATATTTTATAAAAAATAAAAAAGAAAGAGAGTAAAGATGAAAGATTGGACTAATTATCAAACTAAAACTTATGGTGATGATGTATGTAAGTTGCTTATTGATTTTTTAGACAAATATAAAGTAGATAATGCAATTGATTTAGGCTGTGGTAGTGGCAATGAAACTGTTTATATGGTTAAAAATGTTTTTTTACATTGAGATTTTTTCGCATTTATAGTAATTTTACATAACTAATGGTAATAATATAAGTATAATATGGAGGAAATAAAGATGGGATTATTTGATAGATTTAATAGAAATAATTCAAATTATATTGTACCTGATGGTGGAGATTTTATTATTTATTGTGAATATTCCACTGAGCTGAAAAACAATTTAAACAATGAGTTAATAGAATATTTTTATAAAAAGTGGGAGAAATATTGTAGCCAATATTAGTGATTATAAAAATTATAAATGGATTAATATAAATTCGAAAGATGACAGTTCAAGTATTTTAACGGAATCTTGGACAGATTTTGAAGAAGAATATAAATCAGAATTAATAGATGGCTTAAAGGATGAAATGAAATCAAACAGAGAAGAAATTATAGATATTTTAAAACATTGTAATTCAGTACACACAATAGATTGTAAAACAACATTACTCAAACCATTGAAAAAACTGGATTTTTAATATTGAGATTTTTACATTTTTAGTAATAATAATAAAGATAGATGTAAATGTATGTCTAATAAAATAATCGAAGTTTAAAACGTAAAAAAAAGGAGCTGTTCAATGAGTTATAAAAATTATTTAAAAGAACAATATGAGTATTTAAAGAACAAGAAAGAAGACTTCATTTATAAATATGATACTATCTATGATAAAGAAAAAATAAATACAAAAGGTAGAAAATTAAAAGATAATGAAAAAAATTTTATTCATCATAATCTTCTTCCGCAACAGGTGGCTGGAGATATAACAAAAGGTAAAATATTTATATGTATATTAAATCCGGGTTTTAGTGATGAAGATTATATTTCAGAAGAAAAAATAAAGAATGAGTTGTTGAATCAACTTAAACAAGATAATGCATCATTCTTTTGGTTAAGAAAAGAATTTCAAGAAACAGGTGGAAGTCTATACTGGAGAGGTGTAATGGATCAAAAAAGTCCGAAAAATAATTCTCTAGTTCAAAGATTACAAAAAGAATTTAAAGTAGATGATAAAGAAATAATATTTAATATGTTATCTAAAGTAATGGTAGGTATAGAATTATTTCCATACCATTCTAAAAATGCAGGATATATAAGAGGGCACTTTAAAGATTTTGAAAAGCGTTGTTCAAGCATTTCAAAAACAAAAAACTTTATTCATAAAGAATTAATACCTAATGCCAAAAAAAATAAGCAATTAATATGTTTTGTTAGAGCAATAGATTTATGGGAAGGATGGGATTTAGAATCTAACCCCAATGTTAAGTGCATTCGTATAGGTCGAAGTAAACCTTGGTTTAATATAGAAAGGGATTTAGGTAAAGCGGTATTTTATCACATTATTGAAAATAAAAAATATTATAAAGAAAAGATAGAAGAGGTAAAAAAACAATTCACATAAAAATTCTTAAAACCGTTGAAAATACTGATTTTTAATGTTGAGATTTTTACATGTCTTAGACAATATGTGTATAATGAATGAATATAGAAAATTAGGAATAGGTAGTAAACTGTTTGAAGAATTTAAGAAAATATGTAAAGAAAATAAAATAAATGAAATAAAAGTTGTTGCAAGTTATAATAATTTAAATGCCATCGAATTTTATAAACGTAATGGTTTTAAGGAAGCAGAATTAACTTTGAAACAAAATATAGATTAAAATATGCTAAAATATGTATAAATTAGTAAAAAATGATTATTTTTAAGATAAAATAGTTGAAGAAATAATAAGGTGATTACAAAGGTTAAACCCCCTTAGAAATTTGAGGTGAATAATATGAAAATATTTATAATATCAAG
>CAMPBM010000040.1 GCA_946637865.1 uncultured Lachnospiraceae bacterium | reverse complement strand
TTTTTATCTATTATCTCTATCTCTGTTTTTCACTTATTCATTAATAATTCATAAATTTTTTTACAGTTTTTATATTTTAAAAATAGCTACTACCATCTTTACTATATTATCTATTATTTTATTAATAATTAATTTTATTATTTCCATTATTGAATGTAAAAAAATATTTATTTAATTTTTTTCAATGTATAAAAAGATAAAAACAGCACATAATATAGTCATAAGGTTAATATTAGTTTAACCACGAGTGCTATAAATCGTAAGATTTTAAGCATTCAGTCTAAGTTAAATACTAATCTAATAAAATTAAATTATTATTTTACGGAGATACAGAATATATTGTTTGTATGCAAGCTATATAACCTAATAACTTATATGGTTAAATTATAGGTAATATATTCGAGTTACGATTATTCTTATACATCCTAATGGTTATTAATAGTCCCTCGTGATGGATGAATATAGCTATTAATTGTGTATTTATAGTCAAGCAACTGATTAATATGTGTGGTGACTAGCTTATTTATGCAGTAATGTATATTAGGTTATAAACTATATATATTGGTTTTAGCTGAAGATTAATATTAGCCTTATCATAATAAAGACACCCTACTTTATTAGCAGGATGTCTTTATTACAATTAAATATCTAGATTTTTTACATATTTTGCATTAGCCTCAATAAATTCTCTTCTAGGTCCAATTTCATCACCCATTAAAATAGTGAATATTTCGTCTGCCTTCATTGCATCTTCTAATGTAACTTGCACTAAAATCCTTGTTTCTGGATTCATAGTAGTTTCCCATAATTGCTCTGGATTCATTTCACCCAAACCTTTATATCTTTGTATATTTATTCCATCTTTCCCAATATTATTTAAGTTTTCAGTTAATTCATCATCCGTATAGCAATATATATCTTTCATTCCACGCTTAGACAATTTGTAAAGTGGTGGTTGAGCTAAGAAAACATTACCATTTTCTACTAATGGTCTCATATATCTAAAGAAAAATGTTAACAGTAGTGTTCTTATATGAGCACCATCAACGTCAGCATCTGCCATAATAATAACTTTTCCATATCGAATTTTTGTTATATCAAAATCACTACCTATTCCAGCACCAACAGCCAAAATTACTGGCTGTAATTTATCATTATTATATATTTTGTCTGCCCTTGATTTTTCAACATTAAGCATTTTTCCCCATAATGGTAAAATTGCTTGAAACTTTCTATCTCTACCTTGTTTTGCACTACCTCCTGCTGAATCTCCCTCTACTATATATACTTCACATTCTTCAGGAATCTTACTGCTACAGTCTGCTAGTTTTCCAGGTAATGTAGTGGATTCTAAAGCATTTTTTCTTCTAACCAATTCTCTAGCTTTTCTTGCTGCCTCTCTGGCTCTTGAGGCACTAACACATTTTTCCAAAATTGCCTTAGCAACAGATGGATTTTCCTCAAGGAAATTTGATAAAGCTTCATTTACCAAACTTTGAACTATTCCTGCAACATTGCTATTTCCAAGCTTTGTCTTTGTTTGTCCCTCGAACTGAGGCTCTTTTACTTTTACAGAAATAACAGCTGTTATACCTTCCCTAATATCTTCACCTTGTAAATTTCCATCTTTTTCCTTCAAAATGTTGTGAGCCTTCGCATAATCGTTAAAAGTTTTAGTTAAAGCTCTTTTAAAACCTTCAAGGTGTGTCCCTCCTTCAATTGTGTTGATATTATTTACGAAAGAATAAATATTTTCTGAGTATGCTGTTGTATATTGAAAAGCTATTTCAACTGGCACTTCACCATCTTCTTTTTCAATATATATTGGCTGTTGACTAATTTTTTCCTTGTTTTTATTTAAATATTCTACGAAAGAATTTAATCCTCCATCAAAGCAAAACTCTGCTTTTTTTACTTCCTCGCTTCTTTTATCTTCTACACTAATTGATAGTCCTTTAGTTAAAAATGCCATTTCTCTAAATCTATTTTCTAAAGTTTCATAGTCATATTCAAGAGTTTCAAAAATTGTGTCATCAGCTAAAAATCTTACTTTCGTACCTGTTTTATCTGAATCTCCTATTCTTGTTAGTGGTTGAACAGTTTTTCCTCTTTCAAATTTCATTTGGAAAAGTCCACCATCTCTTTGAATTGTAACTTCTGCCCATGTTGATAGTGCATTAACTACAGAAGCTCCAACACCGTGTAGCCCACCTGATACTTTATACCCACTATCACCACCAAATTTTCCTCCAGCATTTAACTGTGTATATACTGTCTCAGCTGCTGAAATTTTTGTTTTTGCATGTATATCAACTGGAATTCCTCTTCCATCATCCTCTACACAAATTATATTTCCTGGCTCTATTTCGATTTTAATATGTGAACAATATCCTGCCAGAGCCTCATCAACACTATTATCCACAATTTCATAAACTAAATGATGTAGACCTCTTATAGATACACTACCTATATACATACCTGGTCTTTTTCGTACATGCTCTAAGCCATCTAAAACTTGTATTTGATCTGCATTATACTCATGTTCAAATTTTTCCATCCTATTACCTTTTCCTTTCCATTGCATAATATACAATAATTTTTTTATCGGAATATTATTTTATTTTTCCATTTTTTACATTATATACATTATAATTTAATTTTTCAAGTTCAAATTTATCTGTACATGTAATTAAAACTTGTGTATCTTTTATGTTATTAAGAAAATTTTTTCTTCTTTTTTCGTCTAATTCTGACATAAAATCATCTAACAATAAAATAGGGTTTTCTCCAATTTCATTATGAATAACTCTTAATTCAGACAATTTTAGAGATAAAACCGCTGTTCTGTGTTGACCTTGTGAACCATAAATATTTACCAAATTATTATTTATATAAATATTAAAATCATCTCTATGAACGCCCTTAGAAGTATACCCTTTTAATGTATCAATTTTTCTGCTAATTTTTAATTTTTTTAAATAATCATCTTTGCTATTAAAATCTGTAATATATTCAATATTTATTTCCTCATTATTTTCAGTAATAATGCTATGAACTGATGTAATTTCTCTCCTTATTTTATCAATAAATTCAAGTCTATATTTAAAAACTTTTTCTGCATAATCTGCAATTTTTTCATCCCATATATCTAAAAATTCTTCTTTTTTATTTTCTATTTTTATTTGTTTTAAATAATTGTTTCTTTGCTCTAGTGCCTTTAAATACATATTTAAACAATACACATAATTAGGTCTCAATTGACTAATA
Organism: uncultured Lachnospiraceae bacterium; assembly: GCA_946637865.1. GTDB lineage: Bacteria > Bacillota > Clostridia > TANB77 > CAG-508 > CAG-492. The sequence continues at coordinate 11,144 of CAMPBM010000040.1, read as the reverse complement.
AAAATATCTAAAAATCTTCTTCGTTTAGATGGGCCATCTTTTAAAATACCAATATCATCAGGGGTAAAAATAACTATATTTATATTTCCAAGTAATTCACTTAGTTTTTTTATTTTTACTCCATTTACAAAAACATTTTTTTTATCTGATAGTTCTATTTTTATAGTCCCTTCCCTATCAGTCTTTAAAAACTCAACTTCAATTTTAGAATAATCTTCTCCCATTTTTATTAATTCTTTTTCTTTATTTGTTCTAAAAGATTTACCTATTGATGTCATAAAAATTGATTCTAAAATATTAGTTTTTCCTTGAGCATTATCACCGTATATTATATTAATATCCCTATTAAAATCCATTTTTAATTCATTATAATTTCTAAAATTTTTCAATTTCAAACTAGTTATCAACATATTTTTCCTCTTTTGTGGATAAATACTCCACTATTCTTTCATTCTTATTGGTAAAATCATATATATATAATCACTATTGTCTACTGGTCTTATTATACATGGCGAAATACTTGTCCCAAAATCTATAAGCACTTCCTCGTCATCTATTGCTCTAAATGCATCCAAGAAATATTTTGGATTAAAACCAGCTTCTAGATTTTTACCTTCTGTTGTTACATACATTTCTTCCTTGGCATCACCTGTCTGATTCGTACAAGAAATTACAACCTTTCCAATATCTATTGAAACTTTTACTGGGTATTTTTTTTCTTTTTCAATGCTCGAAGATGATATTAAACTAACTCTTTCAAAACAATTTTGTATATTACTCTTATTAACTCTAATTCTAGTATTCCATTCATTTGGTATTACATTAGCATAATTTAAAAATTCACCATCTAATAATCTTGTAACTATTTTACAATTTTCCATTTCAAATAAGGCTTGGTTTTTAGCTATCCCTATTTTTATATTATCAAAATTATCCAACATTATTTTGTTTATTTCGTTTAATGTTCTTCCGGGAATAACTGCTGAAAAACTATTTACCTTTGTTTGAAGATACTTACTTTTCCATGCCAATCTAAAACCATCTACTGCTACCAAATTTAATTTATTATCTACTACTTCAAATAAACAACCTGTAAAAATAGGTCTATTTTCTTCTGTACTAACTGCAAAAATTGTTTTTCTAATCATTTCTTTTAGTGTGTTTTGTTCTAATTCAACTGAGTTCTCTACGTTTATTTGTGGTAATTCTGGGAATTCATTAGGATTCATAGTTGCCAATTTATATAGAGATCCTTCACATTCTATAACTAATAAATTTTTATCATTAATATAAATTTTTATTTCTGTATCAGGTAATTTCCTAATAATTTCGCTAAACATAATAGCATTAACAACTGTTGCACCCTCTTCATCAACTTGTGCTTCAACTATATATTCAATTCCTATTTCTAAATCATATGTAGTTAACTTTACTTCTTTATCATTAGTTTGAATTAATATACCTTCCAATATAGGCATAGTTGTTCTAGAAGCTACCGCTTTAGTTACTGAATTAATAGCTTTAAGAATTTTATCTTTATCACAAATTATTTTCATTTTTCTCGTCTCCTTTATTATATTATTATATATATATATATATATATATATAGTAGTAGTAGTAGTAGGTCCTGTGGATAATGTGGATAACTATGTCAAACCCTTGTATCCGTAAGAGTTTCGATGTGGATAACTTTGTGGATAACTCAGAAAGTTATCCACAGTTACGAATGTAAACCTGTGGATAACTGAGTTATCCACAAGTTATCCACAGGTTATCCACAGCCCCCTGTGGATAACTTGTGAAACCATTGCAACTGTATGTATTTCAAACACAAAAACAAACAAAAAATCGCCAAACAAAAAATGTCGAAAATTGTAGATTTAATTGATTTGTATATAGTTACAATGTTCGGTACAAGTTATCCACATATTTACATAAAACTGTGGATAACTTTATGATTTTCTTAAGAAACATTGCACAAAATTTTTCTGCAAAAAAAGAAAAATTTTTTGAATAAATTTTCTTATAAATCATCTAGAGTTTTTTAGCTAAGTATCCTTTTTATTATCAGCTAGCAGAAGGCTTTCAATGCTTTCTACAATTAATTTTGTGTTTAAATTATCTTTTATCTCTTGTTCTATTTTTGTACATGCATGCATTACCGTTGTATGATCTCTTCTGCCGAAGTCTTTACCTATTTGAGGTAAAGACATTTGAGCAACTTTTCTACAAAGATACATTGCAATTTGTCTCGGAAAAGCAATTTCATTGTTTCTTTTTGAGCCTCGTAAATCCTTTGAATCAATACTAAAGTATTTTGCAACAGTTTCTTGAATAAATTCTGCTGAAAATACTTTTTCTTGCTGAGCAATTATATCATTAATAGCCTTTTCAGCCATTTCTGCAGTTATAGGGCTATTAGTTAGAGATGCTTTTGCAATTAATTTATTCAAAGTACCTTCAAGTTCTCTAATGTTTGAATCGATTTTCATTGCAATATTAGATAAAATATTATCGTCTATGTTTATATTATCTAATTGTGCTTTTTTTCTTAAGATTGCCAAACGTGTTTCATAATCTGGTGTCTGCATGTCAGCAATTAAACCCCATTCAAATCTAGATTTTAGTCTATCCTCTAAAAGTTGAATCTCTTTAGGAGGTCTATCACTAGATAAGATTATTTGTTTGCCACTATCATGTAAAGCGTTAAAAGTATGGAAAAATTCCTCTTGAACTGTCTTTTTTCCTGCTATAAACTGAATATCATCAATTAATAGTACATCAATATTTCTATATTTGTTTCTGAATTGATCGTTACTATTATCTTTAATAGAATTAATTAATTGGTTAGTAAACTTTTCAGAAGTGACATATAAAATATTATAATTTCTATTTTTCTTTAAAATGGCATTACCAATAGCATGCATTAAATGCGTTTTGCCTAAACCTACTCCACCATGAAGAAATAATGGATTGTATGAAGTGGCAGGAGCTTCGGCTACAGCAAGGGCTGCTGCATGAGCAAATCTATTGTATCCGCCTACAACAAAAGTATCAAATGTATATTTTGGATTTAGAGTTGGATTGGAATTTCCTAAGTTAGAGCTAAAACTTTGAGTATTAGATCCATTTGGTTCAAGTTCATCTTTTGAAATTATAGAAACATTGCAGTCTCTATTAGTTATATAGTTAAAAGTATTTGTTAGTAAATCATGATAACGTGAATAAATTGCCTCTTTCTGAAATGTGGAAGAAGCAATTAAAACGATATTGCCGTTTTCCACATTTTGAATTTCTAAATTTTTTATCCAAGTCTCATATGATATTTTTGTTGTTTCATCTTTTAATAGTTCTTTTGCTTTTGTTAAAAGTTCATTTGCTTCATTTTGCATTTTTTCTTGTCCTCCAAAACACTTGAAATAAGTAGGGTACAGAAGTTATCCACAGAGTTATCCACATATGTTGATAAATGTCCACACCTGTGGATAACTTTGTAAAAAAATGGAAAAAAATTATTTTCCACAAGAAAACACAATGACCCTATTATTCGTATATAATATCAAAAACCATCTATGATAGTCAATAAAATTGCAAAATAATTTTCCATTAACTTAAAATTTTGTATTGACATAAGCAGTTGAATTGTTGTATAATTGTACCGTTATTGAAATATTTTAGAAATATTCCGGTTACGGTTATTTATACAAAGCAATAGGAGGTGCAAAAAAAAATGAAAAGAACTTTCCAACCAAAAAATAGACAGAGAATGAAAGAACATGGTTTCTTGAAAAGAATGAGCACAAAATCAGGAAGAAACGTATTAAAAGCTAGACGTGCAAAGGGAAGAAAAAAAATATGTGCTTAAAAAAGCCACAAAAATAACAGTGGCTTTTTTTATCTAAAATGGCAAAAACATTAGGGCAGATTGAAATTTGCCGTATGTTATGAAAGTTTAAAATTAAAAGAGTGAAATATGAAAAAAATTAATACTTTAAAAAAAAATTATGAATTTAGATATGTACTGTCAAAAGGTAAGTATTACCATGGAAAATACATAACAATTTACATCAGAAAAAATCAGCTAAACAAAAATATTATAGGTATTGCTGTAAACACTAAACTAGGTAAAGCCGTAAAGAGAAATGCAGTTAAAAGACTAATTAGAGAAAATTATAGATTGTTAAAAGAGAATCTTTTGCTTGGGAATAGTATGATTTTTATGTGGAATAAGAATGTAAATTTAAACGAGGCAAATTTTTTTAAAATTGGAGAAGAAATGTGTAGTATCTTTAGAAGGGCAGATGTATTGAAGTAAAGAATATGATGAAAAGAATAGTAATTTTTTTATTAAGAACATATAAAAAAATTGTGTCGCCAATCGTTTCAAAATGCGGAATTCATTGTAGATTCTATCCATCGTGTTCAGATTATATGATGCAGGCAATTGAAAGATATGGTGTCGCAAAAGGAGTGCTATTAGGAATAAAAAGAATTTTAAGGTGCAATCCATTCTCAAAAGGTGGATATGATCCTTTAAAATAACAAGGAGGAAATTAAATGCTTACACCAATATCAAATCTATTTGGCTATTTACTTAATTTTTTATATGAGCTAGTAAATAGTAATTTCGGTGTTGCAATAATCTTATTTTCAATTATATTTAGAATAATTTTATTGCCAATAACAATAAAACAACAAAGGTCAGTAGAAAAAACAAAAAAAATACAAGGGCAATTGACAGCATTGCAGATTAAGTACAAAAATAATCAGGAAATGCTGAATAAAGAAACCTTTGAACTATATAAGAGAGAAAAAATTTCTCCCTTCAGTGGATGTTTAAGTGGCATAGTTCAAATTTTTATAATATTAGCAGTGTTTTATTTAGTAAGTCAACCGCTTACATATATGAAAAAAGCAAATAATAGTAATCCAGAGCTTAAAGCGGTTGTAGATGAATATAAAGAAAACATACAAAAAAATAATAATAAAACAAGATATGTAGAAATTGCTGTTATAGCGAATATGAGAGATGATTATAATAGTATTGACGAAAAAATATATCAGTTACAAAATGCTAACGAAGAACAAAGTGCTGATGTTGAAAATACAGACAATGGAAATAGCATTGAAAGCAAAGAAAATATAGAAACTGTTGAGAATATACAAACTGATGTAAATACAGAAAATGATAAAGATAAAGATAAAGATGAAGAAAAAATAAAAAATACAGAGAATAACAGTGAAAAAAATAATAAAGAGGAATTGGAATCGCTAATAAAAAGAAAAGCAAATTTGGAAAAACTTAATATTAATATGGATTTTTTGGGATTAGATTTAAGCAAAGTACCAAATGAGAATTTTAATGATTTTAGAGTATATATAATACCAGTCTTGTACGTAATATCATCATTTATTTCAATTAAATTGAACACATCAATGCAAAACAAAAAAAATCAAGAAAACAAAGGTAACAGTGAAAATGATGTAGACTCAATGGCACAAATGAGTAAAAGCATGACGTATATGATGCCAATTATGGCTGTTTCAATAGCATTGATAGCACCACTAGGCTTAGCACTATATTGGTTTGTAAGTAATGCACTAATGATTGGTGAGAGGTTTATTATCAAAAAAATATTAGATAATAAGGAGGCTGAGTAAAATGCTTAAAACTATTATTTCCGAAGGAAAGACTACAAATGAAGCAATAGAAAAGGGACTTAAAGAGTTAAATGTATCTAAGAATATGGTAGATGTTAAAATTTTAGAAAATGAGGAAAAAAGAAGCTTTTTTGATATATTAGCTCCACGTGTAGTTAAAGTAGAACTCACATTAAAAGAAAACTCAATAGAAATAAAACAAAACAGTTCTGAAAGAAACGTGAAAAAAGAAGAAAAAATAATTGATGAAAAAGATTTGGAAATTGCAACAAAAAATGTAAATGATTTCATAGATAATTTCTTAAAAAACGTATCGGACAAGCAGTTTGATTTTTCAGTAGAAATTATTAATCAATGTATAGAAGTTAATATTACAGGAGAAGATTCAGGTTTTTTAATAGGATATAGAGGTGATGTATTAAATTCGTTACAAACAATTCTATCTTCTGTTGCAAGTAGAAACCTAAATTCTAAAGTAAGAGTAATATTGGATATCGAAAATTACAGAAATAGAAGAAAAGAAATATTAGAAAACCTAGCTATTAAAGTTTCGAAATCCGTTTCTAAGACAGGAAAATCAATTACATTAGAACCTATGGGAGCGTATGAAAGAAAGATAATTCATAGTAAACTACAGGATAGCAGATATGTAACAACACACAGTGTAGGAGAAGAACCAAATAGAAGAGTGGTTATTTCTAAGAAATAATTAAATAAATAAAATCAGAAGTCAAAGTTCAGATTTTAGTTTTGTATAGTATAGTATAAACTGATTTCGTGCTTTGACTTTTTATTTATACAGTAGTTATCCTTAGGGGTTTATATATAAAGCTATTTAAAGTGATAATAGCTTTTATGTAAAGAAAATTATGCTATTATTGAGGAGAATAGCATGTTCCAAGGAAAAATCATCGATTTTTCTAATATTTAGTAAATTTTTTAGGAGGGAGAAAAATGAGTACAATTGTAGCAATATCTACGGCAACAGGAAGTGGAGGAATTGGTATAATTAGAATGAGTGGTGAGAAATGCTTTGAAATATTAAATAAAATATTCATTCCAATTAATCAAGAAAAAACTGAAGTAAAGGGATATACAATGAAATTTGGATATATAATTGAACCACAAACAAAAGAGAAGGTTGATGAGGTTCTCGTATCATTTTTTATTGGACCTAAGAGTTATACAACTGAAAATATGTGTGAAATTAATTCGCATGGAGGAATAATTGTAGAAAAAAGAATTTTACAATTGTGTATAGAAAATGGAGCAGAAATAGCAGAGCCAGGTGAATTTACTAAAAGAGCATTCTTAGGTGGAAGAATAGATTTAGCACAGGCAGAATCAGTAATAGATTTAATAAATTCTAAGTCAGATAATGAGGCAAAAGCTTCTATAAATCTTCTAGAAGGAAATCTATCAAAAAAAATTCATGTAATAAAGAATAAATTATTGGATGTAATGGCAGATATAGAAGCAAATATTGATTACCCAGAATACGATATTGAAGAAACAACAAATTCGAAAATAAGTGATGTTTTAAACGAAATTAAAGGAGATTTGGTTTTACTTTCAAATAGTTTTGAAAATGGAAAAATACTTAGGGAAGGGGTAAAAACTATTATTTTAGGAAAACCAAATGCAGGTAAATCTTCACTTTTAAATGCAATCCTAAATGAAGAAAGAGCAATAGTCAGTGAATTCGCAGGTACAACAAGAGATACCATTGAAGAATTTGTTAATGTAAATGGTATTTCTTTGAAATTAATCGATACGGCTGGAATTAGAAAAACTAACGATAAAATTGAGGAAATAGGTGTCAAACGTGCATTAAAAATATCAGAAGAAGCAGATTTAATTATTGCAATTTTTGATGGTTCTAAAGATTTTGATGATGAAGACAGAGAAATTTTAAAGATTATAAACAATAAAAATGCAATAATATTATTGAATAAAAAGGATATAGGTGATGCTAAGTTAGAAGAAAAAGAGGAATTACAAACTTTCCATGATAGAATTATAAAAATATCTGCCAAAGAAAACGATGGGATAGAAAAAATATTTGATAAAATTTCTGAGATGTTTAAGTCAAAGGAAATCAATATGAATGATGGCATTATTATTACAAACCTTAGGCATAAGAATCAAATTGATAAGGCAATCAAAAGCGTTAATGAAGCAATTACTTCAAATGTTGCTGGTTATCCAATAGATATCGTTAGCATTCCTATAAAACAAATATTAAATGATTTGGCAGTAATAACAGGAGAAGATGTGTCTGAAGATATAATAAACGAAATTTTTTCAAAATTTTGTTTAGGAAAATAATAAACCACAAATGACACGAGAATTAAAAATAAAGACAATTCACATCGCAAATGTAAAATTTATCATAAGAGACAAAAAAACGTCTTATTTTTGATTCTGAAAAGAAATTGGACATAATTATAATTTGACCAGAGGGCTAGAGAGTTATTAAATATTATGCAAATCAACATAATAAATTATATTTGACATAAAAATATAGAACAGTAATACAATACTAAAGAAAAAATGACAGTGGAAATTATGTTAACATATAAAACTAAGAAAGAATAATAATAAATGTGAAATTGTGTGATAAAATGTGGTAAAAAGGAGTAATAAAAATGAGTTATTATGCAGGAAAATATGATGTGGCTGTTGTTGGTGCAGGACATGCTGGATGTGAAGCAGCATTAGCATCAGCACGAATGGGAATGAAAACGTTATTGTTTTCAATTAGTTTGGAGGCTGTGGCAAATATGCCATGTAATCCACATATAGGAGGTAGTTCAAAGGGACATCTTGTGAGAGAAATAGACTGCCTTGGTGGAGAAATGGGAAAGAATATTGATAAAACACTGATACAACTTAGAATGTTAAATACATCAAAGGGACCAGCGGTGTATTCACTAAGAGCCCAAGCAGATAGAAAGATGTATCAGATGGAAATGAAACATACTATAGAAAAGCAGGAAAATTTATATATGAAGCAAGCTGAGATAGTCGATATAAAAGTTGAAGATGACAAGGTGAAGTCTATAGAAACAAATGTAGGGGCAATATATGACGTAGATAGTATTATTTTGGCTACTGGTACTTATTTAAAAGGAAAAATCCATATAGGAGAAAAATCTTTTGAAAGTGGACCAGATGGGGTTTTTCCATCGATTCAGTTATCAGATACCTTAAAAAAGTTAGGTATAGATTTAGTTAGATTCAAGACAGGGACACCTGCTAGAATAAATAAGAAAAGTGTTGATTTTACTAAAATGGAAATCCAAAGAGGTGATAGCAAATTAACAGCATTTTCCTTTGAAGATAAATTAGATGAGAATTTACAACAACTGCCATGTTACTTAACGTACACAAATGAAAAAACACATGAAATAATTAGAAAAAACCTACATCGTTCCCCACTATATTCAGGAAAAATTGAAGGAACAGGACCTAGATATTGTCCATCTATTGAAGATAAGGTCGTAAGGTTTGCAGATAAGGAAAGGCATCAAATTTTTATAGAACCAATGGGAAGAAACACAGATGAGATGTATGTACAAGGAATGAGTTCTTCATTACCAGAGGATGTTCAAATAGAGATGTATAGATCAATTGCAGGACTAGAAAATGTAGAATTTACGAGACCAGCATATGCAATAGAGTATGACTGTATAGATCCATCTGAATTGAAGTTGAGCTTAGAGCATAAAAAGATTCAGAATTTATTTTTTGCAGGTCAAATAAATGGGACTTCAGGATATGAGGAAGCAGCGTCTCAAGGAATAATTGCTGGAATAAATGCTAGCTTAAAGCTAAAAGGAGAGGAGCCAATAATTTTGGATAGGTCTCAAGCTTACATTGGAGTTTTAATTGATGATATTGTCACAAAAGGAACGAATGAACCATATAGAATGATGACATCAAGAGCTGAGTATAGATTGCTTTTGAGACAAGATAATACAGATTTACGATTAACAGATATAGGATATAAGGTGGGTCTTATATCCAAAGAAAGATATGACAATTTCTGTAGGAAAAGAGAAAATATATTTAATGAAATTGAAAGATTAAAAAATACTACAATCAAGCCTACACAAGAAGTTAATGATTTTTTAAGGAAGCACAATTCATCTGTTTTATCAGGAGGAGTTAAACTTGCTGACTTGCTAAAAAGAAGTGAGTTAAATTATATACTACTAAACGAAATTGATAAAGATAGACCAAAACTAACAGAATTAGAAGCAGAAGAAGTAGAAATCCAAGTGAAGTACGAAGGATATATAAAATTACAAGAAGCTCAAGTTGAAAAGTTTAAGAAATTAGAGAAAAAGAAAATACCTGAGAATATTGCATATTCTGAAATAAAAGGATTACGATTAGAGGCAAGACAAAAACTCGATAAGATTAGACCATTATCTTTAGGCCAAGCTTCTAGAATATCGGGAGTTTCACCTGCTGATATCAATGTTTTACATATATACATTGAACAGTCAAAATCTTCTGCAAATGGTTTATAGGTATAACCCAAAACCTAAATATTTAAGTAAGGAATATAATATGGAATTTAATGATTTTATAGAAATTTTAGAGAATACTGCTAAAAAAATAAATATTGGGATAACTAAAGAACAAGCTAGTAGTTTTTATAAATATATGAATTTATTGTTGGAATGGAATGTAAAAATGAACCTAACTGCTATCACAGAACCTGATGAAGTTATTTTAAAGCATTTTATTGATTCTGTTATTGTTCAAAAAAAAATTAAACAGAATGCTAAAGTTATTGATATAGGTACAGGAGCAGGATTTCCCGGAATACCCTTAGCTATTATTAGAAATGAGCTAGATATAACGCTAATGGATTCTTTAAATAAGAGAATAAATTTCTTACAGGAAGTAATACATGTAAATAACTTAAGTAATGTTAAGGCAATACACAGTAGAGCAGAAGAACTTGCTAGAAACAATAAGTATAGAGAAAAATTTGACGTTGCAATATCTAGGGCGGTTGCACCACTGAACATTCTTGTAGAATATATGCTACCATATGTTCGAGTTAATGGATATTGTATTTGTATGAAAGGACCAGGTGTACAGGAAGAAATTGAAAAAGCAACAAATGCTTTGAAAATTTTAAATGGTACAATTGAAAAAGTTGAAAAATATAAACTACCGGAAAGTGATATTAATAGAAGCGTAATTATTATAAAAAAAATTGGTAATACTCCTCAAAGGTATCCTAGAAAACCAGGAATGCCAACGAAAGAACCTTTATAGTGAGACAAGGGGATAGAGATGCAGGATGATAGAGAAACTGCCTGAAGCAAGGTGAAATTTCCTCACTTCAGGTAGTTTCTCTATCATCCTGTCTCATTTCTTCTGAACTTGTATTGTAACCTTGGGTGAGGTTACAGGTCAGCCGGGGCTTTTGCAATAAGCCGTCCAATATAAGAATTATGTAA
>CAMPBM010000039.1 GCA_946637865.1 uncultured Lachnospiraceae bacterium | reverse complement strand
TTTTAATTATTCTCGCCATAGTAATCCTCCTCACTTGGTTCATATAGTTTTACCAAATATCTTTTTATTAGTTCAACATCATTTAGTCTTACCTTACCATCTCTTGAGAAATCCATTGCATAATATTGAGGTGTTTCATATAATTCGTCTTTCATACCTATTAGGTATTGTTGAGTTAGACCAGCATCTCTACTGTTTATTTTTCCATCTGGATATACATCTCCAGGAACAACGTTTGTATATTCTGCAACAATTTCGTCGTTTAGATATATTTTTGTAATCATCCCTGTTGCTATATTTCCTTCTGTTACTTCTTCTTCGCCTTGAAATACTTTTATTGTGTATGGATTTTGAATGTTTATGTTTTCTTTGTAGTGTTCGATTGTTGCTGGGAGGATGTTGCTAATTGTTTTCTTTTCTTCATCACTATCGTATTTGTCTATCTTGTATGGTTCAATTGGTGTTTCCAATCCATAGTACTCTTCTTCATTACGTTCTATAATTCCAACACTATATTTTTGTATGTCGTCTTTATCATTTTCATCAACCTTTCTATCCCTAGTAAAATCCATTGCTAGTTCAACATAAGATTTATTTTGCTCATTAACTATGTTTATACCATTTAGGTACTGTCCAACCATACCAGCATCTATTGCACCTATTTTTCCATCACCATTTACATCACCAGGGACAACACTTGTATATTCTTCTACAAGTTGGTCATGAGCATAAATTCTTGTTTTCATTCCTGATGCAATATTTCCATCCGTAATTTCTTCATCATTTTTAAATACTTTTACAGTAAAAGGCTCTTTTATACCTATATTTTCTTTATAATGTTCAATTGTTGTTGGTAAAATGTTATCTATTACAAAATTTTGATAATTATCAACATCATATAAATTTATAGTAGGTTTATCTAATACCACAACTGGTATTTCTTTTATAATGTTAGTTCCATCCATAGTTTTTAGCGTTAATACTATTTCGTCGCTTGTGGCGTAATTACTGTATATTTTTTCATCCTTTTCCCATCTTACTTTCAACTGTTCTTCTGGAAGTGTTTTCTTTATTTCCTTGCGATTTGCAATCTCTGGTACAATCTTTGCTGGAATTGATACGGGTTGACCAGCAGTTGTAAGATAAATTGTTTCAGGTACCTCAATATCTGTTGCAAAGTAATATGGATATTCTTTTAATGTTGGATATGGATTTTCCTCTTTATATTCCCATATTTCGTTGTTAAACTTTAATTCCTCTAAAGGTATATTCTTTACATTTACAGTTCTTACATTTTCATTAGCACTTGGATTATATTGAGTTATTGAATTTATATTCTCGTTTGAAACAAGTACGTTTTGCATTTCACCGATTTTTTCATTATCTAGATATTCTCCAACCAATGCATCTATATTAACTCTTTCTTCAGAATTATTTTCTCCACTTATTAAATGTATACATGAATTATGTATCTTTAAATTATTCATTGAATTTATTTCGCATGCACCTGCAATACCACCTATACTAACACCTCTTATTTTGTCATCTTTTTCAATATATGCATTAACAAAAATATTATTTAAATCAATAATTGAATCTTTTTCAATTATACCAAATATTCCTCCATTGTTTCTTATATTTCCGTATTCTATTGATCCAATGCAAGCTATCTTATCCATAATCTGACCATTGTTACTTATTTTCCCTGCTATTAATCCTGTTCCTTCTTTCCTGCTTGAGGCATTCAAACTACGTTTTAAATTACCATCTACTACAATGTTCGTTAGACTGGTATCTTTTATACTTCCAGCTAATATTCCAACATATGCTTTGTCAACATCTGTATCTGAGTCAATATTAGCATCTGTTATTTTCAAATTTTTAATAGTTGCACCATCAAGTATTGCAAATAAACCTACATTTTTCTCATTGCTTTCATCATAACCTCTTCCAACATTACTATGTATGCACATATTTTTAATAGTATGTCCATTTCCATCGAACACTCCATTAAAATTGCTTATTGGTTTCCATCCAATTCCTTTATTAAATGTTGCATCATTATTTGCATCATATTTTAAATCAATATCATTTGCTAAAATATAATATGCAGATGGTGAATTTGCAATTAGGCTTAACTGTTCTGCATTTGTAATAACATAAGGTTCTTGTTCACTTCCTTTTCCACTCATTCCTCCTAAATCTGTTTTAGGATTATAAATTATTTCTAAGGTTTCTACAGTCTCATTATTATAAATAATATCTATATAAGCTTTAGCATTTAATGTGGTTTTTCTTGAAAACTCAACCTTTCCAATTGCCTTCCCCTCATTTATAGTTACTGTTTCAACATAGTCATTTTCTAATTCATTTCCATCTAAATCATGTAACTTATATTCTATTTTCTCTCCATCATTTATATTTTTAACATAGCTTATCACATTATATTGGTAATTTTGCTTTAAATTAAATCCACCATCATAAACATATGAATCAATATCTTTATCATTTGATTCTGAGGAAATATTTGAAGTAAATGCTGTTACTTGTGTAAATATTGCTCCATCTGAGGATTCTATTTTAATAATAAATTTATCTTTATCTAATATAATATCATCAAAATTTACAGTATATAAACCTGGTAATTCTGTATCAATGTCTTTAATATATGTAAAATTGTCTTTATTACCATCAGTGCTTATATATATTCTATATGTACTATTTTGACTTGCAGAATTAAAGTTTATTGCATTTAACTTTTCTTGCTTAAAGCTTGGCTTATTATATGTTACCATCAATGTTCCTGAAATAGCATTTCTATTGTATAGTGGATTCTCTTTTTGCCAATCAGTTATTATTCTATCATATCCCTTATATTCAGAGTTCTCCTGATGTAACACAATTCCTTGATATTCTATATTAGGTGAGTCTGCCATATCATAATTATTATCCCAATTTTTTTCTACTATTTCTCTAACTCCATACAAACTTTGAATTGAGGATGCGTACGTAATATAATAATAATCATATTCTAATTCATTATAGCTGTTTTGTAAAATCCATGCTCCATCTGCAATACCGTCTGAATTAGAATCAAAATTATCATCCCATCCAATTATAACCATAGCGTGTCCATGTCCTACTAAAGCATCAAATCCAACATTATCATATTTAAATTCAATAACATTACCATTATACATCTTTGGACTCACTGTTCCTATCTGAATAGCGCCATAATTTACTATGAAGCTCTTCAACATATTTTTAAATTCCTCTGTATTTTCGTATTTAGGAAAATTAACCGCACTTGTTATTGTATAATCAACATTATTAGTGTTAGCAATTTTTGAAATATCTAAATTTTCATTTTCAACTATATTAAATTTGTTAGCCAATACAGGTGTAACACCACTGGCTAATATAGAATTATTATATGCTAAATCTCCTACATATGGCATTCCTTCACCTATCCACCTGCCAAGTGAATACGGATTGTATTCATTTTTATATTTATTAGTTTCAGCAGTTAAATAATCAAGTTGCTTAACTGAAAAATTAGTATCAATTCCTTTTGTGACCTTAAGATTAGATTCTAGCATAGTTGCAGTTGAATATGCCCAACACAATCCCTCACTTCCTTGATTGTATAATGTTGTAGGATATTCATCTCGTAAGTTAAAACTATTTGGTAATTGACTATAATCTCCATACATATTTTCTTCTGGTATATAATTATATATATACATTTGAGGTACTTGTTCAACTTTTTCCTTTTCCTCATCAGACAACTTCATATACTCAGTCCATTCTGGATTAATATACGGCATACTGACTTTTTCATTCTTTACATTTGAAACCATCGTTTCTGTAGATACAGGATTATTATTCTTTTTATTGAATATTTTATACCCTCCAAAAATTAAAACGACCATACATAATAAAACAAAAATCATTTTTTTCTTACTTTTCGCCATCTTCTGTATCAACTCCTATAATATGTATTTTTTCAAGTATATTGTATCATTAAAACTCTTCAAATTATATTATGTTTTTATTACATTTCGATTACATTTTCATTACATTTTTTACAGTTCACGTGCCCCATAATATTGGTGAAATATATTAAGAAGAAGTGTAACCATTTTTTCTGCCTGTTACTAATAAATTTTCAATTTAGATAGTTTCCATACACACCACACGGCTTGGGAGTTTATCCTCAAGCTGAGTTGCGTAGCCACTTTAGAAGCTTCATATTGTTTCCTATTATATAAAATATTAATGACCATCTACTTTTTAAGGTAGATGGTCATTAATCGGTTTTTGCATATAGTCTAATTACTGACAAAGCGATATTGATATCTCTTTATTAATTCTATCTATGGAACACTGAATAACAACATCATATTCCAAATTTGAGGTGATTATTAAATCGCCATCATAGTTCGATTCAGTGTGCAACCAATTAAAACTATCAGCATACGTAATTTCCGTATCAAGTCCAACCTCGATAGCTGACGCATTAAGCATTTTTGCTATAAAGCAGGCTTCAGCAGTGTTAGCATCTACAATATTTTCATTCAGTGAAAATTTCTGGCTTGGAGAAATATGAACCCCATCTATAAGTGACAGTATTCTTAAACATTTTTCCCAGGACTCATCTGAAATACCAGGAGCGTGTCTAGTCTCGTTAACCAGTTCCACTTCATTTTCTTCATTGTATTCGCTCTTTTCAGTTACGCTTTCTTGTGTGATAGCCTCAGCTTTTGATGTAGTTTCCGTTAAAGTATGTTCGTCATTCAAAATAGTTGTTTCTGTAAGCTTTTCAGTTTCTTCTACTGCTTTTGTTTCAGTAGTTTCCTGTTTTCCTTGCTGTGCATCTGAATTTGTCTGTGAACTGCTATTCTCCTGCGAAGGTTTTATTTGAACTACTTTTGATGTTGAACCACTTGTTCTACCTGTTGAACCGCCCGTTCCTCCTGATGAATTTCCTCCTGCTGAACTTCCTCCTGCTGAACCGCTTGTTCCTCCTGACGAACCGCTTGTTCCTCCTGACGAACTTCCTCCTGTCGTATTACTTCTTGAGGTGCCCGTTCCCATAGAAGCTGTTTTTGCTACATTGCTATTTTCATTGGAACTGTTATTTGAAGCACCTGTCGCAGCAACAGACTTACTAATATCAGATGTTGAAATAGGCTCTGCAACATACGTTCCTTTGCTCTTACTATTACTTGCTTTTTCTACCGAAGTAGTCTCAGCAACATCAGCTAGCACCGTCCTATTATTACTCTCCGTTGTTGCTACAGAATCTCCTGTTGTTTTTCGCTCCTGACTAGCAATGCGATTTTCAGTTTCTTTCACTCCAAGTTTGAAGCCAATTGCACAGATTCCAAGTGCAATTATAATTAAAAAAACTGTTTTGAAAAACTTTCTCATAATATTATTTTTGGCATTCCCCACTAAAAACCTCCAACTATATAGCAGGTATGTACACTTAGTACAATTCTTCGTATGATTTTTTCGTCCTTTCTGGCTTGAAATAATCTAATTACAAGCCCTAAAAAAGTTAAACACCTCCTAAATAACACGACTATATGCAAATTAACCGACATTATAATAAGTTAGCTTTCGGCTTTACATAATATATTTTACCACATCTTTTCCATTTTTTCAATGCTTTTATTCTTCCTAATCTTCTACTTCCTCAAACTGTGAATTATACAAATCTGCATAAAATCCATCCTTATTAAGCAACTCCTCATGAGTTCCCTGTTCTACAATATCCCCATTATTCATAACCAAAATCAAATCAGCATTCCTTATAGTAGACAATCTGTGAGCAATAACAAAACTAGTTCTTCCCTTCATTAGCTCATCCATTGCAGATTGAATTTGAATCTCAGTTCTAGTATCAATAGAACTTGTTGCCTCATCTAATATCAAAATCTTCGGATTTGCTAAAATAACACGTGCTATTGTTAATAATTGCTTCTGCCCCTGAGAAATATTGCTAGTCTCTTCATTAATTTCCATATCATAACTATTAGGTAACGTTTTTATAAAATGATGCACATACGCTGATTTAGCAGACTCTATAACTTCAGAATCAGAGGCCTCCTCCCTACTATATTTGATATTATCTTTTATAGTACCATTAAACAACCAAGTATCTTGTAAAACCATACCAAACATTTTCCTAATTTCGCCTCTATCAAATTTGCTAATATCATGACCATCAATTAAAATTCTTCCTGAATTTAAATCGTAGAAACGCATTAATAACTTCACTATTGTTGTTTTTCCAGCACCTGTTGGTCCTACAATAGCTATTTTTTGCCCTTCTTTTATATCAGCACTAAAATCATTAATTATTATTTTGTCAGCATTATATCCAAAATGAACATGCTCAAATTTTACATTTCCTTTTAGTGTGCTTATATCAGTAGTGTCTGTAATATTATTTTCTTCTTCTTTCTCATTTAAAAACTCAAAAATTCTTTCAGCTGCTGCAACCATAGATTGAATCATGCTAGACACCTGTGCAATTTGACTTATAGGTTGTGTAAATTGCTTGTTATATTGAATAAAGGATTGTATGTTTCCAACTGTTATTTTCCCTTGTATAGCTAAATATCCACCTAATAAAGCAATTGAAACATATCCAATATTTCCTATAAAATTCATTATTGGATGCATAAGTCCAGATAGGAATTGAGACTTCCAGGCCGATGTATATAACTCATCATTTGATTTTTTGAAATCTTCAATGGCTTTTTCCTCACCATTAAAAACTTTTACTATATTATATCCACTGAAAGTTTCTTCTATATTTCCATTTACATGGCCTAAATATTCCTGCTGTTTTGCAAAATATTTTTGCGATTTACCTGCTATCTTTTTTACTGCTAGGGCAGATACAGGTAATACTAATAGTGAAACTAATGTCATGGTTACATTCATTGAAAACATCATAAATAAAATTCCTAATATTGTACATACAGACGTTATTATCTGTGTAATGCTTTGATTCAAATTCATTCCTAATGTATCTATATCATTAGTTATTACCGATAAAACTTCACCATTTGTCTTTTTGTCAAAATAATTCATTGGAAGTTTATTTATTTTCTTTGCTAAATCATTACGTAGTCTATATGTTAGTTTTTGTGAAATTTGCGTCATTACTATTCCCTGAATAGCTGAAAAAATCGCACTAACTATGTATAGCACAAGCAAAACCATTAATATATGTGCTATTTTATCAAAATTAATTCCTGAGCCACCTGAAATTTTTCCTACTATACCTGTAAATATTTCAGTTGTGGCATTTCCTAATATCTTCGGTCCAACTATTGAAAAAACCGTACTTGCTGCTGCAAAAATTAATACTACTATTAACCCACCTATAGCACTGCTTAAATAGTTTTTAACTAATATCTTTAATGTTCCTTTAAAATCCTTTGCCTTTTCTGTTGGTCCCATTCCTCTTGGACCTCTACCTGGTCCTCTAACAGGAGGTTTAGTTTTATTTTCAGACATTTTATAACTTCCTTTCTCGTATAACTATATTTATCTTAAAAATCTAATTACTTTCTTTTTAATTTTTTATACATTCTTTATACAAATATATTTTTTAAGAATCTAATTCCTCCTTTGAAAGTTGTGATAAAGCTATTTGTTTATACACGTCATTATCATTTAATAACTGTTCATGAGTACCTTTACCAACAATTTTTCCCTCATCTAGCACTATAATTTGGTCTGCATTCATAATTGTACTTATTCTTTGTGCAACTATAATTACAGTTTTATCTTTTGTCACTTCTTCAAGTGCTGTTCTAAGTTTTAAGTCTGTCTTAAAATCAAGAGCAGAAAAACTATCATCAAATACAAATATCTCTGGGTCTTTAGCAATAGCCCTTGCTATAGAAAGACGCTGTTTTTGTCCGCCTGAAACATTGTTTCCTCCCTGTGATATTTCTGATTTATAAGTATCAGTTTTGCTAGAGATAAACTCTTCAGCTTGGGCTATTTGTGCTGATTTTATCATCTGCTCATCCGACATATTAAGGTTACTATATTTTATATTAGACTCTATTGTACCTGAAAATAGCACTCCCTTCTGTGGTACAAAACCTATAATACTTCTCAAATCCTTTTGGGCAACATCTTTTATATTTACACCATCTACATAAATTTCCCCACCTGTTACATCATAAAACCTTGGTAATAAATTTACTATTGTAGACTTTCCGCTTCCGGTACTACCTATTATTGCAGTTATTTCACCTGGTTTTGCTGTAAAATCAATATCTGTTATTACCTCTGAATCTGCATCTGGGTACCTAAATGATACATTTTTAAACTCAACTAATCCCTTTTTATTTGGGTCAAATTCTTTCAAATTTGCGCTATCTTTAACCAATGTTTCGGTATCTAATACCTCCGTAATACGCTTTGCTGAAACAGAAGCACGTGGTAAAACAATAGATAACATTGAAATGAATAAGAATGAAATAACAATTTGCATTGTATATTGCATAAACGTAATAACATTTCCTACTTGCATTACACCTTTATCAACATTTTCTGCGCCTTTCCAGATAATTAGTAAATTTATTGAATTCATTACAAACATCAATGCTGGCATCATAAAGCTCATTGCTCTATTTACAAATATATTAGTGTCTGTTAATTCTTGATTTGCCATATCGAATTTCTTTTCCTCATACTTTTCTTTGTTGAAAGCCCTTATAACTGGGATTCCTGTTAATATTTCCCTTGAAACCATATTTAATCTATCAATTAAATCTTGTAGTTTTTTAAATTTAGGCATAGCAAATGCAAATAGGGTTACTATTACAGCCAATATTGTTAGAATAGCTACTCCTATTATCCAAGCCATTGAATTTTGACTTTTTGACAACACTTTTATAAAAGCTCCAACACCTACAATCGGAGCATAAACAACTACTCTAAACAACATTGGTATAAGATTCTGAATCTGCTGTATGTCATTAGTATTTCTTGTAATCAACGATGAACTTCCAAATTTTCTAAACTCATTACTAGAGAAAGTAAGTACCTTTTTAAATACTTTTTCTCTTAATATTTTTCCAAGCTTTCCAGCAATCTTTGCTGATAATAATGTAATAAAAATTGCTGAAATCATACTAATTAAAGCAACTCCCAACATTTGAATTCCGGAAGCCAAAATATACTTGTTCTGTTTTGCTCCTAAGTCTACGCCTAAATCTCTATATTCAGCCTCCACTGCGCCAATTGCTGTTTGCTCTATTATACTATCTGGCATCTCTTTATACTTTTCATTTACAACATCAAGTATTTTATTTAATTCTTCATCAGGCAAAGATCCTATTATTGCAAAAATGCCTTCCCCTGTTTGTATATTATCCATTGTATGTATATTATCCGTTGTTTGCATATTATTCATCATTTGCATATTATCCGTAACATCATTTGAAATAGTGTTATGTTGTTCCTCCTTAATCTCATATGCTTCCTCATTTTTATTAGCATTTACATAATTCACCATTTCATTCTTTATTGCATCAACACTTTCCTTCTTGCTAATCATAGTATTAAACATTAAAGCCTTGCCCAATTCTACATTTAGCTTTTCTCTAGTTTGACTATCAACATTTTTTATCACATAAGTTTCTTGCTTTTCAATATTAGGATATTCTTTTAAATATTTATTGTATTCCTTCTCTGACAAATTATCTTTTGAAAATATGTAATAATTTTCTAAAATAAAACTATCTTCCTTTGTTAATAACAAGGCTTTATCCAAGGTCTGCTTTGTTATTACTTCTGGAGATGAATTCTCTATACCTTTTTGCTGAATCCCAACATTAACAATTTTAGATGTAAAATCTGGCAAATTTAAATCTGCCATTGCCTGTACCCAAAGCAATATAATTATTGACAAAACAATTATCCAAGACTGCTTCAAATTGTTTTTAAGTATCTTTAACATCTTCACTTCCTCCTCTTTTCTATACAATATTATACATTGTATCATATGGTAATTTAATCTTCAATGCTTTTTTTGAAACAAATTAAGACCGTCCCCAAACGTTTCAAAAATGAAACAAAACAAGACCGTCCCCAAATGTTTCAAAAAAAAAGCCAACAAGATGTAGATTTTTCTTCATCTTGTTGGCTAAACCATTATTCTTAATCAACGAAATTAAATTCGTCTTTAAATTTTTCTTTGAACATTTCAAAAACACTGTTCAAAACATCTTCATCGTCAACACTTACATATGACTCTTCATCTTCTGATTCAGAATCTTCAAGTTTCAATATAACGACTTCATCAGCTTCTTCATTTTCCTCAACAGGTAGAAGAACTACATATTCTTCCCCTTCATATTCTATCAAATCAAGAAATTCAAAAGGAACCTCTTCTCCATTTTCATCATTTAGTATTATAACATTGTCCATCTCTTCTGATTCTTCATTATTGTTAAATTCTTCACTCATCTTCAATTCTCCTTTCAAGAAAATAATCTTCTATACATTTTCGTATTTATTTAAATATAGTATTAGCAATTTCAATAATGCTATTCACTATTTCTTTTGCATACGTACATTCAAATCAACATTATAATATACTATATTGCAAATAAAATCAACTATTTTTTATCTTATTTGTATAAATCTCTAAAATATATACAGCAGATAATGTATCCACTATTCCTTTTTTCTTATACTTATTTACATTCAAATAGTTCATAGTCTTATGGGCCGCAACAGTTGTCAGTCTTTCATCTATTTCTTCAATTTTAATCTTGTTAAATTTGCATTTTAATTTATGTATAAATTGATTTGTTACATCTGCTCTAATAGTTTTTGTACCATCCATATTAATTGGCATTCCTATCACAAAGGTACTTATTTCATATTGATTTACTATTTCCTCTAAACGTTTTAATACTATCTTGTCATTACCGTTATGATGAATGGTTTCTAGACCTTGAACAGTAATTCCGTAATGCATCAGTAATAGCAAGCCCAACTCTTGAATCTCCATAATCTATTCCTAATAGTCTCATAATTAATCGTCCAATCCTATATATTCTTTTACCATTTTTTCAAGTAATTCATCTCTTTCTATTTTTCTAATAAGACCTCTTGCATCATTATGACTTGTGATATACGTTGGATCTCCAGACAAAATATAACCAACTATTTGGTTGATTGGATTATATCCTTTTTCTACAAGTGCTTCATAAACCTGTTGCAAAATATCTCTTGCTTCAATTTTTTTATCTCTTTCGACTTTAAAACTAACTGTTTCATCAGTAGCCATAAATTACACCTCCTATAAATAATTAATCTCATTTTCTGTCTCTGGTGCAGAATCAAGATAATTTTCTAGTCTTGACAACACCTCTTCTAATGCCGTTCCTTTGTAATATGTTGTTATTACTACATTTATTCTTGGAATAACATATGGTATAGGTTTTGCAGTTGCAGTTGCTTTATAATCTTCTCTTGGTCTTATCTTTATAGATTCTATCCTACTTTTTATATCACCCATAAATTGAGCGACACCATCTACATCACTTCCGGAAAACACAAGTGCAAACTCAGCTCCTACATATCTAACAAAAAGATATTCGTCGGTTAAATTATCTTTTATTATTTTACAAACTTTCGCAATAACTTCATCTCCTGTTTTTCTACTAACTCTTTCGTTTATTTTATGTAGATTTGTTATTTTAAAAACACAAACAGCAGATGTAGGATATCTGTCTATTATATTTTTTCCATCTGAATATAAATACTCTACTGTCTTCAAACCAGAACATGAATCTTCCCTAACCAAATTACTTATTATTCTCTGATTTTCTACTGTTCTAAGAACAGAAATAATATTATTCTTTACTACCTCTAGAACTGTAGTATCTACGTTATCAAATTCATGCGCTTTAATACCTTCTATAATCCAGTAACCAATGTATATATTATCTATATACAAGGGAAAAAACATTGCTGATTTTGCCCTTGCATATTCCATTTTTAAATATGGTAATTTTTCATTTTCATTATTTACCGTTATATATTTTGTAGTAGCAGTTTGAATGCTATCTGCGAAAGTCTTCTCAGATTGCAAATTTTTTAGGGTATCCCAGTGTTTTGATTCAACATTAGAAGCCTTAATTTCATACTCCAAACCATTGTATATTACTATAGTAGAGTATCTAATTTCATACTTTTCTATTAATATTTCGTTTATTCTTTTTATCTTTTGGTCTGCTGGGATTTGCTCACTTATTGTATTCATAAAATCCTGTAATACATTTAAACTTGTTATTTTTTGATTTGTGTTTTTTAAAACCTTTAACTTGTTGTTTAAATTCTTATTATACACTACTAGTGCAATTGCAATTCCGAGCAGTATTACAATAATTCCTATTAATATTCCCAAAAATTTCACCTCACTACTTTACTAATGCTTTTTCTTCATTTTATTTAATATTGAATTTGTGTTTTTTGAAAACGCATTCGTGCTGGCTTTATTATCATTTTTTCCTTTTCTTCCATTTACTGCAGGATACACCATGTCAGCTAGCTTATTCATGCTAGACATAAAAGCCTTTGAATATCCTTTTGAAGATATTTTACATTTAACTAATCCCTCTAGATATCTTACATACACTTGATTCTCTAGTGGAATTGATACGTATTTTATTGTATCTTTATCGAATAAATCCGTCATATATGTCATAGATGGATCATTATAAACTGACATTCCTTCTATCAAAGCTCTTTCACTTAGCATGTTTACTTTAACATTTTTATTTATTATAATCCTTAATTTATCTTTGTCTAATATATCTTTTCCTTTTAACTCCCTTAAAAAGGCTGTAAGTGGTTGAACTGTCAATATATCTAAACTCTGAACTAAGTATGTCTCTTGTGACACTTTAAAATACCTTACATCTGTTTCAAAATCACAATCTAATAATACTAAAGTATATTTTTCCATTAATGTCTTTACCACACCTGTAACATCGTCCAATCCTTCATCTTGATTTGGTAATGAAGTATAAAGATCTAGACTATTATTTATCTTAAGACCCTCTGCTATTCCATTTGCTAAGTTTCCGAAGCTGTCTTGAGCAGATTTTTTTAATTCTTCATCATTGTTTGTGTATACATAATACGAATTTTTATTCTTTGTTAAATCTAATATTGCCGTTTTTATTCCTCTTTCAGAAAATAGCTCAGCCATATTGTTAACAATAAATGATGTTCCATTCTTTGTTGTTCCAACGAATGATATTATTTTTTTACCAGATGTTATCAAATTATCTGTATCTATGTTATATGATTCATTGTTTTCTGTTTCCTTCAAATCTTTGATGCTGTCTGCTATACTATTGTCATACTTGTAATTTTTATTGTTTATGCCTTTAAATGAACCATTGTGTTGCTTTTCAGAGTCTGTGTTATCTTCATTAAATGCTGTATTATTATCCTGTTCATATTCATCATCGATAAATTCTGGTAAATTGTCTTCAGAATCATCAACAAGTCCTTGTACATTATTTGTTTCAGATGTTTTACTTTCTGTTTCAGAGGCATCCTCATCTTTACTATTATTAACCTCTGTTTCTGGTATGTTGTCTATATCAAAATCATAGTCATCGTCTAATCCTGGCAAATCGTCTGTCTCATAGTCATCGTCTAGTCCTGGCAAATCATCTGTCTCATAGTCATCGTCTAGTCCTGGCGAATCATCTGTCTCATAGTCATCGTCTAGTCCTGGCAAATCATCTGTTTCATAATCTTCGTCTAGTCCTTCCAAGTCATCTGTTTCATAGTCTTCGTCTAGTCCTTCCAAGTCATCTGTTTCATAGTCTTCGTCTAGTCCTGGCAAATCATCTGTTTCATAGTCTTCGTCTAGTCCTGGCAAATCATCTGTCTCATAGTCTTCGTCTAGTCCTGGCGAATCATCTGTCTCATAGTCTTCGTCTAGTTCTGGCGAATCATCTGTCTCATAGTCATCGTCTAGTCCTGGCAAATCATCTGTTTCATAATCTTCGTCTAGTCCTGGCAAATCATCTGTTTCATAGTCTTCGTCTAGTCCTGGCAAATCATCTGTCTCATAGTCTTCGTCTAGTCCTAGCGAATCATCTGTCTCATAGTCATCGTCTAGTTCTGACAAATCGTCTGTTTCATAGTCTTCGTCTAGTCCTGGCAAATCATCTGTTTCATAGTCTTCGTCTAGTCCTGGCAAATCGTCTGTTTCATAGTCTTCGTCTAGTCCTGGCGAATCATCTGTCTCATAGTCATCGTCTAGTCCTGGCGAATCATCTGTCTCATAGTCATCGTCTAGTCCTGGCAAATCATCTGTTTCATAATCTTCGTCTAGTCCTGGCAAAT
>CAMPBM010000038.1 GCA_946637865.1 uncultured Lachnospiraceae bacterium | reverse complement strand
TTTAAGTACTTTGAGGAAATATTACAATTTTGTAATATTTGATGAAATTGCCCTGTATTTACTTTTACATTTTTTTGTGCTATACTTTCAAGTACACTTTTGAATAAAAATAATATAATAATACTGTATATAATTAACATTTTTTCCAACAATTATATGTTTATTTTTTATACAATATATTGTATAATGTTAATAGTAGAATATTCTTAAGTTAGGAGGATAACAATGAAATTTGAAAAACTTAATGAAAATAAAATTAGAATCACTTTAAATAACCAGGATTTAATTGATAAAAACATAGACTTTAACTCTTTCATGTCTAACTCGCAGGAATCTCAGAATTTGTTTTTAGCCATGCTAGATGAGGCCGAAAAAAAGGTTGGTTTTGTTACAAAAGATTATAAACTTCGAATAGAAGCTTTAGCCATGTCTGACGGGAACTTTATACTAACTATCACAAGATTTGGGAAAAATGTTGATACAAACACGAAGTTATCAAAAGCAAAAAAATTAAAAATCAAGCGTAAAAACCTTGATATGACTTCAAAGCAATTAATATATAGGTTTGATACCTTTGATGATTTCTGCAATTTTTCTAATTTCATTTCAAAGCTAAATAACTTTTACAGTATTGCTAAAAACATGGTTCTATATTCATATAAGAATAACTATTATTTGTGTCTTACTGGAATAAATATTGAACATAGTAGTATAAAACAATTATATACTTTGATTACGGAATTTGGTACATATGTTGATAATTCTGAAATATTTGGTAGAAAGCTTATGGAATGTGGTAAAATAATTATGAAAAACAATGCTATAAAAACATGTATTAACTATTTTGATACAGCTAAAAAAATGTAATTTAATACCTAGGAAAGATCTTTATCTTAATTTTACACTCCACTTGAACTTTCCTATTATATAAAAAGGGCTATTTGTCAACCCTTGAAATAGATGTAATAATTTTCCATCTATTTCAATAGTTGACAAATAGCCTTTTCAATTAATAACAGCTATTTAACATATAATTCCTCAGTATAAAGCGTATTTGCATTTCATTAAATATACTATATACCACTACACCATATTACTTTATCTACATATTTCATAAGTTCCTTTTGCAATTTAATAGACACATTCCTTCAATTCTAGTATAAATAATTCTGTGGGTTTTGTGCAGTTCCATTAACCCTAACTTCCAAGTGTAAGTGATTTCCTGTAGAGTTTCCTGTACTTCCTACTGCACCTATAACTTGACCCTGTGCAACCCAATCCCCCACTGATGCATATAGTTGGCTACAGTGTGCGTAATACGTCTGTACACCATTAGCATGATTTACAATAAGCAAATTACCATAGCTATAATGATACCCTGCATATGTAACTGTTCCGTCAGCTGCAACCTGTATTGGTGTTCCACCTGGTGCAGCAATATCTAAACCTGTGTGATAATATGACCCTTGATTTCCATATCTACATGAAATAACACCACTTATAGGATGTATTAAAGATATTCCTAATTCAACACTATTATATGGATTGTTAACATTTCTAGAAGAACCTATAGCACCATTGTTGCTTGCATATGTTGGTTGTTTAACTACCACAGGCTTAGGCTTTGGTTTTGGTTTTTCTTCATATAATCCATCAACACATGTATCTACATTTGAAAATTCTACCAAACTGGTATCATACTTTTCTACTGTTGTGATCTTATCTATATTATTACTTTCCTTTTCCTTCAACTTATTCATAATGTCTTCTGTTTCAGCATACGTAGCTAAATTGTACTTATCTTCACCATCTAACTTAATGGTATAATATTTATAATATGATACCCCTGTTCCTATTATTCTATTATATATTTCTTCATCGTTCGTTTTAACTTCTTTTTTCAATAAACATATTTCATATTGTGGCATGCTCTGAATTTGAACAAATGCTACATTGGCGTCACCATTTCCATTTGTTATATATTCATTAATTTTAGACTGCAATTCCCCTTTATCATCTATATATCCAACAAATTCTCCATTATATGTAACTTCATATGTAGGCTTATAAAAAAATGATATCGCACTTAGTGCTAATAAAACTGCAATACCAACTATTATAATAAGTTTCATCCAAATACGTAAATGTATTATTCCTTTTTTTATTCTACTTATTTGAAACACTCTCCTCTCATATCTTACTATATTGTACCCTATTTTTTCCAATAAATCAACATTATTTTTTTATTTTGACTTTTCAGGTTACAGTTTAGGTTACAGATCAGCCTTGAAACGTTTGGGGACGGTCTTGATTTGTTTCATTTTTGAAACAAATCAAGACCGTCCCCAAACGTTTCAAGGCTGACCTGTAACCAGTTTAGGTGGTCATTAATGTAGAGCTGCTAAAAAATAAAAATATATAACATTCAAAAATGTATTAACACGTAGTGAAGTTTGTACAATTTGTTATGATTCATGTAGTGTGAGACAACAAAACGTAGAAACTGTCTGCGACAATGGAATCTTCCCTTGTCGCAGACAGTTTCTACGTTCCCTTGTTATGCACTTGTCTTATTGCAACTCATTCTTAACAGTTTGAATTTCATTAACTGTTGCAGGTTGAGCTGACTTATAATACCCCTTTGTTTGTGCTATTTTAAATAACTCATATTGGAAACTCTCGTCACCATTTCTTATTTGTTGTATAGTTTGTCTTAATTGCATATTTTCTGTTTCAGATATAATACCTTGATACGTTGTTAATTCTGATTTTACTCCATTTAATATATCATTTACCATTGTTTTCTCATCCATAAAAAACACCTCCATAATATTATTAATACAAAAACTACCAATTTAAAAAAGACATTAATTTTTGCTTAGTATTTAACGAATCCTGTGCTGATTTAGTAAAAATTTGTTTTATTTGTGGATCTACAGCTTGTGATGCATACGTGTTTAATTTTTGGTAAGATGTCTCATGTGCACCAATTAAATGTCTTAAATTCTGAAGTTCAACTTGTGATAAATTAGCCATTATTATCATTCCTTTCATTTGATTTATAATTAAATTATTTACACTTTTATGCTTTTTATACTGTAAGATTGAACTTTTTTTATTTTATATAAAATAGTCATATTAATAAACTGGCAGTAACGAAGGATTAGTTTGTATTTTTTACAAAAAAAGAAAATCTTCCATTTTCCTTGGAGTCCATCGTACTCCGCTACAAAATAATACATGTCCTATTGTGTAAAAAGACGAAAATTAAAAAATGTAATTGCATTTTTTTAATCTCCGTCTTTAATTCTAAAATCAATTAAAAATACATAATAATTATAAAATTTCTAAGCCTGCATATTTTGCCATCAATCTCTTATTACCAGCTTTATCAAAGCTAATATCTACCTTAACATCGTCCCCTTCCGGTTCCAATTTAGTAATAGTACCTTCTCCAAATTTCTTGTGATAGATTCTTTGTCCTTCGGAATACTTAGTTACATCTACCTGTTTGTTCATACCACTAACTGATTTTAAGAAACTATCTACTGTTCTAAATGCGAACTTATTTTCCCCTTTTTCTGTTGATTTTGAATTCAATGAATCCAATCCTACTGAGAAACCTGCATTACTTTCCTTTGCTGTTGCTCCAAATGAAATTTTATATGAGTCAACATTATAGGTTTTTACCTTAGAACCCGATGAATTTTTATTAAATCCATATTGCCACTTATAATCACTGTCTTCAAAATCAGATTTTTTATTTAAGAAAGTATCCTCGTATCCACCCAATAGGTCTTCTGGAATTTCTTTAACAAATCTTGAAACAGGATTATAACTTGTAGAACCAAATATAGTTCTTCTTCTTGCACAGGTTAGATATAAGAATCTTTTGGCTCTTGTAATTCCAACATAAAACAAGCGTCTTTCCTCTTCAAGTTCTTGTGGCTCACCTATTGATTTGAATCCTGGGAAAATTCCTTCTTCCATTCCTACTAAGAAAACAGTTTCAAACTCCAAGCCTTTTGCACTATGTAAAGTCATTAGAAGTACACTATCATCTTCATCTTGCATATTATCTAAATCTGTGGTAAGTGTCATGTTTTCTAAGAATTCTTGTAATGTATTATCTGCAGATTCTTCCTCAAACTCAATTGCAACCGTTAGAAACTCATCTAAGTTTTGAATTCTGCTTTCCGCCTCAATCGTATTTTCATTCTTTAAAGCCTTTGTATATCCAGTTTTGTTTAAGGTTTCCTTTATCAATTCAGATATTAAAATTTTATCTTGTTTTGCTCTTAATTCTTCAATTGTGTCGATAAACTCCCTTGAATTTGCATACACTCTGTTTAAATCATATTGTTCTGCATTTTTTATTATCTCATACATTGAAACTCCTGTTCTTTCAGAAATTTCCTGTATATTGTCTAGGCTTGTCTTTCCAATTCCTCGCTTTGGTTCATTAATAATTCTTTTTAAGGCTAAGTTATCTGATGTATTAAATATTAATCTTAAATATGAAATAATGTCTTTTATTTCTTTTCTTTCATAGAACTTTTGACCACCTATAATTTTGTAAGGAATTTTCTCTCTTCTTAAAATATCTTCTATTGCTCTTGATTGAGAGTTCATTCTATATAGTATTGCAAAATCTGAGTATTTATAAAATTGTTCTCTTTTTAGTTCATTTATTTGGCTTACAATATAATTACTTTCGCTATACTCATCATCTCCCATATAGACAGTTGGAAGATTTCCTTCGTCATTTTGAGTCCATAATTTTTTATCGTATTTAACCTGATTGTTCTTTATTACAGCATTTGCAGCTTTTAATATATTTCCAGTACATCTATAATTCTGTTCCAATTTTATTATCTTTGTACCTGGAAAATCTTTTTCAAAGTTTAGTATATTAGAAATGTCTGCTCCTCTAAACGAATATATACCTTGATCATTATCTCCTACAACTGTAATGTTTCCATGCCTTGATGCTAAAATTGAAATTAGCATAAACTGCGCTTTATTTGTATCTTGATATTCGTCTACTAAAACATATTGAAATTTATCAGTATAATATTCATATACATCAATATTGTCGTTTAGTATTTTTATTGTATAGTTTATAATATCATCAAAATCTACAGCATTATTTTCCCTTAAACGTTTTTGATACAATTCATATATTTTAGCTATTACTTCTTTTCTATAATCACCTGCATATTTCACTGCATATGCTTTTGGCTCTAGCATTTCATTTTTACCATTGCTAATTTCAGATAGTACAGCCCTATCTGAGAATAATTTATCATCTATTTTTAATTCTTTTAAACATTCTTTTATTAATGTTTTTTGATCCTGTGTATCGAATATTATGAAGGAACTTTCAAATCCAATTCTGTCTATATATTTTCGTAAAATACGCACACAAATAGAGTGGAATGTTCCTATCCACATATCATTTACAGCGTCTCCAACTAAACTTTCAACTCTTTGTTTCATTTCACTTGCTGCTTTATTAGTAAATGTTATTGCCAATATATTCCATGGTTTAACATATTTTTCTGCCATTAAATATGCAATTTTATGCGTTAATACCTTAGTTTTACCACTGCCAGCTCCTGCAATTATTAAACATGGTCCTTCTGTTTGAAGAACTGCTTCTTGTTGTTTATTATTTAAATCTTGTATTAGGTTTTGCATTATTTTCTCTCCTTGCTTTTATCGTTTTTTTGAAAATCATTATATATAGTATAACATAGTAAGCTTCAAAATACTACTATAATTTGGAAGAAATACAAAATAAAAAACCCTCTTTCGAGGGAAACAATGTTTTTTATTTTTTGATGATGTTTGAAATCAGAAGTATAAACTCTGAGAGCATCCATAATGAAAACGATATATCCACAAATGCCAGTATCGCTTCATTATGTTGCTCACTTTTTGCATACTTCTCTACTCCAAAGCAGTACGCTAAAATTAGAGCTAATTTCATCTGTCCGACCTCCTTAATTAAAATAAATACGCAAACACTAAGTAGAAAAGGAAATCTGTATAAAAAAGCATTTGCTTATGATTCTATTATACTCTATATTTTATGTAAAGTCAATTATTTTTATTGTGTATTTAATTTATGATAAAATCACCTTAAAAGTTTATAAGCAAATATTTCACCCATGCATGTATAAATATGTAAAAAACAGAAAGTGTGGTTAAAACGATTCACATAATTTTTTAGCAAATAAATTAATATAATCTACAACATTTTTCTTCTCTATAGTTTTTAAATTCTTCACTTCTAAAATCTGAATAATTTCATCATTTAAAGTTATTTTCAAGTTACCGAATGGTAGTATCCTTCTCTAGCGGAGCATCAAAATAATATATGCAATTTACAGATATCTCTATATTATCCTGCTCATCTTTTTTTATTGGAATAACCTCGTTTTCTAAATCAGAAATGTAGAGTATTAAATTACAGTTTTTACTCTTATTAATTATAATTCTATCCTTATTTATTTTATTCCATTCATTAAACTTATCATCAACTATCTCTTTGATATTTACAGGTTCAAAATTCTTATAGACGTATTCAATTATTTTAATACTATCTTCCGTTCTAATTTTCTTTGTATCTGCCTGCAAGACTACTGTTATAATCTCAAAACCATTTCTATTTACTGATGTAACTAAACATCTACCTGCATTGTTTGTAAATCCCGTTTTTACGCCATTAACCCCCTCAAGGTAACCTAACAATTCATTTGTGTTGGAGATTGTTTTAGGGTATCCATTTATTGTTACTGTATACGATTTTGTATTCACAACTTTGGCAAAAACTTCATTGTTAAGTGCATAATCTGCTAGCTTTGCTAATTCGTACGCAGTTGTATAGTGCTCTGGATCATCTAGCCCATGAGGTGTAACATAATGTGTATCTTGTAGTCCTATTTCTTTAGCCTTTGCATTCATTAGTTCAGCAAAGCCTTCAACATTTCCTCCGACGTTTTCAGCAATTGCTACTGCAGCATCATTACCTGATTTTAACATTAAACCATATAATAGGTCTTTCATTGTTATTTTGTCATTTTTCTTTAAACCTAGTCTTGAGCCACCTGTCCCTCCTGCTTTTCCGCGATACTATTACTGTTTGGTTTAAATCGGCGTTTTCAAGTAGTATTATTGCTGTCATTATCTTGGTAGTTGATGCCATGGCTGTACGCTTGTTTTCATCTTTTCCAAATATTACCCTCCCAGATTTTCTATCATATGCCACTGCGATTCTTGCATTCAAGTTTGGAAGTTCTGCTAATTCTGAACTTGCACTTACTGTTTGACTAATTGTGTCAATATCTTCCTTTTCATCCGATATTTCAATATTATCATCTGCGTATATTATAGAATTGGTAATGATTATTAAACATATTATTATACTAAATATTTTCCTAAACATAAAAAAATCACCAATATAAATATATTTATATTGATGATTTTTTATGTTTATTTTTGATTCTTAGTTTATTTGCGAACCTAAATCCGCAACTTGATTTATAAGAGCGTTAAATGAGAATAATATAAAAACACCTATTGCCCATGGAATTATTCTCTTTTTAGCTTCAGCCTTTCCCTCCGGAGCTGATATTACAAACTTAATACCCATAATAATCAACATACCTACAGCAAAAGCCTCAGCGAAATACATAACATACCCTGCAATTTTCTGCCCTATGTCTGTAAACCCATTCTGTCCTCCGATTATATATTCCCATGGCATCTGCATGGACAACCGAAGAAGCTCCAGAACTTACAGCAATAAACATACTAAAAAGTTTTTTAAAAAAATTCTTCATAATTTTACCCTTTAATTTGTAAATTTTCCTATAAAATTATCCTTCTATACCAAGCTGATCGCTAATAGCACCAACTATAGTAGAAGCACCTGCTATAAGTACAATACCTCCAACATAAATAGTTGCTGTCTTCTTAATTTCAGCTTTTCCATCTGGTGATGAAGTTACATACTTTATACCAAGTATCATAGCCATTCCAATAGCTATAGCATATCCTACCCATCTAATTATTCCTAGTATAGTTCCTATCTGTGCAGTCATAAAGCTACTGTTTTCAGTTACCTTTGGAATATTTGCAGCATATGCAAAGTTTGATACTGTGAATAGTAACATTATTACTAATAATATTACACTACTAACTTTCATTTTTTTATTTAACATCTTTTTTTCCTCCTTTTATTATTCTAAAAAAATAAATACTAATGCTATATATCTTAATGATAACTCTTTTTTACAAAAAAGTCAATATTTTTTAATTATTTTTCAGGGTAATTCCATAAAATACTGTACATGTCACACATTATTGTCATCCCCATCTCTATCAATATAATATCTAGCAATCAATTCGTCCAATTCAACGCTTAAGTTATAAATTTCTTTATAATCCTTCCCAGTTATTATGCTCTCGTCTAGCTTTTTTCTTGCCATACGAATTTTTTCTTCTAACATATTAACCAACTCTCCTTTTTATTATGTATGTTTAACTTCATCTAGTAACGGATGTTTTAAGTAAAATCTTATAAAAAATATTAGCATGATTAAAGTATTCCGTATAGCATTTTCCACTTACTAGCTTAAGTCCGTTTAGATATCACATACTACAAAAATTCTTAGTCAAATAGCATGGCATACATGCTTGTCCCTTACATCCTACATATATAAAGAATACCACATTTTTACCACAATAGTCAATAAAAATGGTACTTTTAGGTCATTTTTATCTAAGATTTTATTTGTCATTTTCAGCATTTTTTGACATTTCATTATTTTTATTTTTCTTATACACTAAAATACTACTAAATATTATAAAAAGTACTAATGACAAGATTTGTGAAATTCTGCAATTAAATAACATTAAGCTATCTGTTCGTAGCCCTTCTATAAAGAATCGGATGAAAGAATAAAAAATTATGTACATATATGTTATTTCACCTGAGAATTTTCTTTTTTTACTTAATATTGATAGAATAATGAATATTACAAATGTACAAACAGATTCATATAAAAAAGTTGGATGAACATATTTAGTTATCCCACCCGCTACTATTTCCATTCGTATAGGCCAGTTTGTTTCATAGCCATATGCTTCAATATTTATATAATTTCCCCATCTTCCAATAGACTGGCAAAGTGCAACAACTGGGATTATGTAATCTGTAATATCCAATACCTTTAGTTTTCTTTTCTTGCTAAATAATATTATTACTAATAAACCACCTATAAGTCCTCCATATATTGCAAGCCCACCATTCTTTATCTTTAATATTTCTGAAGGATTTTCCAAAAAGTAATCAAGTGAAAATGCAACATAGTATAATCTTGCACAAATTATAGCAATTGGCAACATTATTATTGCCATGTCCAATAAATCATCAAATTTTATTTTGTACCTACCATCATGAAATTTACACCACAACACTGCCATAATTATTGACGATACAATCAAAATCGCATACCAATAAATTGAAATTCCAAATATTTCAAAAGCAATCCTTGGGATTAATCCCGTTTTTATTATCATATTAACTCACACTCCTTTCCATTGAAAATAAAGCTATTTTCACTTCGAGTTGCGTAGCTACTTTAGAAGCTTCATATAGTTTCCTAATGCACACATGGTTATAGATATATCTTTCTTTCAAATTAGTTCTTTGATTTGAAATATTTTTACAGCTCACCTAGTTATCAGTTACAGCTCAATCATTTTTACTGAGTAGTCCAATATAAGAATTATAAACGCTCTAAAGCGACCTGTAATCTTACATAATTCTTATATTGGACGGATAGTTGCAAAAAATATTAAGGCTGACTTATAGCTCTTATTTAGGTCTTATAACACTAAATCCCATCATATTTTCCTTAAACACATCATTTAAAATCTGTTCTGCATAATCTTTAGTAACACTATCAAATTTTTCAATATAATCAAAGCTATTAATTCCCTTAAAAGAATCTGCTAAAAACATTCGTGCAATGTTTGATACACTATTATAATCAGTAACATATTCACCATAGATTTTTCTTTTAATTCTCTCAAAATGTTCTTCATCTAAGCCATCTTTCTTTACTCTAGCAAGTTCAGATTTAAACTTTTCATATATAAGTTCAGGATTCTTTGATTGTCCACCAACTAAAACATGAGAATATTGTTTAGAAAACTCATAATCGCAATCTGGCTCTGCAAGTAAATCACCACTATTATATAAATCTCTGTAAAGGCTGGAACTCTTGCCAACTAACATATTTAAAATAATTTGAATTGCAATATGTTTTTTTACAATTTCGTCTGTAACTGGCAATTTATCTTTAATTCCAATCATAAATATTGGTGTACTAACTTCCATATTGGCTTCTTTACGTTCTTTATTAATACTGTCTTCTTCTTCTTCATAAATCCTCTTTATTTCACCTTGATTTTCCTTAGGAAGAAGCCTTTTCTTTATTTCTTCTAATAAATCTTCAGGAACGAAATCACCACATACAACTAAAGTCATGTTGCTTGGATGATAAAAAGTATTATAACATTTGTATAAAACATCTGGATTAATGTCTTTTATAGATTCGATAGTTCCTGCTATATCTAGTTTTACAGCATTTTTGTGATATAAACAATCCATGGTATTTAGGTATAATTTAAACCCTGGATCATCATCATACATCATAATTTCTTGGCCTATAATTCCTTTTTCTTTCTCTACATTTTCGTCTGTAAAATATGGATTTTGTACATAATCCATCAGTTCATCTAAGCCTTCATAAAATTTGTCTGATGAACATTCGAATAAATATGCTGTATGGTCGTTTGTTGTATACGCATTTGCGTCTAATCCAAGTGCCATTAGCACATCTAAGCTGTTTCTTCCATTTTTCTGTTCAAACATCTTGTGTTCTAAGAAATGGGCTACACCATCTGGAATAAATACTTCTTCGTTCGTTTTAGGTAATATAAACCTATTATCTATAGAGCCAAAATTTGTTCCCCAAATAACATATTTTTTCTTAGTATTTGCCTTTGGGATTATTATTATATTCAAACCGTTTTCTAACTTCTCAAAATATGCTTTTTCTTTTATTTTTGTGCTTTCAATAATTTTCATATATATCAATTTCCTTTCAACTTAAATATTAATCTTTATTAATCTTTCAAAAAATAAATTGTATTAATTTGAATTTTCTTTGCTATTTCAACAATTTGTTCCTTATTAACACTGTTAATATTCTTTATATACTCTTCAATTGAAATAAATTCATCAGACAATTCCTGTGAAAAATAGTAAGTTATTTCCGAATCCTGAGATTCTGTTATACTTCCTACTGATGAAGCTATTATGGTTTGCGCATTATTAATATCTTCATCCGTGAAATCACCATTCTCCATTTGTTTTAATTGTTCTTTTATTAGCTCTAATGCTTTCTCGTAATTTGGTATATCAATTCCACATTTTATAAAAATATTGTCTTTCTGCCTTAAATAACTTGAACCAGCTGAATACGCTAAACTTGCCTTTTCTCTAACGTTTTGAAACATTTTTGAATTAGCACTTCCACCAAGAATAACATTATATACTGAAGTTGCATATTTGCTTTCTTTTCTATTGTCTAAAACATCTAACCCTAGAATTAATTTTCCTTGTGTAATTTGCATACTTTCTGAAATAACCTTTGGTTCTTCAACAAGTGGCTTAGTATCATTTTCTTTGTTTATATTGTATATAGGTGTTCGTGGTTGTAAATTCATTATAGTTTCATTTTCTTTGATTTCTGACATAATTTCATCTTCTAAATCTCCAGATACAAAAATATCAATTTTTACATTCTTTATTAATTCAACATAATAGTTATATAAACTTTGTGCATCTATATTATCTAAATCTTCTATATATCCATATCTATATAATCCGTATGGCTCATTTTTATACATTTCCTCTATGCACCTATCATATGCATATTTTGCCTTATTATCTATTTTCCCTTCTATAATCTGCTTTAAATTTTCTTTTTCACCTTCAACATATTCATTCTTAAACTTTCCATCTTCTATATATGGATTAAATACTATATCAAATAAGATATCTAAACATTCCTTGCTCAAGTTTTCCTTTGCAGGCAAAAAATCATTGTTAATACTTTCTAAATAAAATTTTAAAATATGGTTGTCACCTGTCTTTTCAATACCGCAATCGAAACTAGCACCATACATGTTTTCTAAGGCTTTACTAATTTCTTCTTGCGTAGCCAGTTTTTTTGTTCCTCGTCTTAATACAGCTGCTAATAAAGCATTTTTTGTGACTGTATTTCTGTCTAATTTAGTACTTAAAAAAATTGCAAATAAATTTGTTTTAAATTTATTTGTTTTTATTTTGTGGATTGTAATCCCTTCCTTCAAGTTTTCTTTTTCGTAATTCATTAAATATCCTTCCCTTCTTTTTATCTATATTATAAAACTTTTTTTGGAAAACTATACAATTATATTTTTCTCTTGTTTTTTATAGTATGATTATATATTCTTTTTTTTAAATTTACAATGGGAAAGAATAAATTTGATTTAGGCGAACTATTTTATGTGTTACTGGTCAGGTGGTTTACTTTTGCAGATAAACGTCAAAAATAACTTATGAAAAAATTTTTGAATAAAAATTTCATTAATGTATACAATAACCCTAAGAAAGATAATTATAGATACTGAAAGGGGTTGAAATCATGAAAATAGTAAATTCCATTGCTTTAATCCTCGTAATAATTGGTGGCTTAAACTGGGGATTAGTAGGACTATTTAATTTTAATCTAGTAGACTTTCTATTTGGTGAGGGTTCTATACTAGCTAAAATAGTTTATATACTAGTTGGTCTAGCCAGCTTATGGTGCATTAGTCTTTTTGCAAAAATATTTGAGTAATCAGTTTTTGAAATTGGGGACGTTTGAATTCGGGACGGAGATTTCAAAAAAATCTCCATCCCGAATTCAAACGTCCCAAATTTCAGACTAACAATTTTTTAACAATCTCATTTATCATTTTTCCGTCTGCTGTTAGCCCAAGTCTTTCCTTGGCTGTTTTCATTACTATTCCCATGTCTTTCATTGAAGTAGCTCCTACTTCAGCTACAATCTCTTTTACCTTTTCTGTAAGTTCTTCTTCTGATAATTTTTTAGGTAAATATTCTTCTAAAACAGCCATTTCTTCCTTTATTTGGCTTATTAAGTCTTCTCTGCCTGATTTTTCATAGTCTACTAATGAATCATTTCTTTTTTTGAATTCTTTAGCTATAACTTCTAATATTTGGTCATCATTTAATTCTATGTGTTTATCTTTTTCAACCTGTAAAATTCCTGCTCTTACCATTTGAACAGTGTTTTTTCTGTTTACATTTCCTTCTTTCATAGATGTTTTTAAATCTTCTAATAATTTTTCTTTTAACATAATTATGGTCTCCTTTCTACTGTTTATTACATATTGGATTGTATTAGTAAAATGTTATATTGATTACTTTTATCATATAATATTTTACGCGTAGGATATGAGTACTTCATAGCCTTTATGGAACACTTAAATAGCCCACTACATATAGTTCTATGTTGTTGTTTCATAGTGGAGCATATTATGTTCCGCTAAGCAGAGTACTATGTTACTGTTTCGTATTAGAGCATATTGTACTCCTCTTAAGCATTATTTCCATCTAATATCACAAAAGTGCAAGTTTGCACTTGCACCTTCAACAAACCACTAAAATTTTCTTTTTCTAGCAGCTTCTGATTTTTTCTTTCTCCTTACACTAGGTTTTTCATAGTGTTCTCTTTTACGGACTTCTTGTAACACTTGGTTTCTTGCACATTGTCTTTTAAATCTTTTTAATGCATCTTCCAAATTACCATTATTTTTTACTTCTGGCATATATATTCCCCTCCTTCCGGTATTACCTTACCTAATTCGGATGTATTCCTAGGGGTTGTTATTTTTCTTTAACCCTTTTTTCGTACGAACAATATTATACCTAACCTTTACTCACTTGTCAAGACAAATACTAGATTTTTCAAATTTTATAGCCTGCTTTAAGTGTCGAATTTTGTCAACATTTATGTTTTTTTTCATATTATATATTATACTGAAGAATTAAGGAGGTGGTTTTTTATGGAGCAAGAGATAGATATTTGTTGTTGCAAAAAGAAAAGAAGAAATAAAAATTGCTGTATCGATTTAATTATTTTCATCTTATCTATTATATTAGCCTTCGTTATTGGGGTTCTTATAGGTGCAGTTACAGGCTTATTTGCAGCACTTGGATTAGGTGCTATTGTGGCAATTCTAGTTACTTTAGTAGTATTTCTTATAGTAAGGATTATTATGTTAGTTTGTGATAAAGATAGGAAAAAATGCGGATAGATAATGTTTAACAAGTCGTTACAGTTAATGTGTTACTGTAACGACTTGTTTATAACTGTTAAACAGTAGTTACAATTCAGGTGGGTTACTTTTGCAGGTAGCCGTCAAAAATTAAAATTAT